>CAZGWG010000014.1:0-14415 GCA_964529165.1 uncultured Sphingobacterium sp.
ATAAATATAGTATGGAAACAGTATACATTATTAACGTACTTGTCGAAGTAGCCCTACCTGCTGATGAGGAAATAAAAACAGAGGCTAAAGATAATTGTAAAGATTGTTGCCAACTATGTCAGGACAGGTTTACTCAAGGTTTTGAGTGGTTAAGAGATAAGATACTTGGACCCAATACTAATAATATAATAAAATAGCATGTATTCATACATTGAAATATCAAGTCAAAGAACCGATTCCTCCTGGATAAAATTTGTGAGGGTAGATTCGGATGGGGAGTGTATATGGGTAACCATAAAAATGAACAAATCGAATCCCAGCCCTATAATTGAATTGCATAAGAGCAATACATTTCCTTCTACTACTTATTTTAAAGTAACCAGTTCAACTGAAGAAGATTTTGAAAAAGCATATAAAAAAGCAACTGAAAATTTAGCCATAAAATAATTTATGAGGTAGTAACCATGACAGAGAGAATAGAAAAAACACTTAAATCATATGAAGATGCTATGATTCGACAAGCGGGTATATGGAAAGAATCACATAATGAATCTTCGCATTATTGTGCCATCGCTATGGCAGAAGCGTATAAAATATCCGCTAAATTAGTGAATGAGATCTTTTCGGCTTCTAAGAAAACTAAAAAAAAAATAAATATTTCTCAGACCAACAATAGTCCTGAATTTAATTTTATTGAAGATTACCAATTGGAAGAAATAAAATACCCAGGAGTATGGACCCCGCAATTTCTGGCCGATAGAATTGTAGCGTCTGTTAAGGATGGAGTGTTTACAATGGACATTTAGACGGCTCTTCAAGCATGGGCTATAGATATTGTAAAAACTAATAAACAATAATAATAACATATTAATCAACTAACAACATTCATATGTCACAAAGCACCGAAACCCCATTTCGTTTAAAAACGATTGATATGCTTGCTCCGGAAGAAAAAGCGATCATCGAAAAAAGGATTACTAAGATCTTCTACCATGTAACGGAGGTAACTATATATGAGACATCCAGCGGGGACAAGTTCTATGAAAATGATTGGAACAAGGCGTTTGATTGGGAGCATCGATTATGGAATAAGGAAAACCTTAAAATAAAGTACAAGCAAAAAACATTGCCGGATTGGCTATATTTCATTGTTCAACCAGGTAACATAGATCCACAAAAGCTAACGGACATCAGCTTCCGGAAAGCCTATGTAATAGATGTCCCGGAATACTTCCCGGGAATAACCACCGAAGAATTGGTGTATCTGCACCCACTGCTCGGTGATAGCGGAAACTATCTGAAGGCGACGATAGAAAACATTGTCCCATCCAAGTTCCTTATTGTATATCAGCATATCGATTGTAAGCATGTGGATCCCAGGGAAGCGGACAATATTATCTTCCGGTCAGCCAAAGAAGTTGCCAATCAATTGAGAGATATGTTGGTATTTGTAGAAAACCTATAAACAATAAAGCACTATTTATATGGCAAAAAGATTAGATTTCTCGCAAGTTCAGTATGATCCTAAATTAATATGTTGGGGGCATGGGAACAAAGTTATAGGCCCCCGGCTGGTAGCGATAATTGCAAATCCAGATTATAAACAATCTAAGGCTGAAAAAGAAAGAGAAAAAAAGGATTATGAGATTGCAAAAAATATCTACAATGTATATATCCTGCATGGGCAGAAATTTTCTGCCACATCCAAAGGGGCGAATACTCAAATTATTGCTAAAATAACTTTTATTAACCCGGACAAACAGTCTGTGTCCTGGAAACAATGTAATTTGTCTAATGAAGATAAAGCAGTAGGGTTTAAACCCGCTTCGGGTAAAATGTCTATCAGCGCCATGATCCACTTGATAAAAAATAAAGAGATAGTTTTTGTAGATAATATAAATAAGAAATAATTAGACTAACCATAAGAAAGAGGTATATGTATAAGAAGGCCAGATTAATTATAAAAACAGATCCATCCCCGATTAGGTATGTATTGCCAGTGGAGGTGATAGCTGACAACCTGGTTCGGAAGCTAAAGAAAGAACAATATCCTATATTATTATCGATGACGGTAGGAGAGATAGGGGTAGAGGTAGATGCATACCTAAAACGGGAGCTTAATTCTTTTATTGAGGGTAACCAGCCAGTGCTTACCAGAATTTACAAGGATGTGTATACCATTGTTCACCAACAATTAGACCCTCAAGCATAATAGTATGGTAACGCAGAAGCCAGTAATATCAAAGGATGCCAAAATACTTGTCTTAGGAGACACCGGCACCGTGGGCAAGAATGTTGTCAGCCAACTTCAAGAGAAGGGGTATAGCAATATTGTTTTGGGGCATGATCCTGACGGGGTACGTCTGGTGAATGTTCATCATGCCAAAGATATTAATGACTACCTGTATAAAGAAAGGTTTGAGGCGGTAGTGATGGCTGGCCCGGGGAGTAGTCCTCGTGGTACAATTTCTGACAAACTACAGGTTACTTTAAAATTAATAAATATAGTGACGGCTTCCTTATTCTGTCAACCCAAGATGTGTATACTGGTGGGATATGAGACTTTTCATACAAATTATCTATTATCATATCTTCAACAGGCCAATGCCGACCCAGAAAACAAGTGTTGGTTTATATATAATGATCTTAAAACTATTAATACCCCCATTCAATCATGATAAACTCAACATACCTATTAGAATTTTGGAATAAAGTTATCAGTCGAGACCGCACAGGGCTCGAGGAGATGCAACGCATGGGTAGAATGATCAGGCCGGGGCAATCCGACTCAGCCATATTTTATGTTATGGGTGCCCTTCTTATCGAATCTACCTATAACCCAAAAAGTATAACTACCATATTCGAAGAGATGTTATACCTTAATCATAAATCAAAGGTAGAAGGGTATATAATACAACCCCGACAGCTTAAATACTACAGAGTCGAGGATGATATTATTAAAAAATCTCAACAATTAAGCCAGTACATTGACAACTATTTTAACAATAAACAGGTTACTAACACCCCCTTGACAAAAAAACAGGCGCCCTTATGGAATCGACTTTTCAAAAAATAATCCGGAAGACAGGCCGGAAGCCTGTTCAATGTAAATGCAACAGGTGTAAATCACAATGTGAGGTAGCACCGTGCTTGGGGACTCCGCAGGATATACTTAAGCTTATTGATGCGGGGTATGCCGATAAGATATTACCTACGGTATGGGCAGCGGGAGTAGCTATGAAGATCACAGATAAGATAGTCAACATCTATGCCTCTACCCAAATTAGCCGGGACAAGATAGGTAAAGGGCCCTGTATTTTTTATAAAGAAGGATTATGTGAACTGCATGATAAAGGGCTAAAGCCAACCGAGGGTAGGTTATCTCACCATAGCCATACGCCCGAGACCTTCACCTCTGCGAAATCCCTTTCATGGAACGTGGCAAAGGAATGGTTGGACCCTGCTAACAAACCTGTCATAGAAGAAATCGAACGTAAATTAAAACTGAATAATCAATCAACACACTAAAACCATTTATTATGAGTCCAGTAATTAAAAACAAAAGAAAAACCCCTGCGCCATCAAAGAACAAGCGCAATCAGCTGTTACCATTAAATCACGAGCTTCGGGAATTTAATAGGGTGCTTAGAGGCAATGGTAAAACTTATTATTACGATGTTAAACGCACTACCCGCCCTCGAAGCAACGCAGAATGGTTCAATACCATTAAGGATGATATGGTGCGAGGGATGTTGTTTGATAATTGCTCCCCTCAGCGTCAATACATGGTATCCAGGAATATGCCATCCGCTCTTTTATCATTCGATTGGAGATTGACTCCCCAGGGAGAAGCGTTCTGGTCAGCTATCCATAATCACTTCTCTCGCAATTGCGATGGGTTAAAAACCTTCAACGATTTTAAGCATTTATTACCCCCAGTAGAAAAAAAGGTATCTGAGCATAAACCTGAACCAGATACTAGTTTTGTTATCCCTGCATATATGATCAGGAATACAAGAGAGACGTATCGCTTAACTCCGAGAATAATGGATATTATCTTGAATTTACGTGCTGGGGACTGGTCCGGATTGGAGAAAAACACCATACCTCAGACAAGGTACAAAAAACGGGCAATATTATTATCGTTGAATATTGATGTCATCCGCGAAAGAATATATCCTGATGGTAAACTTAATCTCCAATTATCGTCTGCTGATCATACTGTATTGCAAAGATTTGAAACAGTATATCTGGATATAGTTGCCTTGAAAAAACTAGCCGCTACCTTCAATATGTATAAATAACAATAAACATAAATTAAATTATAATTCGAAATCATGAAAAACCAAAGAACCACCAACACCCAAAACCCAAAGAATACGGAGGTAGTATCCGCCGGAGCAATCATGGGAGACAGCGCAGAAATGAGCGCAAAGAAAAAGATGACCACCAGCCGGGTATCAATTTCTAAAGAAAAAAGTAACGTAGGAAAACTGGGGCCCAAGACAGAGGCCTTTATTCCAGACGACCTGGAAGTAATGTTTGCCGCCAAAAACAGCCTTGATTTAATCAACCTGCAGACGCGATCAACAAATGCCTTGGGAGCATATTTTAGAGATTATCCGGAAATTACGGACGATATCCGGGATAGGTTACTATCCCAAACGAAGATCTTTAACGATAACTTCGAACTGGCCAAACAACAAACTATCAAGCTTTGTGAAAAGCATCCGCTATGGAAAAAATTCGCAGCAATCAAAGGATTTACCGCCTATCAATTAGGAATCTTGATGTCATGTATTAAGGACCCAACTAAATTCCACACTCCATCAGCATTAATGATGTATGCCGGTTTGGGAACGTACAAGGGGCTTCCGGTAAATAAATTGAACATGAATAAGATCAAAGAGATCTATCATTCCGAAGGAAAGGAATTCAAAGGATTTCATACCACAATGTCCGGGCGTATGGAAGTAATTACGGATTGTTTAATGCGTGGACAGGGATGGTTCTATATGTTTTACAACCGGAAGAAACTCCAAAAAATTGAAAAGGCCCAAAACGAGAAATTGCAGGTAATGAAATATGGCGACCAGCTGTACGATCATAAAGGGCACCCAACGGAAAAATACGGACCCGAAACACCGGTATGGGATGCAGTGATCAAAGATGCCAGAGGAAATATTATAGCCACCCCAACGGGAAGTATTTGTTTTATTGCCACCAAGGAAGCCCGGAAACAATCTGGCAACGTGATGGAAGTAGATAAGGAATATATGTGGGGAAAGAAAAACCAATCATTAATTTCTTTTGCTGATAGAGCAGCGAAGAAAGCAATGAAGAGGATACTCCTTCACCTTATTTATACCGAATGGATGGCATTGAAAGGCAAGGAGGCCAGAAACCCATATCCAATCGAATATTTAGGCCACTCCACCATGATCACTTTAGAAGAAATCACCAATTATGATTCAACGGTAAAACGAGTGAAGAAAGTTAAACCGGAAGAAGAATTAGAAACCGCATAATAAAATCAAAAAAACATGAAGAAATTTGAAGTAAATATCGACTTGGCAAAGAAAATTTATCCTAATGCCACAAAAGATATCAAGCAAGAACTTGAAACCATATTTGGGAGAGATGAGTTTATTCCCAAGCCATCCCCACCTCCACCAGCCCCGGCATATGAAATATTGAAAGGGTATGAAAATGCATGTGAAGTAATAAAGTTAGATCCACTGCGGAGCCTGCCTTTTAAAACCCCCGAATCTACTGTTGAAAAGCTATTAAATATCACCCACAAGATTATGATATTTGGTGCTGTTGTAAATAAACTGGATGATTTTAAGCCGGACTATGGCACGGATAATCAAAATAAGACCGAGCCCAGGTTTAATCGCTTGGCTTCGGGTTTCGTGTTTTCGAGTTCGCGCTCCGCTTATTGGACTACGGATGCGAGTGTCGGGGCGCGGCTTTGCAGTTTTCGAAATTCGAAGGTTTCCGATTTTGTTGGAACCACTATTCAATCTCTTTATAATGAGTATTTCATGCTTCAGGAGGAATTAACAGAAGAATATTCTAAAATTTAAGTTGCTAATTATATCTCTAAAACTACGAATTAGTTTCATGAAACTAGCAGTTATCGGCACCCGTACCTTTAAGGATAAGAGTAGATTATATTTCGAACTAAAAGAAATATTGAAGCTGTATCCTGACATGGAAATTGTTTCTGGGGTAACACCTACAGAAGCAGCTTTTATGAGTGAGGGTGCCGATAAGTTTGCTGCGGAATTTGCCAAGGATCATAACTTAAAATACAAGTCATTCCCTGCGGATTGGGACAATATCAAAACCAAGGAGCCATTGTATATCATGACTAGAAGAGATGGCTCTAAATACAATGCCCTGGCCGGTAAAAACAGAAATACAAAGATTGCGGAATACGCGGATCATGGAATAGTATTTTGGGATGGAAAATCCACCGGGACGAAAGACACCAAAGATAAAATGCAAGCATTAAAAAAATACGTAAAATGGATCAAATATTAGACTCTAAAACACCACTTAATAAGGAAGTATTGAAAATCACCATGGATAGGTATCTTGATACGTTTACCGGTAGAGATTATAATCTACGCCCCGCTTTAACCAAAATTCATTTGGATGGAGACATGTTGGTAGCAACGGATGCATATGTTATAGTAATATGTCCAAAGTATTATTGTAAAGAGGAATACGTCCCGGTAGAAAAATATCCGAATTATAAAGCGGTTTTACCAGAAGAATATAAGTGGACACTTAACCTATCCTTTGACCCAAAGAAATTTACCGAACTTTATGACACTATAGACAAATACGATATATATGATGATTGTCCGGAATGTAAAGGCGATAAAAAGGTGAAGTGTGAATATCACCATTATCATGAGTGTCCTGAATGCAGCGGATCAGGAACAACTACCCGGGTTATTGGCTACCGCCCAATTGCCCAAAAAGATGTAATAAAGTTTAAAACCGCTATTTTTGACCTTGCCAAGATACAGAGAATAGTATTTTTAGCCTCTGGATTGAACGAGAGAATCAATATTGTTTATATATCTGAAAATAATAATTCCGCTATATTTAAAGTGAAAGATATTATTTTTTACGTAATGGCCATTCATAATAATGTAGATGGACATGACGAACCGTCCAATCCCACTATTCATGAATTAGAATTGGAGGAGATATAATTCCTTAATACCCGCTCTTTGAAATATTATTTCCGTTGTTGCTGAAAAATCCATTTGAAATGGTGATGAGATTGTTACTAAGACCAAACTTTGAACCTTATCCATATATTGGTACTGTGAAATAGTTGTGAATTGAGCTCATATTTGTTACTGCTGACATTTTTTGAATTAGTATGAAATTTGTTTCAGCATAGTTTGTTTGAATTTAGATCATTATTGGTACTTAAATAATGTTTTGAAATATTTATGAATTTGTTTCTGAAACATGTAATTGAATTAAATCTGATATTATTCCTGACAAAAATTTTTGAATCGGGTAGTCCGTAGTTATATAAAAAGCATTTTGAATTGTAGTAAACATTGTTACTTTTCTATTCTTTTGAATTAGCGTAAATTTTGTTTCCAGAAGAACCTTTTGAATCGTACGTAACATTGTTTCTAATGAATTGTTGTGAACCGAAACAACCCTTGTTACTATAGGTCGTTTATGATCCTAAATCTTATAATGTAGATCTTCGTTGTTACTGAAGGCCCCTTTTGAATTGATGAAGAAATTGTTTCTGTAGCTTTCCTTTGAATTAATCTGTTCATTGTTGCCGATAACTTATTTTGAATCATAAACGTTTTTGTTACTGTAAAAGACATTTGAATTATGATCCCACTAGTTGCTAGAATATTTGTGTGAATTGAAAGAACAGTTGTTACATGTTATTCCATTTGAACCGTAGCAGTCAATGTTTCTGTATATTTTTTTTGAAATGGTTTTTAATTTGGTACTGATAGATTCCTTTGAGCTGTGAACACCTTTGTTGCTATACACAAAGTCCGAACCTTATTACACATTGATACTATAATAAATTTATGAATTGACACAGATATTGTTTCTACTTGAAGATTTTGAATCGAACTTCTATTGTTGCTAATGGGAATCTTTGAATTGACCTAGCATTTGTTTCTTTTTGGCTATTTTGAATAGAAAGGCATCTTGTTACTATCATTAGCGTATGAATTATGCATAGATTAGTTTCTGACATCAGCTTTTGAAATTATCATTTTTTGTTACTGACAATTAATTTTGAAATAACTTGATATTTGTTACTGGGATTCAGGTTTGAATCATTAAGCCACTAGTTTCTGACAAAATTGTTTGATTCGTAAGGGAAATTGTTACTTATGAAGATTTCTGAACTTGAAGCTATCTTGTTACTGTTAAGTATGTGTGAGATGGGGAGAAAATTGTTACTATTTCATTCTTTTGAATTGATGGGAACCTTGTTTCTAGTACCTGTATTTGAAATTAAAGAACTTTTGTTCCTGAAATATACCTTTGAATTAACGACAATATTGTTTTCTAATGAAGTTTTTTGAATCTCTTTAATGGTTGTTCCTGGAGAAACCTTTTGAATTAAAACTATAATTGTTTCTGACGAAATTTTTTGAATCGACACAACCTTTGTTTCTGCCACGTTTATTTGAATTAAAATAGGCATTGTTTCTACTTTCATTTTTTGAATTAATACTACATTTGTTACTGATACTTTTTTTTGAACTTAAATTACTATTACATTAATTATAATTATGCATCCTGGAGCTACTCCACCTCATACTTTAGCCCCTCCATTATTGATGGAGGATGAAAAGCCGAGCAGAATATTGCTATCGGCCCGGGTGGAGTATGCCCTGGATAATTATTTAACTCTTCATTTTGATTGTTACTGTAGTTTGGGGTGGTGGTACTATAGATTGAGCAAGACTCAATACCCAAGCCTGGTTTATAGAGCTATGTATGATAATGCATCAGTCCGGGCGAGTAAGAACCATAAGTTCAAGAATATGAACAAAAGTAATGTTAAAAACTATCCAGACGATTTAACTATTTTTCAAAAATAACAACCGTCTTATTCTATAAATCTTATTATGTTTACAACCTCAATTATTCATTAAATCACCTATGAGAACAAAATTTATATTATCCCAATTAGCTTTATTTATCCCATTCTTCCTCCTCACTATTGCAACACTAATTATCTCTTTCCGAATTCCAGAAATGGACAACATGGTTGTAAAGGGAATCATACTAGTATTTATGTCCTTTTGCGTATTTATGTTATCTAAAACTATTCAAATATTCTTTAAGGAGCAACACAACATAATATTGAAGCAGAAGTTTGGAGATATGAAAAAGATATGGAAAGGTCAAATTTGGGTATTGTTGGTAGGAGAAGATAATATATCTAATCCAAAAGATATTAAATTAAATATTCATGGAAGCGCAGAACTAGACGCCAATAGTCAAAAAAACCTGATTATTACGGTAGCGAGAAACTTGCCCCAGGTAGATGCACAATTCGCCGCTGAGCAGATCATGAAGGATACCGGATTAAACCCAACTCAAAATTAATCATGGAAGCATTATTATTTTATGGCGCCATCGGCCTCATATTATTTATTTTACCCAGAATAGTATCCTATGCCACCGGATCTCAAAAGACCAATATTAATCAAGGATCATTCACCTGGTTGTCAATTTTATTTTTGGCCATAGGTGTGATAGTTTTGCTTTATGAAAAATACTTTAAGTAGCATGAAGAAGGAAATAGTAAATTACTTGCATTTATATTTAGGATGTGAAGTACAAACAGAATTTGGGATAGGAGCCTTAATCGAGGTAAGAAGAGATCCAACAAAGAAGCAAATTACTGGAATTAAAAGATCATTTTGTACAGATGAGTGCCGTATTGCTTTTGCTAAAAGAATTGAAGGTGGCACTTTTTCAAAAGTATACTCCGAAGTTGATCCTTCACCCGCAGGAAATGCTACATGGTTACATATATCTAAAATGAAACTACTTCTTCGCCCATTAAGTGATATGACAGAAGAGGAACTTTTTGAATTTAAAAAAATTGATATTGGTAAATACCCTAAAGCGCATGATTTAATTAGATGTGACGCAGAAAGAGTGAAATATTTACTTTCAAAAGGATTCGATTTATTCAATCTTATAGAAGCAAACCTAGCTGAAGATAAAACAAAACTTGAAATCTAATGGAGAACAAAAAACTCAAGTACGGGTATATTTTTGCCACTATTATGATCGCCGTATTTATCTATGATATCTATAAGGATGGATTTACCGGATGGCATTGGAAGTATGATCTTGTGGTAATAGGTATTCTTATTCTTATCGAGTTTCTATCGAATTGGGCAAATCGTCCGTCCAAACCAACTATCTTTATTGTCCTTGATATTGATAATAAACCCGGACTTTATGATTATCCGAAACATTTGCCGTTACCCGGAATAGGTGATCGCATTCTTTTTGACTCTTATGATACCAAAGGGTGTTGTACGGGATATGTGTATATGGTTACTCATAATACACATGGAAGTGTAACCGAAATTAAAATACAGGTTGGAGATTATCAAAGAATTCATGAATACCAAGTAGAACAATTAAAAGCATCAAAAGAATAAAGAAACCATCAATATTATGACCATGGACCACCAGAACAACCCATTGAACCAATATGAACAATTAAATGTAACGGCAGAAGAGCGGGAGCTTTTGAGAAAGGCAAGACAATTGGCCGAGATCCATCATGGTACCAAGCAACACCCATTGTTTGATATTCCATTTATGGATCACCTGGATGAAACAGCGAAGATTACCTGCGGTTATATAGATAAAGTTGCAGATGCGCAAAAGGCAAATGTAATGGCCGCATCCTATGCTCATTTATTAATGCAGTATTGCGGATTGACGTATAACGAGATACGCCATGCGTTGAATCAGGATATAGCAGAAATTGTATATCTTTTAACTCCATTGAGGGGAAAGAATCGGCAGGAGCAATATCCTCAGCAATATTGGCAAGAATATAAATTATGTCCTCATGCTCTTCATTTAAAAATCTGTACTAGAATAGCAAATGCAGAAGCAGCAAAGAAAACCAAGTCGAATATGTATGCCATCTATTATGGAGAAGTTTATCCTTTTATAGCTTATGTAAATGCGCATTCCAATAGTGATTGGCAATCAACCTTAATAAAGCATTTGACGGAAATATTTAAAGAACTAACTGAAATATAATGACTGCAGCAGAATTGAACTGGTGGGAACTTCGAAAGGTACAAGATATGCCAAAGAAATTAATATGCAAAGCTATTGCGGAAGATGAAGAAGTAAACATCATCCAAGAATGGGATATGGAGACACTTTGGGGGTATACGGATAAGGAAAACCGAAAAGTATGTTCATTGCTTGCCTTTAAACTTGAATATGGATATTTTCCGGTGGATTAAAGCCAATCAATCATAATATTTAAAATCATCCCGTTCTTTCCAATACAATTCAATGGCATCCGGTCGTCCATAGAGCAACCGTTGTCAGTTAAGTGGTTTAGTGATTAGGGGGAGTGGTTTCCCCCTTTTCTTAATCCCACTGTTTTTACAAAAAGTGTTAAAACTTCGCAACCATTATAGTTATCAATCGTTTTATATAGTAACTTTGATCTACAAACCACATTAAAGACCATTGAAATGAAAAAAAAGTTAACACAATTCCGGGAATTTATCAAATCCCTTTACCACAAGAAGGTGAGGGTATCAGGGGTAGGAATAACCAATAATCTCATGAATGTATTTTATACATTTGAATATGATTATAGCGGATCATATAACCTGCGCCAACTTCAAAAGGAAGCTACGAACCGGTACAATCTAAAAAAGTGCACGATACTTCATATCATGGACATCAATCAAATTTCGATATCATTGATCCCAAAGAAATTAACCAGTACTGGTAGTAATAATGTGGATATCTTGATCAAACAGCCACTAACCTCCAATCCGGAAGTAATCGATCAAATCCAATATCTCCAACTTACTTAATATGGCAGATTGGGATAATAATAAAGATATGTACAGGTTGATTAGACGCAACTACTTTACAGGATTGGTAACTGGTATTTCGATTGGGTTTTCGGTTGCCACTATATTGATAGCAGTCATTAATTTTTTGATAAAATAAAAATCATGTCACATTCATTAGGAGCTATAAAATTTGCTGATGGCGAAATCTGGTACTATGAATATAATGGGACCTGTGATGTAATTGTCAGCCATATCTATCCTACCTCTCAACAGGTGGACGTAAATTGGAGAAATCATGAATGGATTAAAGAGTGTATTTGCGGTAGCGAGGAAGATGTAGAGATATTTAGTGATTATACCTTGAAATATACCTATGGTAAAGCCTGTCGTAAATGCTTGAATGTATCTGGGAACCATTATCATGACGATACCTATATGGGATTTTACTGGTGGGAAACATGGAATGGAGCGGACGATTGGGTTTTATCCCTTCCCGGATTTGAATATTATAAAAAAGCAAAAAATAAGGTCGCCTAATCATGAGACAGGAATTATCAGAACAAGAGTCAAACGAGTTCTTTACAGAGTTTTTTTGCGGGAAGCATAATATACCCAAAACTATCAGAAGAACCGGATCGGGATGGTCGGTAGTTATCAGCCGGTATCTTGCCACGGTGGATGTGAATGATTTGACCAGGTTGGTATTTTTAGCACATGAGAAAGGAATCCGGGTAGAGATACTTGCCAAGGAATCATTAAAATTGCAAATTATGATCCACAAGAGGGATAAGGGTTCAAACGACGGGATTATGGGACATCCTTCAATAGAAACAGCCCTTGAGAACTGGAAAAAGAGAAAAAAATATACTGAATAAAATAACTAATTATAATTATGACAGAAGTACTTTGCATAGAAACTCATCCCGAAAATGTGGTAGTCGCAGGATACTTTTATCCAATTATAAATGAAGACAGTCCATGTGATTGTGATACAATAGATGTCGGAGTTAGAAATCATTTCCGTTCTTTATATATTATATGTACTGCTTGCAAAAAACGCTATCCTTTTACAACCATTCATTGGTTAAGGAGAAGTAGATTTGTAGGCATTGGCAGCAAAGATGAGTCTGAAACCTATGAAAAACAAGAAGAATTATTAAAAGTATAACAACCAAAAAACATTGATATGAGAAACAAAATCACATTATTCGTATTAGCATTTACAGCAATTGTGTTACAATCATGTTCTCCATCAGACTTAGCTAATGGCTACTACAAGGGGACCCTTAAGCACGGCACTAATCCGGACCATGAAGCGTTGATGACAGTGGTGGAGGTTAATGAAACTACGGTTGATATAGTATTTTCCAATAATGGATTATTTAATTCCGAAGCGCATGGATGTAATGTAGAAGATCTCGGAAATCGTGTTGAATTTATTTTTTTGGACGATTCGGCACCAATAGGAAGATTTAAAATGATCATAGGTAATTATTATAAGGAGCAGGATAATCTTCAATTACAATATGATCTAAATACAGATACAGGTATTGTCTCCGGAACGTTTGAAGGTGATAGACATAAATTCGAATAATCATGGCAAAAACCAAAGTTAAGATCATGGGGGAGAAAGTAATTCCCACCAAGTTACAGAAAGAAATAATAGAAGTATTAATTATCCAGTGGGGATATAAGAATAAGTATCCTAAATTTCAGGACCATTTAACATTCGAAAAACCCGGTTATATGGATGTCGATGTAGAGAAGATCAATAGTATTGCAGATCTGATGAAATGTATGCATAATTGTGGCCACCAGGAAAAGGCATGGGAGATAAAACGAGTATTGGAAATAGTCTAGTTATTTTCTTTTATTAATATAATTATCTTAATATAATATCAATTAAAACTCACTATTGAAAAATGGAAACACAAATATCCTTTGCAAAAATTGGAAAAAAGAAATATTCTTTAAACAATTCTTATTTTAAAAACAAAAGTTATGGAATGCCGAGTACCCCGCAAGAAGTAATGGCATACTTTAAACAACACAATGAATTACCTTTTGAATATTCTGGCGACAACTGGCTATATGACTGTTGGGTTGAGTATCAGAAACGAAATGGAGTTCATGCCTCTCAATTTTTTACACCTCCTGCAACAGCCCAACAATTAGCAAATATAGCCTCCACTTATTTTGACAAAAGCAGCCCTGTATTAGATGCTTGTTGCGGGTTTGGTATGCTTACCAATCCACTTAAAAGCATGGGGTTTAACGTTACTGGATTTGATTTCGCTTATGACATGCTAGA
>CAZGWG010000014.1:14425-35621 GCA_964529165.1 uncultured Sphingobacterium sp.
CATGCTAGAAGTATACACCAATTATACTGAACAACCTTGTGAGCAAAGTTCTTTTGAAGATTTTAAAGGCTCGTTCGATTCAATTATATCTAACCCACCATACGAAGTAAAGGATTTGACAAACTTCTTGGTTTGCCTTGATAAAATATTGAATGCTGGTGGAACAGCTGTTTTGCTAATACCTAATGGCTTTGTGGATAAAGAGCGACCAAAAGCAATTCCAGAAGCACTTTCTAAATTTTCAATTATACATAGGGAAGATATGGATGAGGAATTTGCAAGAACAAAAATAAAAGCTGAAATAATTGTTTTATCAAAGTCTTAACCCCTATTACCTATCAACCGTTCTTTTTTTTATTGGGAAGTATTCAAGATGAGTCAGATGCGCAGCCGTAACATGGACGTATGAGCCAGACGAGTGATAGAGTGCAATGCTTGGGCTATGCCCACCTAAAGTAAATGGGAATCAATAGAAATGTGGTTGCCTGCTCACGGAAAAGTAAAAATGATTTAGGGTAACGCCGATAAGCCGTATATCCTGTCTTATTGAGAATACTTCCTTTTTTATTAATTAAACAAATACACAACAATGAGTATAAATTATAAACTAATCAATTTAGAAGACATTGATACAGAAGCTAGGAGAATAGCCGTTGCATGGGTTGAAAATTTTAAACCAATTGGCGGTTCTGATATTCAGGCAAAACACAAGTTAGCCAGCGATATTATGAACTATGCAGAATCAAGAAAAGGCTTTGAGGCTAAAGCCTATGAAGAACTTTTAGAAGAAAACAGAAAATTGAAAACTCAAATCGATCAGGCGAATCAATATATAACCTCTCTTGACAGGCACATAAAACAGGGTTAACCAGTAATTAAACTATATATAATGGATCAACCAGTAAGAATATTTAAATGCCCTTGTGAAGGAAACAAATTTCTTTTAGCAGGGCAGCCGAATGAGAAACCAACTTTAAAACAAAAAAGAGAATACGGTGAATTAATTGCAATGGGATGTTCAGTAGTAACTATTCCAGTTAAGCAATTCCGTGAAGAAAATTGGGAGTATTGCCCGAATCATTAACCAGTTAATACAGCGACATGAGCGAACAACAAATAGCAACAATTGAACCAGTAGCAAGAGAAGATTTGATTGACTTTATAAAATCAGGTAATCAGGATTTTATAAATATGGCAGAACTTTGTATGAAATCTACCCAAAAGATCACATCATTGCAATCGGCCTATGATGCTCTTTGGGATGAAAATGCTAGATTGAAAACCTAGATAACCCAAGCCAATGAGCATATTAAATCCATATCTCAGAAATAACAACCAAACAAAAAAATACCATTGAAATGAAAACGATAGAAGTATCAGATGAAATGTACGATGCCTTGATGGCATTATCGAATGAAATTAATAGCCAGGATCATAGAGGAACAGCCATGCCTTATATTATCCAGGTTTATGAGAAAGAACGTATCACCGGAATAGATAGTGATTACGATACCGATGGGTATTTTTGGTTCGGGTCAGATTGTACAGATGAGGTAGAACCGAATGTGGACGACATGAAAGAAGCCTTAATGGATCTTCATGATGTAATATTTGATAAGGGGGAAGAGGGGGAAGGTATAAGCGAAGAAGATTTGGAAGAACTAATGGAGCAACATAATTATCATAAAATCTATTACAATTATCAGGACGTTTTTAGAAATGCTTTTTTCACCGCCAAGGCATGTAAAGAGCATATAGAATCGAATAAGCACCATTACAATGAAAATGTAAAGAACAGTCTTAATCATACCTTCCGGAACCCTGAAATGAGATTGGTCATGGAATTCCTTTGCGGCTTAACCGGTAGAAAACTTCATTTATGAAAACTGAAATAAATAGTTCCATACCACCGGAGATCCGGTTGAAAATATATCGGGAGGCGTTATTTTATCTTGTACAACATAGAGAAAATGTCAATACATACCTTTGTTGGCTTTTGCGAAAGGTTATGTATTTATATGCTAAAGCATATTTTGATGAATCAAGATTTATGCCCAATTATGAAATTTCAATGTTACTACCTGAATTTAAAGCTCAGGAACCAAATGCTTTCCCGATTTTAGGCTCAACAGCCTGGTTCCATTTTACAAAGCAAGGATTAGAACAACGAATCAAATGCCTGGAGAAGTGTATATATGATGTTCAGGAAATAACCAATAAACAACCAAAAGAGCAATATGAAAAATAGGCCGGAAGGATTTTACCATGTACAGCAAAAGGATGCAACATGGACTATTGCCAGGTGGGGGAAATATGGATCAAGATCAATGGTCTGGTATCTTGCTACTATTGCAGGAGGCAAATTCAACGATAATGAGTTTATGCTTATTGATGAGCGACCAATAGTGAGAACTCCTATTCATATACCAGAAAAGAGCGCAGATTTACTATTAACAAAAGCCAAAAAAATACTTGAGCTTATTCCGGATATCCGATCTGTTTTTTATTCAGATATTGAAAATTGTATTACCAATATTTTAAACAAGTTAATGTCTGAAAAAGAACTTGATCAGGATCTAAAATCTGTAATAGATAAGCACGTGATAGCGATCTTTGGAGAATTTCAAATGTACGAAAAGCAAATACTAGGGATTTATTATGACATAAAAGATTACCAAAATATAAAATCTCACGAATAATAATCTCATGATAGGACATTCATCTACACCGAAGCCAACCATTACCCAGATCATACAATTGATCAATAATGAGGAAAAAACATACGACGGTGATCTCAAACATTATTTTAAGATCTTATGGTACTCCAATGGAGTAAGAAACCCATACCATAACATCCGCCATATTTTGCATGTATTATGGCATACGTACTGGGGGGTAGTGTACCATAGGGAATATATCACCTCACTACAATTTAGAGCCGCCTTGATCGCTTCTTTATTCCATGATATAGATCATATAGGAAAATGTGGTAAAGATCATGACGATTCAATTAATATAGCAAGATCCAGAAAAACATTTACCGATAATTGTCTACCAGAGGACCTCCATTTAAAAACCAAAGTGTGTATGTGTATATCGGCCACGGAATTTCCTCATAAAAATTACGACAATGATTTACCAATGTATATCAAAATAGTGAGGGATACCGATCTTGCCAGTACCCTTCACAGCACCTGGATACAGCAAACGATCTTTGGATTAGCAGAAGAAATGGACATGACGCCTAATGAAATGCTTAAAATGCAAATTCCATTTTTATCCAACATGAAGTTTGAAACGGAATGGGCCCGGAACGAATATCAACCAAAAATTGAGCAGCGATTAATCGAAGTGCAAAAAATGATTGAATGTTTGGAAATATAATATGTTCAAAATGCGCAAAAACACGGATACAATAATGCCCAATCCCCTTCATTCTTATGAAGATATTCTAAAGCTAATCGGAACACCAAAATTGCGCCCGGATCATATGGTTTGGATTCGTTGTGAAAATGGTAGTGGTACAGAATATATTACATTGAGAGAAGCGCAAAAAAGAAGATTTGATTATGGACTTGGGTGGTTGGGGTATTGTAAATGGCTATTGTATGAAAATATCTTATTTTTTGATAAGCGGTATAACGAGTGTAAGGATTATATTGTAGAAAGAGCCAAGGATCGAGTACAAGATAAAATAACATTTGAGCGATACTGGGAATTGATGCCGTCGGCCCATAGTCAACTTAATTATTGTGATAAAGTAATTCACTTGATTGGTCCTTTTCTGAAAGCGGTTCATGAGTGCAGGGATGGGTCTATGGATGATCTTATTTATGGACAATATTATGGCTTAATAAAGTTTCCGTATCACCCTTTCCAGGATCGTGGAAAAGCAGTGGAATTAATAAAAAGTTTTGGTTCAGGAAACTATAAAAGTTATTCCAAGTGTTAATAAACGTGAAAACGAACAATTCAATTCAAATAAATAATACCTTCAACCCCAATAAAGCGACCATCAAAACTATATGAGTGAAACTATTACCCCACCGAAACATACCGAGATTAGGTTAGAGATCATTCAACACGAACAAACCCCTAATTTACCGCCATTTGAAGTATCGGATGTAAAGGAATGGATTAAACAAAAACAACTGCTTTTGGACAAGATCTTGGACCTTGGCCGAAAGAATGAAGAAAATTGTATTGCGTTAGCAGCCAACCAGATTGGAATTATAGGTGGTACCAGGATAACCGATCGGTTATTTGTATTAAGAAATAACTATCCGCATCCGAATGCCCAATGGACGATGGTGATCAACCCAATTATCAAAGAATATTTAGGAGTACCAAGAATTAAGGCGGAGGGGTGTATGACTTGGGGAATGGGCCATGGATTTGCGGTAATAGCAGAGCGTTATCCGGCTATTTGTGTAAGTTATTACAATGTGCATGGGGACTTTTATGATGATGTAGTAGTAAAAGGGTTTATGGCCCAAGTCTGGCAACACGAGATCAATCATTTGAATGGGGTAGAAGAAGAAATTAAAGACGTAAGGGACCCGAACGACCGGTTTAAGACTATCCCGGTAATATTACCAAAACCTATTCTTGAAAGGAATATGAAATGTCCATGTAACAGTGGAAAGAAATTTAAAAATTGTTGTATCCAATGGGAAAACTAAGACGTCGGATTAATCTATTTAAGCTCTTCTTATTAATAATTGGTAGCGGCTTGAATTTGTTTTTATCCTATCTTTTTTTCGAACTATTATTATATTCACTCAAGCAATCTCTATGGGATGCATTGATATATATGTGTGTATTAGCAGCGTGCTTGGAATTATTGATAATAGCATCTATTTTTTACAAGGAAATATTAAATCGGAAGTAGGATATGGGAGTAAAAGCCGATAAGAAAAAAAAGAAGCTTATAAAGCTTTTAGCTGCCAGACTAAAGATAGGCTGGGTTCCATCATTAGAATTTGATTGGCCGGAAAAAAATCAGAAGATCTTTTAAAATATATAGATCAGGCCGGGTATAAGATTAAGAAGAAAAAATTCAAAGACAGGTCAAAAAAAAGGAGATAATGATGACTGCAGAAAAGGGGAAAATAAACAAAATGGGAGTAGTGATCGGAAGATTCCAGACTCCGGAATTAACGCATGCGCATAAAGCGTTGTTGGTTCATGCATGGGAAAAGAATGATCGATTGTTAATATTTATCGGAACATCATCGGTAAAAAACACATTGAAGAATCCATTGTCCGTAGAAGCCAGACTTATGATGCTGGAGTATTTTATGCGAGGTCTTATGAATACTCAGAATAAGACCTATGAGTTGCATATAATTCCTGATTATAAAAGTGATAAAAAATGGAGTGATCATCTTGACAATAGAATTATCAATGATTATTTTCAGATAACCGGAAATGATTTGGACCATCCTCTTCCGGAAATAGTTTTATATGGAGGAAGAGATAGTTTTATTAAGTATTATTCAGGAAATTTTAAGACCGAGGCATTGAGTTTTGGTATAGATGAGGTTACGGCCACGGAAGATAGAAAATATTGCCATGAAAATGTATATAATGATCAGCAATGGAGACGAGGAGTTATTCATGCTTCCGCTCAACGATATCCGGTATCCTATCAAACGGTGGATATTGCGGTAATCCGAAATAACCCTGACAATAAAATCCTTGAAATATTAATAGCTAGAAAGAAATACGAAAATCGTTATCGTTTTATAGGAGGATTTGTAGATCCTGCAGATCAGACATTAGAGGATGCAGCAAGACGAGAAATGAAGGAGGAATGTAACAATATCAATACCGGCTTCATGCATTATTTGGGGTCTACAAGAATAGATGATTGGAGGTATCGTAGCGAACAGGACAAAATCATGACGACCTTGTTTTATACCTGGTATAAGTCTGGTGAAATAGAGCCCACGGACGATATTGAAGAATTGAGATGGGTGAATCCTGAAGTAATGGGAACGCTTGGAATAGAGCCGGAACATCATGTTTTGTGGAATATTCTTCTTACTCATTGGGATAATATGAAAATTTCCATCATAAATGAAAAAAAAATAATTAGTTATGGGGATTAATTTTGATAGAGATAGTGCCAGATTTAATTCAGGACTTCCAGATTTCCCATTTGTGGGTGCTAAGCGATTTGAGCATATAGCCTTTGAGATATACAACCATACTCCGTATCCCCAAACTTTTACATTCCTGGGAATTAAACATCGTCATTACAATTATAATGGTGTATTAACCATACGTGCAATTCGGGATATGCAGTATGTAGATCCGAATGAAATAGCGGCGAATTTAACTCATCATCATAGTTATATGCAAAGTCCCTATTCATCCAGAATAATTCCGGCTGCCCAATTATCCAGAATTTATTTTCAAACGAATCGTCCTTTCAGCCAATTTCAGGATCAGGAATTTAGTTATGGATCACGTAATAATGCTCCTTATTATGATCATGGAGATATTAATGGTATTGTAATTATCCATTCAGATCATAATAAAAAATCTCTTGCAATAGATAAACTAAGAGTCCCAGGCAATAACGTAAATCAGAGATATGATCATTCTCCGGGACTATCTATTAATGGCAAGGACTCTCTATGTATAACCAATATCCAACCGCAAGAGAGAATGGTATTTTTAATGTTTAGTAGGTACCATGAAACGCATGGTGGATTGGCAGACAGGAGAACTGGCCAAAGAGTTTCATGTGAAGAAGAATTTAACATGGTCGTAGAACTATTTGATAATTTAAGAATCAATGAGATTCTAGCCTCCATGCTATAAAAACCTGTAAATAAATAACAACAACATATATTCATTAATCAATTAAAAAAATAATTATGACAAATTCAAAAAAGAACACTTCATCAGGAAAAAAGACATCAAATGCATTAACCGTTGTAAAACCAAAAACAACTACTAAAAAGACAAAGGCTCTTGTGTCAGTAGACGAAGCCATCAATGAGTATGATTTCGATAAATTGTATAACATGGACGAGAAAGAAGTATCTAAAGTTCATGAGCATGACGAGAAAAAGAAAGGAAAGAAAGTTCAATTGTTAGGTCAGATTAGTGGTGCCGAAATGGAAATTGCTTCTTTAAAAAAGGAATACATGAAATCACTTACAGACCCGACTAAAGATTCTGTAAAACTTGACATCAAAATGAAGGCATTGTACCATGAAATTCAAGTGGCAACAGCTATTCACGATAAATTATTTGGCCCAATCATTAAAAGATAATTCCAGATATGTCTAAACAATTACATAATAACTGGATAGTAGATACGGATGCGTATAAACTCACGCAGTGGGCTATATCGCCTCCGAATCTACAGAATATAAAATCTTACATGGAAAGCCGTTTAGGATCTTATTTCCCAAAAGTAATATTTGCCACCTTGCAGATGCAATTGGAGAAGCATTTTACCGGTCAGGTAATAACGAAAGAAAAAATAGAAGAAGCGGAAGATCTTAGTGGAAGATGGTTTGGAACAAAGAAATACTTTAATCGCTCCTTATTTGATTATGTATTGAATAAGTATGGAGGGTATTTGCCATTAAAGATTCATGCGGTAAAGGAAGGTTCATTAGTACCGATCAATAATATTCTTTGGCATATTTCTGCAACTGATGAGAAGTGTGCCGGTCTTGTACAACCTGGTGAAACTTTATTAATGCAGGTATGGTATGGGTGTACGGTAGCCACCAATGATTTTTATATCAAGAAAGGAATTATGGAACGGTTAATTGCAACTGGAACTCCGGAGCTCCTTCCATATATGTGTCATGATTTTGGATTTAGAGCCACCTCTTGTGCTGAACATGCGGAAGTAGGAGGATTAGCGGCTCTTATTAATTTCAGCGGATCAGATACATTACGAGGAGACCGTGCCGCGAACTTCTTTTATGGCATCAAAGATAAAACCAAATTGGTATCGGCATTTGCCTCCGAGCATTGTAATGCGTTGATGTATGGGCCAGGAGAAGGGGAGTATGAATATGTACTTGCATGTCTGGAAGCAGCCGATCCTCACCAAATATGTTCCATCGTTACCGATTCATTTGATGACAAGAACTTTATAGACAAGGTTGTTACCCGGGAAGATATCATGAAAAAGATACTGGAGCGTCCTGGAAAAACCGTATTCCGTCAGGATAGTGGAGATCCCCCAGCAGTAACGGATTATAACTTAACGAGCCTTTCTCATAGCTATGGAAGCCATTATAATGCAAAAGGATTTAAGGTATTGAATCCTAAAGTTGGATTACTACAGGGAGATGGAATGATCAGAGAAACGATCTTTAGTTTGTATGATTTTATCATATCGAACAAATGGTCAGCCGATAACCTGGCAACTGGAGCCGGAAGCGGGAGACTGGTAAAGAACTTGGAGCGAGATACGCAAAGATTTGCTATTAAGCCAAGTCAGATGATCATTAATAACGAAGTTAAAAATGTTCAGAAAATGCCGAAGGGGCAACCGGACAAGGCATCTAAATCAGGGGACCTGAAATTACATAAAACCTCCGGAGTAGATAGAACGGCATATCAAACGATTAGCAGCATGAATTTAACGAAAGCCGTTTTTGATGGGTATACGGACTGTTTGGAACCGGTGTTTGAAAATGGGAAATTAATTCGTCATCAGACTTTTGATGAGCTGGTAGATTTAGCGAATAAAGCCTTGCAGGAGGAATTGTAGATATGTCACTACCATCATGTCCTAATATGGTCCCCCAATTTTTGCTATTGGAAAAGAAATGTCCAATATGCAATAGTCATTTATTAGCAAAGAATCAGGAGCCAATATCATATGCTTATCCATGGAATGTAAAAGACATGGATAAGCAACCTTTTAAAATTTACTATAAAACGGAATGTAATTTCCAGCCAGTTAATTCAGAAGGGAAGAATGAATGGTTTTATCCCGAGTTAAAAAATGATTTCAAAATCATTCCAGCAGGAAGGTGTCTATTTGGGCATGATAATACGAAAGGCTATTGGAGAGATGAATTTCAGAGCTATCAAGAATCACCAGCAGTGATACTAATAGATAACCGTCATAAATATAGATAAGCATGAAAAAGCCTTTAAGATTTAATATTGCCTTACAAAGGGTAAAAGAAGATTATAGATATTCCATGGATTTTCAAATAAATAATCCACATGTTTCTATGTCTCATGATATTACTGATATTTGGAGTCATGAAGAAAAAGCAGCATCATTAATGGCTCGTCAGCAATCATTATGTATAATGAAATTCATGGCCGATAATAAAATTACTTTTTCTCATGCAGCAACAGATGGAACGCAATTCTATAATGTTCCAGGGGAAATCAAACAAAAATATACTAATCTTGAAACGACCAATATTTTGGCCGATTATCATGTATATGATGCTTTTATGGAACATAATAATCAACAATATTATTCCGGATCGGCTAATGCAAATAGAGATGAAGAAGTGGCAAAACCTAAATCTTAGAATCAAGTATGGGAATAGTAATCAAAGAATTATCGGCGCCACAACAATTTGTAGTCCCCAATATTAATATTCTTAATACTTGGGACCATGGCCCTTTATCTCTTACCCCCCAGGGTTTTTCATCAGGTTTACCGGCAGAAGTTGCGGTTAAAGCTCCCGAAAAACCAAAACCAGAATTTCAATCGCATTGTAAAGGTTGTGCAGGCCCGTTGGATCCACACAAGGACAATTGCAATTACTGTGGGGTGTATTTTCGGGAACCATCCCCTCCACCCATTCCCATTCAAGAATTAATACTTCCAGAAGTCCCCACCTTCAAGATCACCAAGCCAAAGAGGAAATGGTGGGAGATTCTTATAATCATACTTTGTGGTATGGTATCTTCTATTTTATATACGTATTTGTTCCAAAAAAGGCGGTAACATTTTAACAATAAAAAACAATCCTTTTTCATATAAAATAGTAGTTTTGTCCTAACCAGAAAAACTAACTACGTGTCCTTTACGAAGCAATTTACATCCATTCAGGCCAGAAAAAAGGACATTCAGGACCGCCCCGATATTGCGGGGTATGTAAGGGTAGGGGAGCCAACATCCACTGGTAAAGGGAAGGTAAATGGGTATTTTAGATTAGCGGATACCGCCGAAGAATTTATAGAGCATTTTGAGTTTAAGTATGGGAAGGAGCCGGTAATGATCCCTATTTATTTTCCTACCAATGATAAAGATATCACTCGTATTTGGCAATACGAATGGTGGAAAGACAAAAGAATGTGGGGATACGGGGATGGAATTAATTTTATGGTTTGGAACCCTGCCCGTAAAGGCTATGAGCCATGTACTCCAGCTGATGATTTATTCCAAACCTTGGAATATAAGTATTGGTCTGAACAAATGACCTTGAGGTTTAAAATTCCGGGATTTCCGGCGGAAGGATTTTTTGTATTGAAAACCGGAGGAGCCGATACCTCTATTCCCAACATTAAGAAATCCATGGATTATGTGGAACTTTGTTTTAATGGAGAATTGGATCATATGCTATTTTATTTAATGGTAGAAATGGGCAAATCCAAAATGCCAGGAAATACCAGGAAATTCCCAGTAATTAAACTTAGATCCGCTTATACCATCGAACAAATCCATAAACTCCAACATGCATTTACGTCTGGGGACCTGAAGCGAGAAGAAATTACCAGCTATCTTCAGATCCAAAAGTACCTGGAGGAGTCGGAGGAATTAAAACCAACCAAGATAATCAAGGAGAAAGCTCCAAAAAAGATCAAAAAAGCAAAGGAACCCGAAGGGATAGGGCAAGGGGAAACTGGCACAACAGTCACTATATTCCAAAACGAAACAAAATCAGAAGAAAACGAACTTGATCCAACATGATATATAATTTCCCGCATAAAGTACTGATAGGAGCACCTATCCACGAATACAAAGATTATGTAATCCGTAAATGGCTTAAGTATGTATGTACAGAACTTACCTATCCCGGGCATATGTATAAGGTCCTTGTAGTAGATAATAGTCCGGACCCGAAATGGCACAAGGAATTCATAGATCTTTATCCTAATTTGGAGATCATGAGGTACCAGAAGCCAAAGGATAGTGAAATGACGGTGCAGCAGGTATTGGCTGAATGTCAAAACAAGATCGTTAATTATGCGAAGCGTAATCGCTATTCCCACTTTTTTTCTCATGAATGTGATAATATGTGTGAGGAGCAGCCTGATGTAATAGAGCGTTTATTAGCGCATGGCCTTCCGGTAGTAGGGGGATTTTATCAGCATGGATTTGGCGGGAACCGGTATCATATGATCCAAAAAATGAATAATCCGATTGATATAACCAGGTTAGTGTCGAATAAATACCGTCTATTAGATCATATGGAATCAGTAACCATGATCAATGGGAAACTTCAGGAGATTGGGAATATTGGGATAGGGTGTACTATGATTGAAATGTGGATATTTGATTTATTGAAGTTTCATTCGGACGAACAAGGCCAAGGGTTATCTGATAGTTATTTCTTTGCCGATTTAATTAATCTTTTAGGAATAAATGCTATGTGCGACACCTCTATCAATGTAACACATTACAATGACAGTTGGGGGTATAAATCAGTTATTGAGAGCTTCCAAGGAAGAAAACTCATGGAATAATCCAAATCTGATGAAGAAAGCCTGGATTATATCCCTCTTGCATTTAACTGCGTCCACCCTGATATCAGTTGTTATGGGGATTTTATTAGCCCAGGTATTAAGTAATGAACTGTATCATAATAACTGGATAGTAGCGGCAGGAATAGTGATCATTTTATGTGTCTTTTTATACTTATCGATAAGCATCAACATGGTGTTGAAAGTATTTTATTGGCAACGAATCACTAAACATTTTGGAAATGATAAAAAATAAATTTCAAAGTAACGAAAAATGGGCAGAAGGGTTCTCCGATTGCTGTAATGCACTCATAAAAATGATGAATGCCGATGTCAATCTCTTAGTATGTTCTGCTGATATCAGTCTTTTGGTGTGCTCTGAGTGTAACCAAATATGTTGTATGGCATGTGACCAAGATGAAAATGATTTTTAAATAATAAGAGAATATGCTGCATGAGTTATTAAGGAAGGGTATGGTGATTCGTTTTACAAAAGACGAAAATAATTTACATGCAAGAAATTGGGTAGTTCTTCCAGTAACGAAAAAGGATATAAAGAGAGGGATAAATGCCGACCAAATTGGTTTTTTTGCATTCGGAGGTATGTGGTATGGGCGAAACCCGATGAAGATTAAAAGTTATGGTAAAATACAATCAATCGATGAAGATTTTAAAATTATCCGAAAGGACCTTTATGGCATTTCGGTAGATGATATTCAAAAACTAGTACAATAATTATCTTATGGATAAAATAGACCTAATTTTAAAAACAACCATTGATAAGAGCCAGGAACTTCTTCCTGACTCACGAAGAGAGACATTTGATCAATTTAAAGAATCTAATCCAGAGGCATATTATGCCACTAAAAATATGCTGATTAACGCATATAATGCGGGTATTGAAGATTCAGCTGAAGCCGTTAAAATTGCTTCAGTAAATTGTGTGGCGAGCTCTGAAGGTGTAAGGTGTTACAGATCATGTCATGTTAGTGACAAACAATCCATCCTAAAATTAAAAATTCAATAGAATGGGGCAGGATAGCAATATAGAATGGACTCATGATACCTTGAACCTTTGGTGGGGATGTGTAGCAGTGCACGAGGGATGCGATAATTGCTATGCGGAGATTTGGTCTAATCGATGGAACAATGATGTATGGGGGAATGATAAGCCAAGAAAGGAAATAGCATCTGCCTGGAAAAACCTGGCTAAATTCCAAAGAACCGCAGAAAGTAATAATGAGATCCGTAGAGTTTTTGTTCAATCTATGGGCGATATAGCGGAAAAATCCTTCCCATTGATTGATAAGGATGGGAATTTATTGCCCTATAAAACCGGTAATCTTAGAGACCGGTTATTCAAAGAAATAGATGAAGGGAAATATCCCAACCTGATGTTTTTATTCCTTTCCAAGCGTCCATCCAATTATAACAAGGTTATTCCCGAACAATGGAAAAAGGCTCCTCCTCAAAATGTAATGTTTGGGACCTCACCAGTTAATCAGGCAACCGCCCATACATTAATACCTCAATTACTTCAAGTAAACGGAAAGAGGTTTTTATCAATTGAACCAATGTTAGATGAAATAGATTTGAATATTAATCCCGAGTCTGGAGAATGTGTAGGAGATCCAAGGGAATTAAGCTATACTGAAAGGCATACCTGGTTAGATCATATCCATTGGGTGATAGTAGGAGGGGAAAGTGGTCCGAAAAAGCGACCTTTTAATATTGATTGGGCTAATAGAATCAGAACCCAGTGTTACTTTTGGGAAGTACCTTTCTTCTTTAAGCAAATTGACAAAGTAAAACCTATTCCGGAAGAATATATGAGTAGAGAATTTTATAAGAATTAAACAACCTTATCATTATTATGAATTTAACAGCAAATATAAAAGTCGGCCCCGCATATTTGGAGGAAGTGTATGAAGCGATAAAAGCAGCAGGGCTAACTCCTAAAATAGTTCAGGAAGCTATAAGAAAAGATTTTAATTCTTTCAATGGCCCAGATCTTCCGGATTGGTCAATGACGCAACAAGAAATTGCCCAGGCTGCAGAATTTATGTGTCAACTCAGAGTTTATGCCGAAGATAAAAACGTCAAGCATGAAATAGATTCCGTATTAAAAAACCAAAAAGAATAACTATGTCAAAGAAAACAATTTCAGTAACTACCAACGAAGAAAATCCTGAACCGGTAGAATTAATTGCATCGAGCATAATAGGAGTAGCGGAAGCATTTGAGAAAATCAATAATTCTCGTTTATCCAGAAGAGCCGTAATATTATTACTTCATGATCTTATTGGCCCCACCAAAATCAATAAGAAGCAAATTGAATTAATATTGGATAATGCTCCATTATTAAAAAAATACTACATTAAAGATCTTCCAAAGAAAAAATAATTATGCAGCCCAAAAAATTGACTTATCATGAATTCTGGGAACCATTAGAGAATGCTTATCCGGAGGCCTGTAAAGTATTGTATGAATGGTTGGAGAACTACCGAGAGCAAGTAAACTGGAAGAAAATGTTTTCAGTTACAATGTGGAGCATAAAGCACAATCGAGCAATGGGGGCAGAAGATTACGAAACCCACAACCGGCATGAGATTGCTACTCATTTATATGATTTTCACGATTTACCAATTGCCATGCAGATAGGAATATTTATTGAATTTGTGGATAATACAACAGGGGGCACCTGGAATTTTTCTGGACAATTCATAGTGGATTGGGCTGTAGAGATAAAAAACTACATAAGTAAACTTGAACAATCAATTTTATCAAATAAATCATGAAGGAGATTTGGGATATTATCGGCTTTGTATGTTTAGCTTTCGGAGTTATAGCGTCCAGCTGGGCATTTTGTGGACTATTTGTAAAAGCATCCCCGGACCATACAAAGAATTCGCCATGTCGTCACGAAGGAGATATGGACGCAATTAAACTCATTGGAATGTATAAGCAAACCGGTATTCATCCAGAAATTGAGTATAAGCAATATTATTGTAAAAAGTGTAAACGAATCTTTAGCAAGCCCGTATAATACCATATGAGTGAAAATTTATTAGCCAAAGCGATAGCACTAGTTGCCACCGAATTTCAACATAAAACAGATCGTGCAGGTAAACCATATATATCGCATTGCCTTCGGGTAATGAATAATGTGGATCAAAGGGATAAGGAATTGATGTGCATAGCGGTTTTACATGATCTTCTGGAAGATTTCCCAGATCAATATAATATTCCCGTGTTAATGGTAAAGGGATTTTCAATGCGAATTATAAATGCAATTGATTTACTTACACATAAACCGGATTATTCTTATGATGAGTATATTAAAAAGATATCTACAAATAGGGATGCTACTTTGGTTAAGCTGGCGGATTTGAAAGATAATTTGGATATTACCAGGTTAAAAGGATTGCGTAAAACTGACTTCGAACGAATGGAAAAGTATCATAAGGCCTTTGTTTATTTAAGTGATTTATATAAATAAGAAATGGATATTTGGCATTACATCTGGATAGTAGCTGTTTTTTTTGCTCTTTATCTTTAATAGGAGCAATAATATCTATATTTATTCCTGTAATAAAGAAATCTCCACTGCTTAAAAAGTCCTGCCGTCACAAAACGGAATTGGAGCCATTGGAATACGTCCGCGAAGGTAAAACCAAAGATGGCCTGCCTTATATTGTATATCATTGCACAGAATGCAAGTACACGGTCATTAGGTATTTTTGTTGATAATATCAATCTCTTAATAAATCTTAAATTATAAAATCCACACATATTTTTGTATATGTTTGAGACCTTATTAATTAATTAGTATTAACCATAAAAAATTAACGTATGAGCGAGACAACAGTTAGCTTAGTAAAAGGAGAAAAAGTAGATTTAACCAAAGGAACACCCGGTTTATCTAAAATCCAAATTGGCCTTGGCTGGGATGAACCACCTAGTGGTGCCCATAAATGGGATTTGGATGCATTTGTATTGGCATTAAGAAATGGTAAATTGGTAAATCCTACGGATGTAGTTTATTTCGGTAACAAGAATCCCCAGGGCTTGGGAATTGAGCATGGCGGAGATAACCTTACTGGTGCCGGAGAAGGAGATGATGAAAAAATAAAAGTAGATCTTTCTGCTGTTCCTTCAGATGTAAATGAAATGGTAATCTGTGTAAACATATTTGAAGCTCCTTTACGTGCAAATCAAAACTTTGGACAGGTTAAAAATGCTTTTGTTCGCATCTTAAATGCAGAAACACAGGAGGAGTTAAAAAGATTTGATTTGAGCGAGGACTATTCAGCCTTCAATGCAATGGTAATGGGAAAAATTTACCGTCATGAAGGAGAATGGAAATTCCAAGCCATAGGAGAAGGAAAGAATGGAGATATCAACCAGGTATCAGATTCTTTCAAATAATTGCGCAAGCACTGATTAATTTATATGAGAGATGCCAAGATTCGCTTGGCATCTCTTTTTACCCAACCAAAATACAACCAACATATATAATTGAGTATGAAATACGCACAAAACCACTATTCTTTTGATCTATGGCTCACCCTAATTAAATCGAACCCTCAATTTAAGATAGAGCGAGCCAAGTTTTTCCATGAAAAATTTAATCCCCTTAAAACTAAAACATTAGAAGAAGTAACAGAAATTATTCGCGAAATTGATTTAATGTGTGATCAGACCAATGAGCTGACCGGAGATTGTATTCTTCCAGAACAAATGATCTGTTTTATTTTGACAAAACTTGAATATCCTATCAATAATTTGTTAACCCGGGATATTCAATCTATATACCACCAGTTAGAATCGCTATTTTTTGAATATCATCCGACATTGTATGATAATGATACAAAAAATGTATTGCTAGAATTAATGTCAGGAGGAGCCACTTTATCTATCCTATCGAATACAGGATTTATAGGGAGTCAAACTATGATCAAAGTCCTTGATGATATTCTTGATATTGGTAATCTATTTTCCTTTCATTTATTTTCGGACCGCATGGCGGCATCTAAACCCGGAGAACGTGCATTCTATACTATGAAGTCAAATGTTGATTTATATCGCCGCCATAGAGGTCCGGCAACCCGAATAATTCATATAGGGGATAATCCAAGAGCGGATATCGAAGGAGCTAAGAAAGCCGGAATAGAGTCCTTCTTTGTTCACCATGTATTAGCCAACGGAAACACCTTAAAACATTTATTAAACTTCTAGTTATGCAGAGAGAAAATTGTATTACCGCTATCACCGGTGCCCAAGGTATAGGTAAAAAAGAACATCTTTTAAAAATAGCCATTAAGCACGTTAAGCAGCAAAGAATACTTTATGATCAATGCTATAGTCATTGTGATATCCATAATAAGGCGGATTTATTGGAAAAAAATATACCTTTTTCCCCAATAAAATATTCTAAATTCAAATTTGGAGACAAGACTACGGCTAAGAAATTCGGCTATGATCTTGCGGAAGGATTTATATTAAATTATCTATCACAACATATAAAATATCTTTCCCAAAAGCAGATCGTTGTTGTATCGTCTCCGTATTGCTTTATCCCAACGGCAACATTTGCCATGAAAGATTATTTTATTCAATACCTAAATAATTGGTTAATTCAATATGATCTGCCAGTAGTTCAAGAAACAAAAATTCATCGTAATATTACATATACGGAAGATTATGGAGGACTTTCATCAGAAGAACGAGAAAAACTTATTGGTAAAGATGGATTTTATATTGATAAGGAATTTATCAAAAATAAGCTGGTATTGTATATGGATGACATTAAGATTACCGGGAGTCATGAGAAAGTAATACGTAAAATGATCAAGGATCAAGCCCTGGAGCATGATTATATATTCATTTATTATGCCCAGCTAATGAATAAGGAGATTCATCCATCCATAGAAAACGATTTGAATTATGCATATGTAAAATCATTATTGGATTTGGATAAGATCATTAAGAATGATAATTTTTTACTGAATACCAGGGTTGTAAAGTATATTCTGAATGCCTCATTTAGCCAGTTTAGCACTTTTATTCAGTTCCAATCGCAAAAATTTTGCCAAACAGTTTACCATTTGGCAATTGGAAACAGCTACCACAAAATTGATTCATATAAAAATAATTTTGAATATTTAAAATCGCATATCAGCAATGATCGCAAATCGATTTAACCGTCCTTCCGGAAAACTCCCAATTAATCACAACAATAAGTTGGGGTATTTCAGTATGAACGAAAACCCGGATTCAAATCATAATGATCAGCCTATCAATTATGATCAACTAGATTCAAGAGCTCAAGCAATATTGCGTAAGATCCATACTAAGGAGAAGCAATTGGAGTTTTTGAAGGATTATGAAGAGGAATTAAAGAAGATCAATAACGAATACTGGTGGATTAATATGCAAGCAACGGCCATGGGAATTACTATTGGTATATTTGTATGTCTTATACTCGCCCTTATAGCACTTAAAATAATCTTGTCAATTACAAAATAATTACTAATTTTATAACGCAGAAAATGGATTTAAACTTATCAAAACAACTAGACCTCCGCAAAGGAATGGTCTTAGACCTTAAAAAGAAAATTGGCCTTGAGAATCAAAAGGCACAGGTTATATTTGCCTTAGATTATTCAGGATCAATGTCCTCTTTATATAACAATGGATCGGTTCAAAAATTAGCAGAAAGAATTTTGCCATTAGGGCTAGGATTTGATGACAATGGAGAAGTAGATTTTTATTTATTTGAGTCCGGGCATCACAAACTCCCACAAAATATTACGCTTAATAATGTTCAGGGGTATATCAACAATTATGTTGTTGGGAAATATGAGATGGGCGGTACTAGTTATGCACCAGTGATCAATGCTATTGTTAATGATTTTAAGCCAAGATCGACCGGAGGTTTTCTTGGTATGGGTAAAAAGACAGAATCATTGGATCTTCCAGTATATGTAATCTTTATTACGGATGGGGCTAATTATGACGAATCTGAAACGGAAAAAGCATTGAAGGAGGCGAGTAAATATGGGATTTTCTTCCAGTTTGTAGGAATTGGATTAGAAAACTTCCGTTTTCTACAAAGACTTGATAATTTATCAGGAAGGAATATTGACAATGCAAATTTCTTCAAAGTGGACGACTTATCTCGTAAAACGGACGAAGAATTATATCAATTATTATTAACCGAGTTCCCGTCATTTGTAACAGAGGCGAGAACAAAAGGAATGATTAAGTAATGGATAAATCAATAAAGGATTTGGTGATAAAAAACGAAATAGCTTTTTTTACTACAATTCTTTGTCAGTTATATCGAGATAAAAGTAAAACTGCTGATTATAAAATACAAGATCATCGAAGAGAGATAGTACTTGCTATGAAAGATCGGCCATTTTTTCGCAGTTCCCTTTTTACGCTGGAAGAACTGGTAGGTAAAAGAAAGATGGTATGGTGGCCTAAGAAAATGAAAAAAGATCAGGTTTATGAATTAGCGGAATTTGTTTTACAGCTTTGCGGATTTACTAAGTTCGGAAGCTCTAAAGAAAATACTATTTATTACGCATACAAAACATAAAAAATTAATCAGTAAACAATTAAACAACAAATAAAAACACGCATTATGGGAACCACATTATTAGTATTTGCCGTTGGAGTTGTAGTAGGAGCTATTATCGACAATCGCTTCGCCCCCAAAGTAAAAAAGGTAGATGGAAAAATCACCTTAGAATGGTCAGATAAAAAGAAAAATCCAAATCGATAGATGATGAGCACATTGACCTGGATATTTTTTTTAATGGCATTGTCTATTGGTTTTTATTTAGGATATAAATCCGGTAGCTGGAATGCGAATCGTAAACACAAAAAGCAGAAAAAAGAATGGGAGCTTCCGAAATCTTAATTATCTTCAATCTATTTGTATTGGAGTCGTTATTGTCTGTGGACAATGCTGCGGTATTAGCTGTAATGGTCAAAGATCTACCCAAGCACGAGCAGCCCCGGGCTTTAAAGTATGGATTAATCGGAGCCTTTGCCTTTCGGGGAGTATGTTTATTCCTTGCCGCCTGGTTAGTTAAGATATTATGGCTTAAAATCCTTGGCGGTGCCTATCTACTATATCTTGTTTACGGACATTTTACCCCTAAAAAAGATACAATTCAAGAGGGAATTGACAAGGATAAAAACAAGTTGTATAAGTGGTGCCAGAAGAACATTGGTTCTTTCTGGTCCACCGTAATACTTGTAGAGATAATGGACTTGGCTTTTTCTATCGACAATGTATTTGCTGCAGTGGCAATGACAGACAACTTTTGGTTAATAATTATAGGGGTATGTATTGGAATTATTTCTATGCGATTTGTAGCTACCTGGTTTGTTAAGTTATTAGCTAAGGTACCTTCATTGGAACGATCCGCCTTCATAGTCATTGCGATACTTGGGCTTAAATTAATTGTCTCGGGAATCGTGGATTATATGCCATCGGCCACTGGAATCAAATCAATACTTTCAAGTCATGTATTTGATCTATGTTTTAGCGGAGCTATGATGTTGATATTCTTTGTACCAATATTATCCAATAAACTCAGAAAAAATCCGTCATAGTTATGATAATTAAATTAGGTACAACATATTTATTTAACCGAGAAGGAGATGAAAGCGGGAATACTTTAGATTATGAGATTCAAAAGATAGAGGAGGATAATTGGGCGGTGAAGCCAAACGGACAAGGTAATATCATCACCACAGTTATTAAAAGTATCACTGTTACCAAATGGTTTGTCAGTGGCGGGTTTAGCACAGCATACAAAGCAATTATTCTCACAGAAGAGAAGTCGGTACATCAATCCCAGCGATAAAATAGTAAATTTGCCTTAAAAGGAGATTAAGATGAAATTTATCAGGGACCAGCATCAGCTACAAAAAGAACTTGGATATTCACGGAAAGCCATGCAGGACTTATATCCTGCATATTTCCGTGATCATACCAGGAAGCGAATACTGCTAGTGAACCCGAATATTAATCGGTTTGAGGCCCTTCCTTCTACCTATCTTCTCAATCCAAGAAACTGAATTGTATGTGTACTGGCTTTGAGGCGGATAAGCGGGAATTTGAAGATACGACTGGTAATTTAAAGATATTGGAAGAAGATGTATTCTACCAGGAATATGTGAAGATGTCGGACATAATTATTCTGCCTTTTTCTTATGGACCCGCTCGGCGTGGCTGTGCACCGCCGTCGGGAACAACAGGAATTCGTCGGCGGTGACGTCGAAGCGCTTCTCGTGAATGCCGCCCTTGCGCAGCAGGATTCGTTGCCGGCCGACGAGCAGCGCCGCGACGACGGCACTCCACTCCTTCAACGCCATACCGCGCATTCCTCTCAGCGTAGTCGGGGCTACGGTGAATCGATGAGCGACGACATCCTGCTGATCCAGAACGAGGACCGCGTCCGGACCCTGACCCTCAACC
>CAZGWG010000015.1:0-35140 GCA_964529165.1 uncultured Sphingobacterium sp.
TAATCATTATTTTATGTCGAACTCACGTTATTTCAGGACAATATCCTTAAGTTCGATTCTTGATAGCTCCCTTAACTTGCCTGCTTCAAATAAACTATCATACTTATCAACTGTGGTTACTGAGTCGTCGAATGGCATTTGGTAATTAATATAATCCTGAAAAATCACACCACCTGCTTCATGGGTCCTGAGTACCTCTCTGAAACGATTGCCGCCTGAACTATAAGCAAAATGATCCATGCTGTAATCATCGGCATCAAACCAATAATAAAATACATCCCTATGGTCGCCTGCCTCCTTTGATTTTTCAAATGAGATCTCAATTTTATGATAGGTCTTGCCTTTAATCTTTGTTTCGCCTAAATACTTTTTTATTACAGATCCGTCGTTTAACTTGAGCGGCAGATACAGGAAATAAATGACCGCATTCAGCGACTGCCTGTATTTATCTGACTCTATCTGATCAAGCGGCAGCTCTTTACCATTTAGTATGCGCTTAAAGCCTTCATTACTTAATATATCATGAATCTTTCCGGTAGAATCGCTAAAGAAACGCTCATATTTAAATTGTCCGTCTTTCTGCATAACTTTAAAACTGGCTTCCCTGAATTTGAATTCAAGACTTGCATTGGTCAGCCTGTCCATATTATAATAGGCAATACTTTTATCAATGATCTTACCTGCATCCGGCCTGCTGCATCCGGTAAAGAAATATGCTAAAAAAGTCAGGGTCAGTAATCTGTTCATGGGTCTAAATTATTTTCAAATTGCAGGATTCATCATCAAATCCAGTCAGATAATTTTTTGATTAGGTTAGTTCTACTTAAAACCTGACTTCTATCCTGCCACTGCGAATATTACTCCCGGCAGGTGCTTTCCATAAAGGTCCATCCTTGATCAGACGAATAGCCTCGGCATTGCAGGCCTCGGTCAATCCTTTAATAATACGGAAGCTGGAAGGTTTTCCCTTATCATCAATCTCAAAGAATAAAAGCACTGAGCCATTTACATCACGATCAATCGCAGGTTTACGAAGGTTATCCTCGAGGTATTTCCGATAGATATCCCATCCCGTAAGGGGTTGAAGAACCTGTTCAGAAGCATTTACGGCAGATGATGAAGCCAAAGCGCTGCCATCACTTGCGGATTCCTTCATACGGAGCTTGGCAGACTGAATGCTTGCCTCAGCAGAACTTAGCTCAGCAGCAGGACTTGTTTCCTTATTTGCTTCTCCAGGTAAAGGAACAGCAGCAATACTGGTTTGATTTGATGAAACAGGATATTCTTTCTCCCGGATTACCGGACCATTTGCAAGGCCATGAATCTCCGTATTAATTGAATCCCGGTCAATAAGTGCAACTTCTACTTGCTTTTCTGAAACGGGCACTGATCGATGAATATTCATCCAGAACAGGATTCCGGCAGTAATAAACAAAACCGATGCAGATGCAGCTACACTCAAACGCTGCCAGGTAAAATCAAATACCTTTTTATTCTCCTGTAAATGAACAATACGTTCATGCAACTGTCTTTGCAAAAGACTCAGTTCCGGGCCGGGATTTGAGGTATGGGCATAGCCTTCCAATGCCTCCCAGAGGAAAGGATCATTAAGGGCTTGCTTTTCAAGTCTGTGCATGTCTTCCTGATCCAGCTTCCCTTCAAGGTAAGCTTTGATCATCAGGCTATCGGGAAAATTAGTGTTCACTGTTCTTCTCTATACAAATTTTCAGATTTCGTTTACCGTTCTGTATATAACTTTTAACCTTGTTCAGATCATAACCAGTCAGATCTGCAACTTCCTTATAACACTTCTGTTCCATGTAGAACAGATTAATGCTTGCTTTCTGTTCTGATGGCAGATCATCAATACATTTTGCCATTATGGCTAATTTTTCTTCAGTATCATCTTCGAGATTAAGATGCACAAAAGCATCATTTTCCATAAAATTCTCATCTATACTTACCATTTCCTGCTTTGATGATGAGCGGATAAGCATGAGACAATGGTTTCTGCTGAGTGTATAAAGCCAGCTCTTGAAATTAGCTACTTCATGAACCCTGAGCTTCTTTACAAGTTCTTCAAAAATCTGCATTACTGCATCTTTACTTTGTTCTTCATCCCGAAAGTATTTGAGACATAAACCAAATACCAATGGCATATACTGCTCATAAAGCCGGCCCAGCAGCTCAAGGTCCCCTGTTCTGCGGTATTCAACAAGCATTTCCTGCTCTGAGCTGTTGTTATTGCCGGATGAAGTCCTAATAAATTTCAAGTATGCCGGTTTTAGGTACTCAAGTATAATTAATATTTATGGATAGTGGCAGGAGATTTGCTAACTTATTATGCAGAATAAAGAGCAAAGAGCAATGAATAAGGATTAAAGGAAGCTATTTACAAATAATTAGTCCACGTTCTTTAATTCTTTGTCTGCAATCAACAAAAATCTAAATTATGAAATCTATAAAACTATTTACTCTTTCTACAGCCATTTTCCTGTTTTCATCATGCGATACTTTAAATCAGGCCGGCCAGATTCTTTCACAAACCAATCTTGGAAACCCAAGTGCGACTGAAATCTCTATGGGACTCAAACAGGCACTGGAGCTGGGAACAAGTGCAGGATCAGAAAGATTAGCATTAACCGATGGTTTTTTTGCCAATGCCGCGATTAAAATCCTGTTTCCGGAAGAGGCCTTAAAGGTAGAACGTACCCTTCGGAGCGTAGGATTAAACAAACTGGCCGATGATGTTATACTCAGTGTAAACAGAGCCGCAGAAGCTGCAGCCATTGAAGCCAAACCCATATTTATTTCAGCAATAAAAGGGATGACTTTCAGTGATGCTTCAAGTATTTTGTTAAGCGGACAACAGGATGCAGCCACCTTATATTTTAAACGGGTAACAACTGATCAGCTACAGCAGAAATTCAAACCCATTATCCAGAACAATTTAAACAAAGTCGGAGCTACAAGATACTGGTCTGACGCAATTACAGCTTACAATAATATTCCGCTCGTTGGAAAAGTAAACCCAGATCTCAGTTCCTATGTCACAGAAAAAGCAATTGCCGGAATCTTTTTTGAAATTGCACAGGAAGAATTGAAAATACGCTCAAAATTATCAGCACGAACAAGTCCCCTGTTACAGAAAGTCTTTGCTTATGCCGACAGAAATAAAAGGTAAATCAGATATATCTTATCATCAATTTAACGTATATAACTAATAATGGTTCACCTCTCAATAATTTAATAGTAGTTGAATCGTTAGTTTCGGTAAATTCAAAATATGAAAATCAGAATTGCAATCCTCGGTATCATTTTATTTAGCACTATCTCTTCATCATTTGCGCAGATTAAATTGCCGCAGGTTTTAAAAGAAGCCGCCAATGCCATTAAACCGGGCAATCCCAGTCAGATAGAAATAGGTGATGCCTTGAAGCAAGCACTTGAGATTGGCGTTAGCTCAGGCACTGAACGTCTGTCTATTCAGAACGGATTTCTCGGAAATTCTGCGATCAAATTACTTTTTCCACCAGAAGCGAAAAAAGTAGAGAAAGCCCTACGTGGAATTGGTATGAACAAGGCTTGTGATGACTTTATTCTAAGCCTGAACCGGGCCGCAGAACTTGCCGTTAAAGAAGCTAAGCCAATTTTTATCGCTGCTATAAAAGAAATGAGTATTCAGGATGCCTCAAATATATTACTGAGCGATCAGAAAAATGCTGCGACTACTTATTTTCAACGGGTAACAAGTAAAGCTCTTGAATCAAAATTTAACCCGGTTATTCAAAGTTCACTGAATAAAACTGAGGCAACTAAATACTGGACCGACCTGAGTACAGCCTATAATAAAATACCACTTGCCGGTAAAATAAATACCGACCTTGCTGCCTATGCAACACAGAAAGCAATGGATGGTTTATTCCTTGAAATAGCACAGGAAGAATTAAAGATTCGGGAAAATTCAGGATTAAGAAGCAACGCCCTGCTAAAAAAGGTGTTTGGCTATGCAGATAAAAACAGGAATGCAGCAATGACTAATTAGCCAAAAAAATATATCCTCAAGAACTTATTAGATAGGTCTTTTTTAAAATCTACCATCCGGAATGGTTACCACCGGATCAGCAAAATGTCTCTGCTCCATTTTCTGCAATTCTGAATAGATAACAGTACTCCTATAGGGGTATTTGGAAGCGACAGTTTTCCTCAACATGCCCGAATACAAGCTGATGAAGAATCCAGAACAAGCTTATCCAATAAAAAAGAGGCTGTCCATTTGTTAATTAGGACAGCCTCTTTTTTATTATGCCAAAATACTTAAACCAGCAATCTAACAGGCTCTTCAAGCAATGCTTTCAATGTCTGCAGAAATGCTGCACCTGTAGCGCCGTCAACAACACGGTGGTCACAACTTAAGGTAACCTTCATGACATTGCCCGGAACAACTGCTCCATTTTTAACTACAGGAACCTGTTGAATTCCACCTACTGCAAGGATACAGGCATCCGGCGGATTAATAATTGCCGTAAACTCATCTATCCCAAACATACCAAGATTAGAAATTGTAAAAGTTGAACCTTCCCAATCTGCAGGCTGCAATTTCTTGTTCTTTGCACGCTGAGCGAAGTCTTTTACCTCAGCAGAAATATGAGAAAGTGATTTTCCATCTGCAAAACGAACCACCGGAACCAGCAAACCATCTTCAACAGCAACGGCCACTCCAATGTTTACATGTTCGTTGTAGCGGATTTTATCTCCTAACCAGGATGAATTAACATGAGGATGCTGTTTTAAAGCAACTGCAACTGCCTTTAATACCATATCGTTGAATGATATCTTTACAGATGCAAATTCATTAATCTTAGTACGGGCCTGCATTGCACTATCCATATCAATTGACATGGTGAGGTAGAAATGCGGTGAAGTAAACAGACTCTCAGAAAGGCGCTTAGCAATAACTTTACGCATTTGAGAAACCGGTTTCTCCGTATATTTCTCTTCTCCTGTAAATTGAGGAATAGGCGCAGCAACAGTTTCTGCTGCGGCAGGTGCTGATGACACTGCCGGACTTGTGCTTGCTTTTACACGCTGAGCCTGAGCTGCAGGGTTAAAGCTCTCGATATCCTTTTTAACAATCCGGCCACCTTCAGCACTACCCTTTACCTGTGAAATATCAATTCCTTTGTCTTTCGCAATCTTACGCGCCAGAGGAGATGCTTTTAATCGTGATGAGGAATCACTCTCAATATGCTGCTTATCAACTGCTGCGCTTGCTTGAACTGCCGGTTTTTCCTTTTCAGGCTGCGAATCAGTTTTCACTTCGGCTACAGCTGCCGCTTTTGAACCTGATTTCAATAATGAAGAAATATCTGTACCTTCTTTACCAACGATAGCAATGATATCATTGACTTTAGCTGCCTGTCCCTTTTCAACTCCAACATATAAAAGTACTCCATCAGCATAAGCAGTAACCTCCATTGTAGCTTTGTCGGTTTCTACATCAGCCAAAGCATCATCACTTTTTACCTGATCACCGAGCTTTTTATGCCATTCTGCAATAACCCCTTCAGTCATCGTATCACTCAATAAAGGCATACGTATGATTGTAGCTCCCAGTGCTTCTGCATCTGCATCACTGCTTCCGGAAGATTTAGGTTCTGTGTCTGCTACAACTGCTGCACCATCCTTTTCAGGTTCTTTCGATGCTTTTGCCGGCTCCTCAATCTCTTTTGCAGGTTCAGAATCTTCTTTCTGACTTGCTGTTTCACTTAACAGAGCCTGATAATCTTCTCCTTCAGCACCAAGTATAGCAATCACTGAATCAACCGGAGCTGCTTCACCCTCCTTAGCACCAATATATAGTAAAGTCCCTTCCTGGAATGACTCAAAGTCCATGGTTGCCTTATCTGTTTCAACTTCAGCAATCAATTCCCCCGAACTAACTTTATCACCAACTTTTTTATGCCATTTAGCGATAACTCCCTCCGTCATCGTATCGCTCATCTTGGGCATTTTCACTACTTCAGCCATTTTATTTCCAGATTAGAATATTAGAATTTAAATTTAGTCGCGGATGTATGGATAGTCAGTTTGTACGTAAACATCTGTATAAAGTTCAGACGGATCCGGCCATGGTGATTCTTCAGAAAACTTAACCGATTCATCAACAATAGCTTTTACTTTATTATTAATCGACTCAAACCATGCCTCATCAGCATATTTCTTTTCTTCAATAGTTGCCCTTACAACCTCAATTGGGTCTTTAGCTTTATAACCCTCTACTTCTTCTTTAGTACGATATTTCGCAGGATCAGACATAGAATGCCCTTTGTAACGATAGGTCCTTGCTTCTAAAAATGTAGGGCCATCACCTCTCCTTGCTCTCTGAACAGCCTCATCCATGGCATTATGAACCGCAACAGGATCCATTCCATCAACTGGTGCACATGGCATATCAAAACCTAAACCGATCTTATAGATATCAACCATATTAGTTGTTCTTGATACCGATGTTCCCATTGCATAACCATTGTTCTCACAAACAAAGACCACCGGAAGCTTCCATAACATAGCCATATTAAAAGTCTCGTTCAATGCTCCCTGACGGACAGCACCATCACCCATATAACAGATACAAACATTATCTGTTCCATTATATTGCTCGGCAAATGCAATTCCTGCACCCAGCGGAATCTGACCTCCTACAATACCATGTCCACCGAAAAATTTCTTTTCCTTGCTGAACATGTGCATTGAGCCTCCCTTTCCTTTAGAACATCCGGTTGCCTTACCATACAATTCAGCCATCACCTCGTTTGCACTCATCCCTTTTGCAAGGGCATGTGCATGATCACGATAAGCTGTAATAAGTGAATCTTCAGGACGGATAACTGACATAGTGCCTGCCATCACTGCCTCCTGCCCTATATACAAATGGCAAAACCCTCTGATTTTTTGTTGCCCGTAAAGTTGACCGGCTTTTTCTTCAAACTTGCGCATCAGGAGCATCGACTCATACCATTGAAGATAAGTGTCTTTCGTAATTTCTATTGAACTCATTCGTAATCGTTTCTATTAAACAAATTATTCCTTTACAAGGGAGGACAAATCTAACCATATCTTCCTAAAAAAAGAATACCATAGTGTTTTGTTTACACGCTTTACCAGGTGATTTTAACTAAAAAAACCTTTAATTGGCTTAGACGACTTGTTTTTTATCATAATAATCATATTTTTGTAACATTCTTAGAATATATTCAATAAACAGACGTTCATTCTAACGGTGTTTATTTATAAACGAAAGATTAATAAAAATGAGGAAAAAAGTAATTTTAGCTTTACTGCTTATGATTTCTTTTGTGTCTGTAAAGGCACAAACTAACGATAAAGATCAAAAACCAGTGGACAAAATTGCAGATCCTGATAATCTGGCTTCCGAATACTTTTCACAAATTATGGGCATAGCCCTCTCTGCAACCTCTAATCTTAAACTTTATCAGTTCGTTTATGATTGGATTGGTACTCCTTACAGATTAGGCGGTGATACAAAAAAAGGAATTGATTGTTCTGGTTTTGCTTTTGAGTTATACAATAAGGTATTCAGTACATTAATTGGCAATAACTCAAGGAACATATTCAGTATGGTCAACCCAATCAGCAAATCAGAGCTAAAAGAAGGTGACCTCGTCTTTTTTAAGATCGGAAGCCGTTCAATTACTCATATGGGCGTTTATATGGGTAATAACAAATTTGCTCATGCATCAACCAGTAAGGGTGTAATGATCAGTGATCTTGACGAAGCCTACTGGAGAAAGTATTATTATAAAGGCGGACGATTACTGGCTTCTCTCAGAGATTAATTATTCCGGATTCGTTCTGAAAATATAGAACACCGTACTATAAACAGTACGGTGTTTTTTTATTTTGCCTGATCCGTAGTACTCCTAACCAGTCCAATGCCGGTAAAGAAGAATACTATTCCCAATAAACCAAAAACAACAAGCATTTTGTACCCTTCCGAATTCTGTACAAAACCTATCGCAGCGTAGATCAGTCCTATTATTCCTAATATGGTTAAAACCGTCCCGAAAACTCTTTTTAAATTCATCTGTTCTATTTATCAAACTTATACAATAAAGCTGCCAGTAATCTATCCTGCCGATTTTATAAAGTACAATACGGCGTTGTTTAACTGTTCAAGACATAATCCTGCACTAAATACAAGATATGTTCCGTATCTTCAATAAATTTCACTGATATGTATACAAGCTATATTCTATTATTTATTGTAATTGTAGTCCTGTTAAGTTCGTTTGTAACCGTTAAACAAGGGACAATTGGAGTAGTAACTATATTTGGGAAATACAGAAGGCTACTTAAACCTGGCTTGAATTTCAAAATTCCACTCATTGAGGTTATTCATTCCAGAGTATCAATACAAAATCGCTCGGTAGAACTTGAATTTCAGGCAGTTACAATTGATCAGGCGAATGTATATTTCAAAGCTATGGTGCTTTATTCTGTGAATAATCCGGATGAAGAGACCATTAAGAATGTAGCTTTCAAATTTATCAATGAGCAGAACCTGATGCAGGCCTTGATCCGTACCATCGAGGGAACTATACGTGCCTTTGTTGCGAGCAAGAAACAGTCTGAGGTTCTTGGGCTTCGCAAGGATATTGTAGACCATGTAAAAGAACAGATTGATACTGTACTTGAAAGCTGGGGTTACCATCTTCAGGATTTGCAAATCAATGACATCACATTTGATGAAGTGATTCTTACTTCCATGAGCCGTGTTGTGGCTTCCAATAACCTTAAAGCAGCAGCAGAAAACGAAGGACAGGCATTATTGATCACTAAAACAAAGGCGGCGGAGGCCGATGGTAATGCTATTAAGATTGCTGCAAATGCCGAACGGGAAGCCGCTCAGCTTCGCGGACAAGGTATCGCACTTTTCAGGGAAGAAGTGGCCAAGGGTATGACCCATGCAGCTAAAGAAATGCAAACGGCCGATCTGGACACTTCAGTAATCTTATTTACCATGTGGACTGAAGCGATCAAGCACTTTTCAGAGAACGGAAAAGGAAATGTAATTTTCCTTGATGGTTCTCCGGAAGGCATGAAACGTACCATGGAACAAATGATGAGTATCAATATTATGGAAACTGAAAATAAGAAGAAAGCTTAAGGCTTTTAATACCTCAGATTAAACTAATTATTACCAATATTAAACCCGGCCAGGAGCCGGGTTTTCTTTTACTTAATCCTGATGTAATCTGCCATAATCTGCAGGCCTTCATCACGAATAAAGTCTACGTCATCTTTAGGCCTGGCTTCACCCTTTTTCAATGCCGGAAGGCCCTTGGCTGCACGGCGCTGATTTTCTCTTTCAAGAACCTTTGCTTCCTGTTCATCACGCTGTTTCTTTAGTTGTACCTCATTCAGTATAATAGAAGTCTCAGCTTCACGCTTAGCAAAATCAGTAATATCCTGCTGCAGATTCTTATAGCCTAATGAAGTTTTCATACGCTCATTATGCATGGAAAGCAATTTGCGTTTCACATCATCGAGATTTGCTACCTGTAAGTACTTACTCGGAGCAATGGTATCCCATGGTAATGCTCTTGGTTCAGAGCTTTCGCCATATTTATCTTTAGGAAAAACTGTTGGGAATTCAATATCAGGAACTACACCCTTATGCTGGGTTGTACTGCCATTTACCCTGTAGAATTTAGCCATAGTTAAATTAATCTGTCCAAATTCAGGTGCATTGGTGTTTGCTGGTGTTCCTGGCCTGCTGCCGGCTGTCTGTGCAGCCTTAAGCATTAATTTATCAGCGGTACCAATCACCCTTCCCATATCTATACCCTGCTGCACGGTACCTTTACCATAAGACTGGTTACCAATAATTATTCCGCGTCCGTAATCCTGCATAGCCCCGGCAAAGATTTCAGAGGCAGAAGCACTGAACCGATCCTGTAAGACCCCCAACGGGCCTGTCCAGGCTATACCAGTATCCTCATCCTCTTCAATTTCAACATTATTCCTTCTATCACGCACCTGTACTATTGGTCCTGATTTTATGAACAAACCACTGAGACTAATTGCCTCCGGAAGAGATCCTCCCCCATTACTTCTAAGATCGATAACTACTGCATCTACATTTTCTCGTTTTAAAGTATCCAGTAACAGCTTAACATCGCGCGTCGTACTTTTATAGTTAGGATCTCTTGCCTGCATAGCCTTAAAATCAGCGTAGAAAGCAGGAATCTGTATAATGCCTATCTTGTATGACTTACCCTCCTGGGTAACTGTTTTTATGGTTTTCTTAGCCGACTGATCTTCAAGTACTACCTTATCCCGAACCAGTTCCACAATTTTAGGGGTTGCTGATAATTCCTGACCGGCTGGAATCACTTTCAAACGGACAATCGTTCCTTTAGGACCCTTAATCTTTGTTACGGTAACATCCAAACGCCATCCGATCACATCCACAAATTCACCATCCTTACCCTGTGCAACCGCCACAATACGATCATTCACTTCAAGGGTTTTAGCCTTAAAAGCTGGCCCGCCGGGGATAATCTCTGCTATCTTAACCACTTCATTTTCAAGCTGTAATCTTGCACCTATCCCCTCAAAGGTTCTGGCAAGATCCTCATTGAACTCCTGCGCCCTGTTAGGAACAAAATAGTTTGTATGCGGGTCCACAGCTCCTGTAAAGGAGTTCATATAGATCCCAAAAACATCCTGATTATTGAACTTAGTAGATTGTGAGACCAGATTCTCATATCTCTTTTTCAAAGTCTCCTTAATTTTTGCTTCATCAGTCCCTGTAACCTTCAGGTTGAGCATCTCATACTTAACACGTTTTGCCCATAGATTATTTGATTCTGCTTCTGATTTGAGCCATGGAAGTTTCTCCCGGTCATAGGTATAAGTTTCGTTACTGGTGAAATCGAACTTCCTGTCTATTTCTTTTAAAGCAAAAGCCACACGATCATTATATCGTTTCTGATAGACATTGAAAATGTAGAATGGTACACTCAGATCCCCGGAACGTAAATCATCATCCATGGTTAAACGATACTGCTCAAAACTATCAATATCGCTTTGCAGGAAGTAACTTTTCCCATTATCTAGTGCTTTTAAATACTCATCAAACACAATTGAAGAAAAAGCATCATCCACAATTACTTTCTTATAATGAAAATTTTCAAGCAACTCAACCAGTGACTTCGCTACCACAGATTGCTGAAGCTCTGGTTTCAGATCGCCCTCCGAAACAATTATACTTACCCTCGGGTCGGCCTGACACGCTAAAGCTGATACAATAAATAAGGCCAGACATAATCTCTTTAACATCTCTTTAACTGATTTTAACTTCATTTCAGAATATACGGTATCTAATTTGGTACCAAAAATTAAATATAAATATGGAAATCCCCGAATCAGGGTTTAATCCATGTAACATGTTTATGTATTTTGTATTATTGGGTTCCAATATACCTAAAAAATAGAATCTGCCGATTACAATAAACAATAAGCATTTATTGAATCGTTCTCAAAAAAGTCTCTTTCATCACTTTAAACTCCGAAAAAGCAGAACTGGCGGCTCCAGAATTACCCATTTTGTTATACACTTCAGCAAGGTCGCTTTTTATTTCAAGCAACTGATTGGTGAATTTGTTCTTCGATGACAATTGCTCTGCTTCCTTATAATCCATCAATGCAAGCTGATAATCGCCAATAGACATTTTGACATGCGCCAGGTTAATGAGCGAGTTTACAATACTTGAAGGACTATTGATTTTTCTGGCAAGCATATTCGATTGAATATAAAACCATTTTGCCTGAGTGAATTTTTTTTGCTGATGATAGGTATTTGCAAGCTGATCATAACATTTTATTGTACCGCTCTTATCTTTCAAACCATAATAATAAAGTGGAAGAGCCTTTCTCAAGATCAGATTTTCAGCTTCAGAAAAATTTTGCTGGCTTGTCAGGATCTCTGCGTGATCCATATAGGCTTCTGCCAGAAACTTATTGTTCTTCGTATCCAAATCAATCATAACAATGGCTTGATTGAACTTTAAAGCTTCATTGAGGTTGCCTCTGTGCTTATTGATTCGCTGCAGAGTTAAATAATTACTTCTCACAGCCGCTTTATTATTGACCTCCATATTCAGAACTATTGCCTCATTTAATAAACGGACTGCTTCATCCATCTTCCCGTCCAGGGCATTATTTACAGCATAGGAGCTAAGCACCTTTGCTTCAGCAACCCGGTCACCAAGATTCCTGGATAGAAACAGAAGCTGATCAAATGCACTTAACGAATCTGATTGCAGTGTTCCATTAAATACCCCTGCCGATGAGGGAAAAACAAAAGGAAGATCGTAAGCTGCTTTCAATTGCTCACGAAACTGCAGTATATTCAGATATTCTTTTACTGCACTGATTCCCGAAGATGATCCTTGTTTAGCCAGCTCAAGCTTCAGGGAGTCGAAGGTCGATTTTTGGGAAAGAATACTCCAGTGGGTTGAAGTAATTGACTTGTCTTTGCAAGACACCGATCCGGCAATGCCCCTGCCGGCAGAAATACTCAATATGAATAGTGTTAATAAAACTGCCCTGAGATTCATTTAAATTGCCTGTTTATGGGTTTGAGAAATTAAAACTCTCTGTTTACGACCCTATCATATTGGTTATCAATCTCAAACGTACAAAGATTTCTAAAATTATATTTCAATAAAAGATCAGTTAAAAACTGAAAGTCCATTATCATAAGCCGCCCATACCATATACGGATGTGAATCGCAATGATACAGTTCTCCCTTTGATGAAATACCTATTATACCGGCGAAACCATTATTAAGTTCAAGTTCCTGAAATGATTTCTGCGAAGCAGAAACCAGACTCATGCCATCACTTACACGGGTAACTATCTTAACTGCGAGGCCAGAACTTACAATATCTTCGCCAACACCTGTACAAGATATCCCTGCAAACTGATTCGCAAAATTTCCTGCTACAGTAGCTGAGTCACTAACACGGCCCGGAATTTCAAAACCCTTACCACCAGTTGAGGTCGCAGCCGCAATATTCCCATGCTTATCCAGTGCAACACATCCAACAGTTCCAAGACCCATGGAGTCATTTAATTTTCTATCATACTCTTCTCTGCGTTGCGGAGTTTCTGTATTAAAATATCCAAAACCATTGTATCGGGCAAAATCAAGCGCTCCACTACCGCTCAGAACCCGGTCATCAAATTCCAATAACTTTTCTGCAATTAATATTGGATTCTTCACATCCTCAATATTTATTACCCCTGAAAATTTTCCGCTGCTTCCATCCATTAAACCAGCGCTAAGTCTGATCTTTCCATCACTCTGAATCTGTGAACCGATACCTGCATTAAAAAGCTCACAATCTTCAAGAAGCGAAACCGCAAAGACTGAAGTTTGCAATGCAGAATGCGAATCTAAATACTTGTATGATTGCTTTACAATAGTAGAAAGAGCTTCCTGCTTGGCCAGTTTAACTTCCATATTGGTATTCGACTCGCTAAAAAAACCGCCATGAATAATTAATTTATGCCCCATTAATTGTCCTCACTTTTAACTTTCAGAAATACTCCTTCTTCCACCTTAATTGCTTTTTTAATGATAAGTTCATGTTTTTCAAGATCATACTTATCAAACAAAGACATCACATGTACCTTTAAGCCGTTTATAGAAACCGGTGAACCAATCTCCACTTCATAAATACTTGTTTCACTGATAAAACGTCCGTCAACCAGAATAGTCAGACCAGAGCCAACAGCTTCCATACAATTTCCTTCGGTAATTAATAAACCGGCATCCTCGCCGAGACCGATACCTAACATACCGGGATTACTGGCTACAGCATAAAACAAACGACCTATTCTGCCGCGCTGAACAAAGTGGGTATCTACAATCACCGAATCGATAAAACCTAAACCTGCAGTAATCTGAACCTCTCCTTTAATCAGGGCCTCACTGCTGCTACCACGATAAATCATATTGGTAGAAGCTGCAGCAGCACCCGCAGATGTGCCGGCAATCAGAAAATTATCCTCCAGATACCGCTTTTTTAATAATTGAAGAAATGGGGTCCCGCCAAATATGGAACTTAAACGCAACTGGTAGCCCCCTGTAAACATAACCACATCAGCCTTTGCAATTCGTTCGAGGTATTCAGGAATCAGGGCATCCGTTCTGGACCTGATATCCATTACATTAACATTATTTACCTGTAACTGTTTAAATGAATTAATATACTCTTCGCCTACTATTTCAGGTATTTTTGATGCTGTAGTAATAACTTCTACAATAGAATTTTCTGCTTTAGCCGATTCACTGATGATCCGCCTAAGAATCCCCTGCTCGAAGAACTTTACATAATGCGGGTGGCTGATATTTTCATTATAATTTAGTGAACTTCCCAGATCAACTGCACCGCCAATTATAAGGAGTTTGCCCTTTGGAACCATAGTAAATATTAAAATTTCATTACTTTATAATCAAATATATATTACCAGTATAACAAGTATGGTCATTACTTACTAAACTTTTCAACATATCTGATTAGCGGAGCACTTAAGAAAATCACTCTGATCAAAAAAGCCGCCTGAAATAATGGACTCAAAATTTAATATTTTAGCAAAACTTTATATCTTGCTGAAGGTAAAATCCATATTAACTAACAAATATTCCAATTAAAATCGCAATCATAATTTAACCCATTAAAAAGATCCGATTGCCCGTTTTAATACTGTCTTCCATTCTTAATAATAACAGTTGCTTACCTGTATCAATAAGTAAGCTGGGCCTATTGATTAACTTCTTTAAGAAGCCTGCAAGAACAAACCGCTTGGGTTTGGCATAAATTTAGCAAGTGCAAATTCACTTCAACCCCGAAAGGCTGTTCTTTTATGGGTAATAAAAACCATTAGAAATTAATCATCTATGAAAATATTAGGTTTACAGGTCTTAAAGGGACCTAATCTCTGGTCAACCAGTCGTAAGAAACTAATTCAGATGCGACTAGATCTGGAGGATCTGGAGCAGCGACCGACCAATAAAATTGATGGATTCAGGGAAAGGATTGAAAAGCTCATGCCAAGTTTATATACTCACCGCTGTTCACCCGGATATGAAGGCGGGTTCTTTGAACGGATAGAGGAAGGCACCTGGATGGGTCATGTTATTGAACATATTGCCCTTGAACTCCAGTCTTTAGCCGGTATGGAAACAGGCTTTGGACGTACACGTGAAACAAAAACTTCAGGTATATATAATGTAGTGTTCAGCTATATTGAAGAAACTGTTGGCGTTTATGCTGCAGAAGCATCTGTACGTATTGCTGAGAATTTAATTGCCGGCCTGGATTATGATATCGAAAACGATATCATGACCATGAAAAAAATGAGAGAACGCGAGCGTTTTGGCCCAAGCACAGCCTCTATTGTAGAGGAAGCTGTCGCGAGAAAAATCCCTTTTATCCGGCTTAACCGAAGTTCTCTTGTGCAACTTGGCTATGGAGTAAATCAGGTACGATTCCGGGCTACTATGACCGACAAAACAAGCAGTATTGCTGTTGATTTAGCCGGAAATAAAGATGAAACCAAACGGATTTTACAGGAACAGGCTATTCCTGTTGCCAAAGGACTGACCATATCTACAGACGAGGATTTGGAAATTGCACTTGATAAAATCGGTTTCCCACTGGTGTTTAAACCTTTGAACGGAAATCATGGGAAAGGAGCAACTATTAATGTAAAAACCCGTGAAGAAGCTATTGAAGCATTTACCTACGCGCAGAAATATTCTCACCGTGTAATTGTCGAACGGTTTATTACCGGCCATGATTTCAGGGTTCTGGTGATCGATAATCGAATGGTAGCTGCCGCCCAGCGCGTTCCGGCCCATATTGTTGGCGATGGCATAAATACGATAAATAAATTAATTGAAATTGAAAATAGTGATCCCCGGCGCGGATACGGGCATGAAAATGTCCTGACTGAGATTAACATTGACCGTGATACACTCGATCTACTGGATAAAAAAGGCTACACCTTAGATACCATACCCGAAAAATCAGAGATCGTATACCTGAAATCTACCGCTAACCTGAGTACAGGTGGTACCTCAATTGACGTTACCGACATGGTACATCCGCAGAATATATTCATGTGTGAACGAATAGCCCGGGTTATTGGTCTGGATATTTGCGGAATTGATATCATGGCAAATAATCTAACTGAACTCCTCACCGAAAACGGAGGGGTTGTTCTTGAGGTGAATGCCGCTCCGGGCTTCAGAATGCACCTTGCCCCAAGCGAAGGCCTCCCAAGAAATGTCGCGGCCCCGGTAATAGATATGCTCTATCCTCCTGGTAAGTCGGCACGAATTCCAATCATTGCCGTTACAGGTACAAATGGTAAAACAACTACCACCAGACTTATTGCACATATTGTAAAAAACAATGGCTACCGGGTTGGCTTTACTACTTCAGATGGGGTATATATTCAGAATTCCATGCTGCAAAAGGGTGATACCACAGGCCCGATAAGTGCTGAATTTGTATTGAGAGATCCAACTGTTGAATTTGCTGTACTGGAAACTGCAAGGGGAGGAATTTTAAGATCAGGACTTGGTTTCGGGTATTGTGATATTGCTGTTATCACCAATATTCAGGAAGACCATTTGGGAATCTCTGATATTCATACACTTGATGACCTTGCCCGCGTCAAGGCGGTAGTGTTAAACTCTGTAAAGAATGATGGCTGGGCAATCTTAAATGCCGATAATAATCATTGTGTTAAAATAGCAAAAGATGCTCGCTGCAATGTGGCTTATTTTTCTCTTGATGAAAAAAATGAGGTGATCAAAGAACATTGTCGAAAAGGAGGTATAGCTGCAGTTTATGAAAACGGCTATATAACCATTAAAAAAGGCGACTGGAAAATAAGAATAGAAAAAGTGACACATATTCCTATTACTTTTAACGGTACTGTAAGTTTCATGACACAGAATGTTCTGGCAGCCAGTCTTGCTACCTTTGTATGGGGTTTTAAAATTGAAGATATACGGCTATCTCTTGAAACCTTCATTCCATCGGCAGCACAGACCCCGGGCCGTATGAATATTTTTGAACTGAAGGAGTGCAAAATAATGGTTGATTTTGCTCATAATCCAGATGGTTTGAGAGGAATTAAGGATTTCTTGTCTACGCTGGATATTAAGCGGAGTACCGGAATTATTTCAGGTACCGGCGACAGAAGGGATGAGGACCTACGCGAAATTGGAAGAATTTCAGCACAAATGTTTGATGATGTGATTATCTGCCAGGAGAAATACCTGAGAGGCCGAAGCCGGGAAGAAATCATTAAATTAATTATTGAAGGTCTGAAAGATATAAAACCTGAAATTGATATTCAGATTATTAATAAAGGTAAAGAGGCTTTTGATTATGCGGTAAAGCATATTCAGCCAGGATCCTTTTTAACGATAATCAGCGACTCGGTAACGAATGCAGTCGAGTTGGTTCAAAATTTTCAGGATGAAGAGATGGGCCTTTAGACCTATCTTTACTGATCAGATTGAATTAATATTTTGAATTAATGGCAACAATACCCCCACTGGCAGAACGGATGCGCCCGTTGACTCTTGACGACTATGTTGGACAAAAGCACCTTGTTGGCAAGGGTGCGATTTTACGCTTAGCCATCGAAAGCGGAATGCTACCCTCACTGATTCTCTGGGGCCCTCCGGGCGTAGGAAAAACAACACTGGCTTTGATTATTTCGAAACAGTTAAACCGTCCATTTTTTAGTCTGAGTGCAATAAATTCGGGGGTTAAAGATATTCGGGATGTGATTGAGCAGGCATCCCGTCTAAAAGATGAAAATGAGAACCTGCCTATCCTTTTCATTGATGAGATTCATCGTTTTTCGAAATCTCAGCAAGATTCATTGCTCGGGGCTGTTGAGCGCGGCCTGGTCACTTTAATAGGTGCTACAACTGAAAACCCTTCATTTGAGGTTATTTCAGCACTTTTATCCAGAAGTCAGGTTTATATCCTTCAAAACCTTTCAGAAGAAGATCTGGTTGAATTATTAAATAAAGCCATTAAAGAAGATCCCTATCTTAAAGACAGAAAGATCACCATCAGGGAGCATGAAGCCCTGCTTCGCCTTTCGGGTGGAGATGGACGGAAACTCCTGAACGTACTTGAGCTGGTAGTCAATGCGGTAAAGCAGCAGGATGTGGATATCACTAATGAACTGGTATTGAAGCATATCCAGCAAAATATGGCTATTTATGATAAAGCCGGAGAACAGCATTACGATATTATCTCGGCGTTCATAAAATCCATCCGCGGAAGCGACCCTAACGCAGCCGTTTATTGGCTGGCAAGGATGATTGCGGGGGGAGAAGACCCTTCATTTATTGCCCGTCGGCTGCTGATTCTGGCATCTGAGGATATCGGCAATGCCAACCCGAATGCATTGTTGCTCGCCAATAACTGTTTTCAGGCCGTTAATGTAATCGGCTGGCCAGAATCGAGGATTATTCTCTCGCAAACTGTTACTTATCTGGCCTCATCTCCGAAAAGTAATGCCAGTTATGAAGCAATCAGCAAAGCTCAGGAACTCGTGGCAAGAACCGGCGATCAATCGGTGCCGCTGCACTTAAGAAACGCACCAACCAAACTCATGAAAAATATCGGCTATGGCAAGGAATATGAGTATTCACATGCCTATAAAGATAATTTTTCGCCTCAGGAGTATCTTCCCGAAAATCTCAGCGGAACCCTGCTCTATGATCCGGGTAAAAATCCCGCCGAAGATAAACTTCGCGAACGCCTGAAATCTCTGTGGAAGGATAAGTACAAATATTAGGTTTGCATTATTTTTTTTAATTTCAAACATGACGTTAACCTTTCTCATTCATCAGTCAAAAGCATTCTGGAGATCAAAAAATACCGGAAAAAGTGTCGCCATGAGAGTGGTAATGACCATCCTGATATTATATGTCCTGCTGAATATTCTTGTTGTTGCTTTTTTTCTTGACCGGATCCTGAAAAAGACCAACCCCGGACAGGATATACTTTATTCTTTTAACAGTTATATTCTGTATTACTTTTTAATGGATTTACTCCTGCGTTTTCAAATGCAGGAGTTACCTACCTTGAGTGTGAGACCATATCTCCACCTTAAAATCAGGAAGAATCAACTTATTAATTACCTTTCTTTGACTTCCCTCTGGACGGCCTTCAACCTGAACCCGATATTATTGTCATTACCCCTGCTCATCAAAGTAGTCTTACCAGAATATGGCCCTGCACATTTCTGGAGCTTACTGATATCCATAATCGGCCTCACACTGTCCAATCATTTTTTTAGTCTCTGGATTAAAAGAAAAGTAAACCTGAATGCCATCTGGATGTTGATTTTCTTCGGCACCCTGATTCTTTTCGTTTCTCTTGATTTTTACTTTAAGCTTTTTTCAATTTCCAGGATATCTGCCGGATTATTCAATTTCATACTGGCCAATCCTCTCTTTTGTGTGATTTTCCTGATTGTCGCTTTTTTCATCTATCTGATCAATTATCGCTATCTAAAATCAAACCTCTACCTCGAAGAACTGCAAACAACAGATACCTCACATAAATCAAGTACTGAAATTCCTTACCTGAGCCGATTCGGAAAAGCAGGAGATTTAGTAGCCAATGAATTAAAACTAATCCTTCGAAATAAACGCCCGCGCTCAGTTATAACAATGAGTTTGCTATTTATGTTCTACGGGCTCATTTTTTACACTAACCCTGCTTTTAAAGGCTATTCCGGAATCATATTCTGCGGGATGTTCATGACCGGTATTTTCATAATCAATTATGGGCAGTTCATGTTTAGCTGGCAAAGCGCGCATTTTGACGGAATTTTAGTCAGCAGAGTGAATGTCATGGATTTTTTCAGAGCAAAATTACTTCTGTTCACTTTATTCTCCTCCATCTGCTTTGTACTCACTATTCCTTATGTGTATTTTGGCTGGAAAGTCCTGATAGTACATTTCATCATGTTTATCTGGAATCTGGGAGTAAACACTTTACTGGTACTTTACTTTGCAAATCAAAATTATCGCAGGATTGACCTGAGCAAGGGGACAACATTTAACTGGGAAGGTGTTGGTGCATCTCAGTGGATCCTCAGCATCCCACTCCTGCTTGCTCCCTTTGTAATTTATTATCCGCTTAATCTATTGGGCTATCCGGAAGCAGGGCTGATTTTAATTGCAGTAATCGGTCTCATATTTATAATCAGCAGGGAATTCTGGCTGAACAAACTTGTAAAGAGATTTCAGGAAAAAAGGTATTTAATAGCAGAAGGATTTAGAAATAAGTAATATGATCGCAATAAGTAATTTAAAAAAGAAATATAACGGAGTAACGGTTGTCAATATCCCCGAATTAAGTATTAAAAAAGGGGAGACTATCGGACTTGTGGGGAATAACGGAGCAGGTAAAACCACCCTCTTCCGCATGATGCTTGATTTGATCAGACCAGATTCAGGAGAAGTGCTTTCAAAAGAAAAAAATGTTGCAGAAAGTGAAAACTGGAAAGATTATACTGCATCTTATCTTGATGAGGGCTTTCTGATCGATTACCTTACACCTGAAGAGTATTTTCATTTTATTGGCGGTCTGCACAATAAAAGTAAAGCTCAGATTGACTCCGAACTTCCTGCTTTTTCCGAATTTTTTAATGGAGAGATCTTAAACAAGGGTAAATATATCCGAGATCTATCTAAAGGCAATCAGACTAAAGTTGGCGTTGCTGCCTGCCTGATTCAGAACCCTGAGATCCTGATGCTTGATGAACCATTTGCCAATATCGACCCAAGTACTCAGATCCGTCTGAAGAATATGGTTAAAGCTATAAGCAGTGAGAAACATATTACAACAATTATTTCAAGCCACGACCTGAACCATGTTACCGAAGTATGTGAACGCATCTTATTAATGGAAAAAGGAAAGATCATTAAGGATATTGCGACCAATTCAAATACATTGCAGGAACTGGAGCAGTATTTTTCAGTTTTATCCTAAGCTTTTTAAAACACGAGTTATATGAATTTAAATTTGAACGGAAAAAGAGCGCTGGTTTGCGGGAGTACCCAGGGAATTGGTCGATCCAGTGCCCATGAGCTGGCCTTACTCGGAGCTGATATTACACTCATAGCAAGAAATGAAGATAAACTAAAGGAAGTGCTTCAGTCTTTATCAGTAAATCAAAAGCAAAAGCATCATTACCTGGTAGCTGATTTTACAGATCAGGCTCAATTAAAACAAATCATCCATGAATATGTAATCAGTAATCAAATTGATATACTAATCAATAATACGGGCGGTCCGGCCGGGGGACAAGCCATTGATGCACAAACTGATGAATTTATCAATGCGTTTAATATGCATCTTATCAGTAACCAGATACTGGTGCAGGCTGTTTCAGCAGGCATGAAGAAGAATAATTTCGGACGCATCATCAATATTATTTCAACTTCGGTAAAAACCCCGCTTAAAGGATTAGGCGTATCAAATACTATTCGCGGGGCAGTAGCCAGCTGGGCTAAAACACTGGCGCTTGAACTCGGACCTTTTGGCATTACCGTGAATAATGTTTTACCGGGTTTCACCATGACCGGCAGGCTTGAATCACTCATCTCAGCAACAGCAGAACGCGAAAACAAAAGCAGGGAAACGGTAGTAAATGATATGATCAGTACAATACCGGCAGGTCGGATAGCCGATTCACATGAAGTAGCGGCAGCTATTGCTTTTTTGGCAAGTCCTGCTGCATCCTATATCAATGGCATTAATTTACCTGTGGATGGCGGCAAAACACCCTCATTATAACATTTTAAATTATTATCACTATGAAATCCCTAATTATAAGCTTGCTCCTTCCGCTATCTGCCTGGAATTGGAGCTCTCCAACTGAAAAATACCTTCAGGATGGAAACTCAGATATCATTGCAGACAATGCAAAGCCTGTACTGATTTCAGATCAATTCAAATTTACTGAAGGACCAGCAGTTAATAAAAACGGAGATATATTCTTCACCGACATCGTGGAAGGTAAGATCTGGAAATACAGTACAGATGGTGAATTAAGCCTTTTCCTTGATAAGACCGGACATTCTGATGGAATGTATTTCGATAAAAAAGGAAATTTGATCACCGCCGCCGATGAAAAGAATGAGATCTGGCAGATAAGCCCCGATAAAAAAGTAAAAGTATTACTTGATAATTTTGAAGGTAAGCGATTCAATGGCCCAAATGATCTCTGGATAGATGCCAAAGGGGGAATATTTTTTACTGACCCCTATTACCAGCGCCCTTATTGGGATAGAAAAAAATCTGAACTGAGCGGACAACATGTTTACTACTTTCCGAAAGGATCTAAAGCTGCTTTTGTTGTGGACAGCAATTTTGTAAGACCAAATGGAATTATAGGATCTGCTGATGGTAAAAACCTGTTTGTTGCTGATATTGGTGATAAAAAAACCTATAAATATGATATTGGTAAAAAAGGGAAATTATACAACCGCAGGCTCTTTACCGATATGGGCTCTGACGGAATGACCCTGGATAATCGCGGAAACCTTTACCTAACCGGCAGAGGGGGCGTTACTGTTTTCAATCCTGAGGGCAAGAAAATTGAACATATTTCAATTCCTGCATCAACTGCAAATGTTTGTTTCGGAGGGAAAAACAGGGATATTTTGTTTATTACTGCCAGTAAAGCGGTATATACACTAAAAATGAAAGTAAGAGGTATTTAATACACTCTGAAAATTTATTCAAAAAAGAAGCCCGGAGAACCCGGGCTTCTTTTTTTTATTCAATATTTGAAATTATTCTGCTGAAGCAGCTACAACTTCACCCTTGATGTAAATGACTTTTATTGGGGTCTTGGCATTCGACTTAATGGTCAAACCTTTACTGAATGGAGCCAATGCCGCCGCATTATAGGTAACTGTAATTGTTCCCGACTGTCCTTTCAAAACCGGAGTATTGGTATATTTAGGTACAGTACAGCCACATACACTTTCTATATTGCTTATGATCAGAGGCTCATCGCCTGTGTTTGTAAATTTGAAATCAACACTTACAGGTTTGCCCTGAGGTATTTTTCCAAAATCATGTGTTTCTTTCTCGAATTTAAATTCCGCCTTTTCCACAACATTGAATGCTGTTACGGCTGCAAATAAAAATACAACGCTGCAAAGAATGATTAATTTTTTCATAATGGTTAAACAGTTTATTTTAATTGTTTGTCAATCAAACAGAACTCCGGTTAGTTTTATAAATCCAAAGCTTGCTAATCAAAAATAATAAATTACTCGGTTTGTATTTGAAATATTGGCAATTGTTATTCAAATGTTACCTTAAATATGACCCTGAGATCATAAATTGCAGCAATTAACATCCTGAGCATCTCTCAATACAAACCTGCATGATTACTTACAATTTCCGTTCCACAATATTAATATTGAATATGAATGGCCGTTTCGCCATTCATATTTAATATCTTCTGTCAGGTTTTTTATCTTCTGAGACCCTGACACCAATGGTACGACCATATAATTCGGTACCATCCAGCGCATCAATAGCCTGCTGACCAGCTTCATCATCTGCCATCTCAACAAAACCGAAGCCTTTGCTCCTCCCGCTTTGTTTATCAATGATCAGTTTTACGGAAGTTAATTCACCGTACTTTTCAAAAATTTCTCTTAGCTCTCTTTCATCTACTTTAAAAGGAAGACCTCCAACAAAAATATTCATATGCTTAAATTGATTAGTTTATAATTATTGATTAATTACCCTCTGATAATAAGGATGTTTATTTATACGTGTAAGCTCAGGTTCACCGATAGCGCTTAACATTCTACGGGCACCTACCATTGTTCTGGATTGAAAATCATCATAATTTTTAGATCCTTTAATCATGCTGTTTATCCGCACTAACCCGGCAGCCTGAATAAACTCTCCTTTGCCGATATAAATAGCAGTATGAGTAACCTTCCGCGTTAGTTTATTGGCAGCGAAAAATAAAAGGTCACCAGACTTAAGATTCTTCAATGATTTCTCAATACTCACCGAATCACCTTCCTGAATATCTACCTTTTCTCCCACCAAAGCCTGCTGTGAAGCATCCCGCGGAATTACAAGGCCATTCAGGAAATAGGTTGTTTTTGTAAAACCACTGCAGTCCATCCCCTTTATCGAAGTACCACCCCATAAATAAGGAATACCTAAAAAATTCCGCGCAGTTTTCAGAATCTGATCGGCACTGGGGTCTGGAAGTTCCTTCCACTGATCAAATGACCTGGCCTTGTTAACTGAAATATAAGCTATCCTTTTATCGGGAAAAGCTATCTTGTAAAATCCATCCGACTCAGCAATCAGTTCAATAATATTGCCTGCAACAAGGTCTGAAACCGGAAGAGACTTTTCAGATGGTTCTGAATACGCCTGTCCATACAAATCCGTGTAAATAACTTTCTCTGCCGTTTGCCAGTTTTCAAATTCTGCTTTAGTCATCAGTGCAACCCCTGCAGATTCGGTCCAGGATAGGTAATTATCTGGTGTACGGACAAAATAATGTCCTCTTTCTTTTTTTAATACTTTAAGAGGAGTTCCCAAACCTGCCTGAGTAGCCATCTCGGCTGCATGATCAGGGGCATACCTTGTATTGATGACTGATAAGTTCGAAATACCATAAATCTTTTCTCCTAAATCCCGGGAGGGAAGAACATCCTCATTGATCACTACAGCCAGATTTTCGGAATTCAGCAAGGCCTTTAATTCGCTTACAGCCTCCGCTTTGCTAACCTCTAGTCTATACGTTAATGGTGAGGTGCCTTGTTGCCTGAGCTGATAAAATTCTGATCTCCTGTCCGGAGCATATTTCTTCTGTACAATAGAAGAAAGCTCCTGTACCCGTTTAATAACAGATGAATCAGGCTGAGCCGCCTCAGAATAGGTAAAAACAAACAGGATAAGACCAAGAAAAGAAAAAAGCTTCTTCATATAATTAGCGGACAGTAATGCAGAGAGGAATCAGATCTCCTGCTTCCCTCTTTAACTGGTTGACGTATAAATTTAAGCAAAGAATACGAAAGATGTATAAAAAATAAGGTAACAGTGCATTTTACCTTCCTTATGTAACATGTTTTTTAATTTTTTACCTAAAGTGTCTTAAATAATACAAAAACTCAGGATTGAATAAGCCTGTCCATCAGCTTGGGAATTTTAAATGAAAAACCGAGTTCCTTTTCAAGCCTTTCACTTTCTACAATTTTCCAGCTTAGCTTTTCAGGAATAAAATGGGGAACAGTTAAATTATCAGTTTGGGCCGCAAGGGTATAAAATTCTTCTTTTGTGGGATGCGAGGGAGTACATCCAATGTAAACTCCTTTTGCAGTATCAGAATTAATGAGCATTTTAATTAAAGCAATCGCTTCTTCCAGATGAATCATATTGACCGGTGCAAGTCCATTGGGAATATTGGTTTTCCCCGCAAAAAATCTTCCGGGTGATCTGCCCGGGCCAAATAAGCCGGCAAGCCTTAATACGATCACCTGTATAGGAAGTCCCAATAACTTTTTCTCGACTTCGGCAATTACTTTCCCTGATGCAGTTTCAGGAGAAATTTCAGAGCTCTCATTTAAAACACTATTGTTGTCGGAATAAACAGATGTTGAACTGATAAAGATGAGTTTGGATACCCTGCTTCCCATTAAACGCTCTGTTAGCATGCTTCCCATTTTTCTGTAATTTTCAGGCCCTTCAGCGGTTCTTCTTCCGGGAGGAACAGAAACAATAAGTATATCGGCGTCTAAAAGTTCACTCAGATCCGGTTCCGGATGAAAATGATCAAATTGTACTAAAATTGGGTCAATGCCTGCGTCTCTAAACTGCCCTGTTTTTTCAGGACTGGTAGTACTTCCTTTTACAGCAAAACCTTCTGAAATTAAGTCCAGGGCCAGTGGAAAGCCAAGCCAACCACATCCCAATAAATTTATTGTTTTCTTATTTTTCATTATATTTAATGTAAAAGTACATCCTTCAAAATTAAATCCATTTTTGGCACTTTGTTTGAAGATATTCCTGAAGAAACTAAAAAAGTAATCATGAAAACTACAAAGATTAAAATAGCAACATTTGGATTAGTAATTGCCGCATCTGCAATGTTATTTCAAAGTTGTGCTACTGCCACAAAAACACAGAAAGGTTCTGTAATAGGTGCTGCGGCTGGTGGTACCATAGGTGCAATTATCGGTAAAAAAGCAGGTAATACTGCAGTTGGAGCAATCCTTGGTGGAGCAATCGGTGGTACCGCAGGTGCTATCATTGGGCGTAAAATGGATCGTCAGGCTGAAGAAATTAAAAAGTCGGTACCTAACGCAGAAGTTATTCGTGAGGGTGAAGGTATCATCGTAAAATTTGATTCAGGTATTTTATTTGATGTCAATAAATATGCCCTGAAGACAGAAGCACGTACTAACATCGAAAATCTTGCTACTTCATTGAAAAACAATCCCGAAACAACAGTTCTGGTTGTTGGTCATACAGATTCAAGTGGTTCAGATGAGTATAACAGACGTTTATCTGAACAACGCGCTGAATCGGTTAAATCCTACGCTTTACTTCAGGGTATCAGTTCCAGCCGTTTAACTACTGAAGGAAGAGGTGAAAGTGAGCCTATTGCTGATAATTCAACAGAAGCTGGTAAAGCTCAAAATCGTCGTGTTGAAATTGTGATCGTTGCGAACGAAACCATGAAACAGGAAGCTAAATCAGGCGCACAATAAGCCAAACAAAAAATTAAAAAGCCCTCATCAGCTCCGGCTGATGAGGGCTTTTTTTTACCAGTTACCAGCCTTTTGCCTCTTTTGTAGTGGTAATATGTGCCAGGTGGTGCTTTCCATGCCATACATACATACCCAGGACAGTACTTAAGGCATTATTCTTTTTCTGTGCCGGGTGATAATATTCCCTTTTAAAATCCCCGGGTTTCAGAGTTCTTAAAAAGGAAACCCATCTCCTGTGCAAGCTATCCAGCAAATCAAGAGAATCATTTACAGGACCATATTTTGCTTCAGCACATTCAGCCCACAGTGCTTCTTCATAAGGTCTTATAACAGGTGTATCCTCGGTAATCGCCAGTTTAAATCGCGTGTATGCATTTAAATGACTATCCGGGAGGTGATGAACCACCTGTCTTAAAGTCCACCCTCCTTCCCGATAAGGAGTATCTAACTGCTCATCTGTCAAGCCTGCAACAGCAGCCCTGAGCTTTCCGGGCAATGCTTCAAGCTGATCAATCAAGGCGGGATAATCCTGTTCTTCAACAGGTTCGATTTTATATTTCCCAATCGGAAACTTTAACTTTTCTAAATCACTGCTCATATTAATAATTTGATTTTAAACCATAAATGCAGGCATCGCCAGAGCATGTTTGCCAAGCTCCTGATCACCAATTACCTGCCAGTATTGCTTTGCCTGATTAATTTCTATCCCCTTTGAAAAGAGCATCCAGGCAATATTCTGATCAATATATACCTGAGATCTGATTTCACGCGATTGATTACTCAGCTCCCATCCTGATCCTTTGCGAATAATTGACCACGCCCCTCCAGCATCTCCTACTATCTCCACTCTGATCAAAGTACCTTCGGGTCTTTCAACATTTCTGTAATGATAAGGCAATGCTTTCATGCAAATCTGGAGAAAGGGATGATATAATTCAGGGTTCAATATGGATTGGGCACCCACGGCCTGCCTGATTTGCTGCTGATGATGCCATCTTTCTGTATACTCACGTGCGATATCAAAGCGATTGGTCGAAACATTCTCTCCAGCCCATGAAACCGGAAAAATGGCATTTTCATCAGGATTCAGTGCTTTGAGATATTCAAGCATCTGCTCCTGAGCAGGCTTCAATTGTGCCAGAATAATTTCTGGACTTATCCTTCTATAAGCTTGTACCCAATCAGCATTCAGACCATTCAAATAGTTTAGAAGATCCTGATAAGACTTAACATCAGGAGATTCTGCATTATAAGCATCGCGGCCATGTGATAAACGCCTTAGTGCACCATCCAGCAAATGGGCAGCAATGTCCTTTACCTTCCATTGCCTGCAGACTGTTGTATTGTTCCATTGCTGCCGGTCAAGGCCAGCTAACACCTCTATCAATGATGAATTAAGTACAGGAAATAAATGCAATACATCTATCATCACATCATCTTTTTAAGCCACTTTAACAGATTTTTCTTTTCCGGATAAGGCGGATAAGCAATTTTACTAAAATCTATTCTAGATTGAAACATCAGAGCACGTTCATGTGAAAAAGCCTTGAATCCAAAAAATCCGTGGCAACTACCCGTACCACTGTTCCCAACCCCTCCAAAAGGAAGGTTAGGATTCGAAATATGGATCACCACATCATTCACACAGGTTCCTCCGGCCGAAGTCTGCCTGATCATTTTCCTGATTAAGTTATTGGAACCAGAAAAAATGTACAATGCAAGCGGCTTTGGCCTTTGGTTGATAAAATCTATCGCTTTATCAACAGATTCATAGCTTATCACAGGAAGCAGCGGACCGAAAATCTCCTCCTCCATAATGGCTGAGGATGCAGAAACTTTACTTAACAAGACAGGCTCAATGGTTTGGTCTTCCTCATGGTCTGTGCCACCCTTTATAATCAAAGCACCATCTTTCACGGCATTATCCCGAAGTGTTTTTAATCGCTGATAATGATTGGGGTTAATAATCTTACCATAACTGTTTTTATCCAGAACATGATTGGTATAGTACATTTGCTCAATCTGTAAAGCCGCCAAACGAAGAAATTCCTGCTCCTTACTTGCATGGATTAAAACATAATCAGGAGCAATACAGGTTTGTCCGGAATTCATAAACTTACCCCAGACAATTTTCCCGGCAGCTTTATGAAGATCGGCATCTTCAGTAATAATTGCCGGCGATTTACCCCCAAGTTCAAGAGTCACAGAACTCAGATGTTTGGCTGCGGCAGTCATAATTACCTTGCCGATTTTTGGACTTCCGGTAAAGAAAATATGATCAAAAGGCAATTCCAGTAAAGCCTCCGATACCTCTACACCGCCCTCAAAACAAGCTATTTCCTTTGAGTCAAAATTATCATTAATCAATTTTAACAGAACCGAAGCCGTTGAGGGACTTAATTCTGAAGGTTTGAGCATAACGCAATTGCCGGCCGCAATTGCCGAAACAAGCGGTGCAATTAACAATTGAAAAGGGTAGTTCCACGGAGCAATAATCAGACATACTCCCTTTGGTTCATAAAATATTCTGTTTTTGGTGAAGAAACTACTCAAACCGGCCGAAACTCTGCGCGGGCTGATCCAGGAGGAGAGATTTTTTATTGCAAAGTCAATCTCAGCATAAACAAAATATACCTCAGTCAGTGCAGCTTCAAACTCAGACTTTCGAAGATCTTCCTGAAGAGCCTCAAATATCTGTCCTTCATTAGCCTGAATCAGCATCTTAAGCTTCTTCAGCTTTTCCTTCCGCTCTGCAGCATTTGTGCTGCGCAGACTAATACGATGAGCCTTTTGCAACTCATAAATTTCTTTAATACTTTTTTGCATATAGCTCTTGTTCTAACAGAAATTCAGGAGGTTCTAAAAATTTAATGGCGGATGATTTTGATTAAAGGCTGTAGCCTTCTGATAAGTCTGGGCTACTTTCATTAACTTCCCTTCACCGAAAAGCTGCCCGGTAAAAGTAATGCTACCCGGACGACCATTTTGAAAACCATTTGGCAAAACTACACAGGGATGACCGCTTAAATTACTAGCGCGCAGATTCATCCCAAATGCAGGTGCAACAAAGAGATCAATGTCCTTCATTTTACGGTTCAACTGCTCAACTAAAAGTGCTCTTGCCCGGTTTGCCTGAATATACTCAACAGCAGGTATAAAATTCGCCGAACGAAAGCTGTTGGGCCAGGCATTTTTATCTTGTCTTACCAGCAAATCATCCCGGTTTGAAAGACTAAGCTCCTGAAACGCGGCACCCGACTCTGATGATAAGACAATGAGCATATCATTATAAGGTAATGACGGAAGTTCAAAGGGAATCAGTTCAGCACCTAGTTCTTTCAGCTTAATAAGTGTAATGCTGTCATTAGAAGAATTTGAATACTTAAGCTTAAATTCAGACCTGATGTAACCTATGCGTGTGCCTTTGAGGCTAGTCCCAACGGGACCAGTATAATTAAACGGTGCTTCGATTACGCTGAGATCTTTACCGTCGGCACCCTGAATAGCATTAAATACAATGGCACAATCTTCAACACTCCTAGCTATTGGGCCTAATTTATCCATGCTCCAGCTTAATGCCATGGCTCCATATTTACTTATCCTACCAAAACTCGGGCGAAGTCCGGTTGTACCACATTCAGAAGAAGGAGAAACGATAGAGCCCAGGGTTTCAGATCCAATGGCAAATGGGAGGCAACCCGCAGCAACTGCAGATGCAGAGCCTGCCGATGAACCGCTTGATCCACGATTAATATCCCAGGGATTTTTTGTCTTCCCGCCAAACCAGACATCGCCCATTGCCAGTTCACCCAGACTCATTTTAGCAATTAAAACAGCTCCTGCATTCTCCAGACGGGTAATCACTGTTGCATCTGTATCAATATTCTGATCTTTATAAGCAACCGAACCCCAGGTAGTTTTATAGTCCTTTGTAGCGAGTAGATCTTTGACCCCAAATGGTATACCATGCAGCAATCCCCTGTATTTTCCTGCTGCTATTTCAGCATCAGCCTTTTTGGCCTGTCTCATTGCCCGCTCTTCAGTTATGCTTACGGCATAGTGCAATACCGTATTATATTTTTTAAGCCGTTCAATGAAAAACCGGGTTAGTTCTACTGATGAAATCTGTTTGCTTTGTATCAATCCGGCTAATTGGCTAACACTAAAAAAAGCCAGTTTTCCCCTGTCAGAAGGAAGTTTAATATTCTGCTGAGCGGAAACCTTAAAATAGTTAGCCTGATCAGGGAAACGATACCCTGCTGGAATAGGATTAAAGTTTAATACAGGAGAAACCGAATTAGAAATATTTAGTTTTCGCAGAGCTGCAAAACTTTTCCGCTGCTCCTCCAGATCCTGAAGCATCGTATCGGCTTCGGCATCTGTGAAATTCAATCCTATAATTTTCTGCGCCTGTTTAACCAGTGCTGTTGTGATTTTCTCCTCCTCAATTTTTTGAGTAATGAAACCTCCAAGTGTAAAACTTAGAATGCAAAGAAATGTGATGATACTATTTCTACGTAAATAAAGTTTCATATTAGCTCATTAATGGTTCTGAATAAATTTAATGAAAGAAACAGTAAATTAAGCCCTTTGATATTTATTATTATGATCAAGCATATTTCTTTATTCTTAATCCTTAACCTGTTTGGTTTGTATTTGCAGGCGCAAACATTGAAAACAGGAGTATTGGTGGTTGGAAACACACCGGCAGGCGCTTCTGCAGCTATACAGTCTGCACGTTCAGGTGCCAAAACAATTTATCTGACACAATCCCTGTCTGTAAATCCTGTTTTCGCTGAAGAAGATCTGCCTTATTTATGGAATATCAGAAACCATTACTTTTTGAAAGAGAGAAAAAAAAGTAAAGTAACCGATTCGATTATAGCCTTAAAAATTAACCTGGATCAAGCCACGACGCTGATAAAAAACCTGGCAGATACGGTCAAAAACCTGGATCTCAATCATAATAACGTAGTAGATGAAATAAGCAAAGATGGAAAAGGATGGGAAGTAAGACTTAAAGGAGGCCAGAAGATCAAGACAGATGTAATTGTCGATGCAACTGATAACCTTGCTTTAGCATCTCTACTCAGAATAGATTTGAAAAAAGCACTAACAGCAGCAGTAAACAGTGAGAATCCTTTTGACAGTAAACTGATCAGGAGCGGACTTGCAACAGGATATCTGGAGCTGCCAAATAATGAACGCTCCATTGCTTCCATTCCTCCGGGTGCCTTAATTCCCGCAGGTTTTGAAAATTTTATTGTCGTTCCCAAACAAATCGGGCAGTTAAAGCCCCTGAGAATGGAAGCAGGACAAGCTGCCGGGACAATTGCAGCTTATTGTGCATTTTTTAAAACAACTACCAAAGGAATAAACATCAGGGTAGCACAGGGTGAATTACTGGCCTTTGATGCCGTGCTGATCCCTTATTCTGATATCGATCTGAAAGACCCTAATTTTAAGGCTTTTCAGCAATTAGGACTTAGTGGACTAATGAAATCGGTACTAATAAAAGAAGGAAACATCAACAAAATTAAATTCGATACTGCCGGCACCATTACCGCTGAGGAATTGAGGGCGCCCATGAAAGAATTTTATACAAGAAGTCAGATCTGGTTTGCTGATAATAAAGCAGATACCTTAAGCATCGGTGATGCAATCAGCCTGTTCATGTTCACAGCGGCAAGAGGTGAGGAATTGAAGAAAGAAATTGAAGAAGGCTGGAAAGTGAGTTTCAAATTCAACAGCAGTTTTGATATGAAGAGAAATATCACCAGGAAAGAATTTGGTATCCTTGCCGATCGCTATCTTCAGCCTTTTAATGTCAGGGTAGATCAGGCAGGGAATTTAATGCGATGACTTACTTAATTTTATTGGGAGCATGATAAAAATTTTGACATCAATATTAACAATTTGTGGCTTAGTGGTACTAAGTAACTCCGTTATTGCTCAGGGACTGAACAATGAAGTAGTCAAAGCAAATATGATTGTGGACTGGGAAAGAGCTAAAATCTATACGCGGGAGTACCTGGATGCAATGCCTGAAGATGGAATCAATTTTAAACCCGCTCCTGAGCTTCGCAGTTTTGCAGAGCAAATGCTTCACATGTCGCAGGGAACCGTCGGATTAATTGCCAACGGTACCGGGGCAAACCCGATTTATCCGGGTAAAATACTCGAAAAGGCTGAAGAATTCAAAAATAAAGCCGCGCTTACAAAAGTCGTAATGGAATGCTATGACTTTGCCATTCAATCTATACGAAATATGGATGCGTCAAAAATGGATAACCTGGTCAAACGGGGAAATTATGAAACCGACCAGTTTGGCTGGCTGAACAAAGCATTTGAGCATCAAACACATCATCGTGCCCAAACTACTATTTATCTGCGTTTGAAGGGAATCAAACCACCCAATGAAAAATTATTTTGACCGGAAAGTCCCTTTTCTACCCTGACTGATAATTTTAAGTGAACTAATTTTACGCATGCGGTAGCAATTAATGGCCGTTTCACCCAACTTCTCAATCAGCTTATAGTTGACTATTGCACCCACTGCCGCTCCAATCAAAGGAATGAGCTGTGCCATTTTTGCCAGGTCAATATAGTCCCTGTATTCCTGCTGAAATGTTCTCCAATCGAACTGATCGACATCCTCAGGCAGTGATCTGATATAAGAATTCCAGTCTGAAATCTGATGGAAAACCTTATGCCTGCCCTGCTGACTCGAAAATGCCAGTTGGAAAATATAAAGAATGTAAAGCCGCTCCCGGTAATCTTTTACATCATATCCGTAAAGGGCAGCGATATCAAAAAGCAATTTCATCTTAATCCCGATCAGAACAGGAAATTCTGCCAGTCCAAGCAGAAAGCCACCTGCTCCAGTCACCGCACCTTCAGCAGATGCCGTTTTTCTGTAAAACTGTATTCGCTCTTTAACAAATGCCTCCCGAAGTTGTAAGGAACTATCCTCTCTCGGTTTTTTAGTCACGTATTTAGCCCCATAAAGAACCGCTTTGACCATCTTTTCGATAGCTACTGTAATTGCATCATGTACTTTCTCCGGAATTAATTTGTTCAAACGGTTTTGAACTCCCTTCGAAGCCAGATCAAAAAAACCGGGCTTTTTCAATATCTTCTTTTTCCAGAGTTCGAGTTCTATATAGGCTTGTTCTTCGTATGGGAGCATATTCATCAGGGCCAATTAGAAAAACAGGCCATATTCACAAGATAAGGAATAATATTTTCAGAATGGTTCAATCATCCGTGTCATTTAAAATTATGAGTATTTCAAGAATCACTTGGTCGATTTCCATTGAAAAGCCCTCTCCTGAAAGACTGGTCTGTCTGGGCCCAAAGGATATAGTGTCATGATCTATGGATTTTCCGAATCCTGATGATTGCAAACCAGCCTGGAATTTTTCAGGTGAACTGTTTATTGCAATAAATTAGCGCGAAAATCACGACCCCTTAAATAATGACATTATACCTTGAATGTCATTTAGTTAAGGATTACTGGTCGGGAGCGACCTCCTATCCACATTATTTACCAAGCAAATGATGTTTTATACATGATCAACGGGCAAATAATTAGGGGGTCCTGACTCTCCGGATGACACTACATGTTTAAGAAGAAGGGGGCGGTTTTCCGGGAACAATGAGTTATTTAATTGCCTAACCTAATGACATTGCACCTTGGGGTCGAAAAGTAAAAACTTTTATTCAGACACTTATGATTCATGAATTTGTTCGTATTCGTATTACTCTTAACTTGTCCTATTAAACCAATTCTTATGCGTAAGATTTCTCTGTTAATTGCCGGCATTTTTCTGCTCAATAATTTATTTGCGCAAATATCCCCTAAGGAACATTTCGGTTTTACAATCGGCGATGATTATCAATTAGCGAACTTCAGCCAGACCGCCAACTATTTCAAAAAAATTTCTGAGCAATCTGACCGCGTGAAACTTATAGGTATCGGTGAAACTGAAGAGGGGAGAATACAACCCATGCTGATTGTTTCATCTCCCGAAAACCTAAAAAATCTTGACCAATACAAAGAAATATCTCAAAAATTAGCCCGGGCAGAAGATTTATCTGAATCTGATGCAAGAGCACTTGCAGAGAAAGGGAAAGCAATTGTTTGGATTGATGGAGGATTACATTCTACAGAAACCCTGGGCATACATCAACTCATTCAAACCTTATGGAACCTGGTAGGCCGTAAT
>CAZGWG010000016.1:0-34714 GCA_964529165.1 uncultured Sphingobacterium sp.
TAGCCATTTTCTTAATTCCTGATTCAATTTAAGAAAAAACAGGCAATTAATCAAGGACTTATACAAAAAATCGGGAGAAAACAAGCCTGAAAAGAGAACTTAGGCAGGTCTGAGATTGGGTTAAGGTATAGCCATTTTACGTTCAGTTACTATTTAAACAGGCTTTTATGATAAAATCAGAAATTGAAGAGGAGATTTTAGCCAGAGGCATGCAGACAGAGACCACATCAGTCTGTAAGTTATGTTACATCCTGCGGATCATTAAATGTTCAGCTAAGGACATTTTTCTATATGGTATAATTAATTAAATTTTAACCTGAACAGCACCAATTGATTAATCTGGCTAAAGAAGCTACTTAGAAGACCTTTTTCTGACCTGTAAAAATTTGAAAAATAATCCGGGACAGTTAACCCCGAGCTGATTCCTTTCAAAATGAAAAGAGGCTATCCCTTTCGGAACAGCCTCCTTTGTTTCTGCTGTTTATTATTAAAAGTGGAACTGAACACCGATTTGCGGAGCGAAGAAATTAGTTCCGAATGAGAAATCTTCTCTTCCCGCGCCTTTAACATCGTTGTCATTCGCGTCTTTTACCTTTAAATTATTGTAAGAGATGCCTTTCAAAGCTAGCTCGATTCCAAGCTTTTTAGTTGGGAAATAAGCGAATCCCGGAGATAAAGCCACACCAAAAGATGTTGAAGTTCCTGCTTTAGCACCAGCATCACCATTTGCGTCAACTGCTTTTACTGTTCCAAAGGCCATCGGAACAGAGGCCTGTCCAAAAAACTTAAACTGATCACTTAATCCGGCGTAATAACGGCCAAAAGGACTTACAATTACAGCATTGTTAATACCTGTAGGACTTGCAACAGCAGCTTTTGAAAAGCTATAACCTATACCAGTACCGATCGCGAAGTTATCTGAAACAAAGTAGCCCAGATTTGGTACAAGGTTAAGATTCTCAGCAGAATTTGCATTGGCTGCGTCGCTTTTTGAAGTCTCGTATGAAGCAGTACCTCCTAAAATAAATTTACCTTTTTCTGTTTGTGCATAGCTCGCTAATGTGAGACTGCTTAATGCAATGATTGATAAAATTAACTTTTTCATTTTCTTTAGAATTTACATTTTAAATTAGTTGTCTTTTCGACTATAGAACAAAATTAGTCTAAAAGTTTCGTTTGTCAAGACGCTTGTTTTTTATAAGTCGTAGCTATGCTTGCAACTAGCTGATAGTCAACATAGAGTATTTATACGTATTTTTTATCTTGACAATCAGATGATTTTATGTGGCGGATCAGACTCTTTAGTCATTTTCAGTGGTTAAAAATATAGACTAAAAGTTAATTTTAGTTTAAATCTTATTCTCCGAAATTTGTTTATTGCTCACTGAGATCAGTTTAAATGCGGTGTTTTCGATTATAATTGGCTTACTTACTCCTTCATTCTCTAAAGACCTATTATTTAGTGACTTTCGGGTTATTTTTATTCAAGCTATATTTTTTATTAATCAATCATTAGACTATATTTAAACATTGGTCGACAAATTTTTGCAATAAATGCTGAAAGACGAATTAATCATACAGGATATTCTGGAGGGTGCAAAACGTCTGTTTTCGCATCATGGGTTGAAAAAAACTACGATGGAGGATATCGCAGAGGCAGCCGGAAAGGGGAAAAGTACGCTATATTATTATTTTCCAGGCAAGACTGAGATTTTTGAGGCCGTGGTCGATGATGAGATGAAGAATCATATTCAGAAAGTCAGAAAGGCGATAAACAGTGCTACAACAGCTAAAGAGAAAATGAAAGCTTTTCTTGGAACTAACCTTTCTTCTATTATAGGTTATCATAACCTAAGCAAAATTGTCAAAGAGGAGATTTTTGATGGGATGAAGAAACTTAATGAACTCAAACAAAAATATGATCAGACCCAAATTGATATGATGAAAGAGATTATCATTGGCGGAATTCAATCCGGGGAATTCAGGGAATTGTCGCCCGAAATGATAGAAAAATGTTCTTTTGCTTCTATAGCAGCATTCAGGGGTTTAAGTTCTCCTCTTGCTGTTTCATTATGCGACTTTAAATCGGAAGAATATTTTGATGTCCTTGTTGATGTTCTTATTGATGGTATTGGAAAAGGGATTGGCAGATCCCGATAATTAATAACCTGTCATTATCAGCTTAACTAGATATTCTTCAAATAGTACAAAATATCAAATCAGTTTTACCTTGATTCTTTGCTAATTTATTTTAATAAGCATTTAAAATGATGATTTTCATACAATTACCTTGAAAAATATTCAGATAGAAGTTGATACAGGTTTTCTGTATAAGGTGCTTGCAGAAAACGAAAAGGATGTCCATATAGCCAGAGTTTTCACTGAAATGAGTGAAATTGAGTATAGCCATGCGCAATCATTTTTAAAAAATACTAAGGATATAACTCAATTACCATCTCCATCAGGAAGGGCAAAGGTTTTGAATTTGATTGGTAAAATATTTGGATATGATTATGTATTAGGCGTGTTATTGGATACCGAAAAGAGTATCTCTTCTTCTATAATGAATGCGAAAAGGAAAAGTAATTCAGTTCCTTCTATATCTGATGCATCGCATGTAGCAATTCTTAGGAATATATTAAATAATCATCAGGATATTTCCGGCTCGAGTCTTGCCAGATTTGAAAAAAGGCACAGGTCAGTTGGAGGAAATGCACTAAGGGCAGCAGTGCTTGGAGGGAATGATGGATTGGTTTCAAATTTTAGTCTGGTGATGGGAATAGCTGGTGCAACAAGCGGACAAAGTGAAATATTATTAACTGGTCTGGCCGGGCTGTTAGCAGGCGCACTTTCTATGGCTTTGGGAGAATGGATTTCGGTGAAAAGCTCACAAGAGCTTGATGAGAATCAAATGCAACTAGAGATGGAAGAACTTGAAATAAATCCTGAAGGGGAAGAGAAAGAACTGGCATTAATTTATATTTCAAAAGGTATCCCTGAACTACAAGCGAGATCCATGGCAAAGGAGATTATCTCTGATAAAGATAGTGCACATGAGATGTTAATACAGGAGGAATTAGGAATAAACAAAGAAGATTTAAAGGGTTCTGCAATGGAGGCTGCCATATCATCTTTTCTTTTGTTTGCTATTGGTGCGATTATTCCGGTCATTCCATTTTTCTTCCTTAACGGCATGAATGCTATATTGTTAAGTGCTATTTTTAGCGCTTTGGGTTTGTTTTTTATAGGTTCGGCCATTACCCTCTTTACAGGTAAAAGTGTTTGGTTTTCAGGTTTAAGGCAAGTGATTTTTGGACTGGCAGCTGCAGCAATAACGTATGGAATCGGTAGTTTAATTGGGGTTTCATTGGGAGCATAGTTAGTTCAGACAAGTATTTAATCGAAAGGGTGTTTATAATATTCTTCTTATAAACTTGCTTGTAATCCCCAAACATTGAATTGTAACTTTTGTAACCATAAATTGAGTTTGCTATTGAGACCTTTGTGTGCAAATAAAAAGACTTTATGGAAATATTAGGTTATATACTAGCTGTACTTGTGGGGGTTTCATTAGGTTTGATAGGTAGTGGCGGTTCTATACTTACAGTACCTATTCTGGTTTACGTAATGGGTGTTAACCCTGTTCTTGCTACAGCATATTCTTTATTTATTGTTGGCTCTACAGCCTTTGTAGGTGGAATTCAAAGTGCGCTACAAAAAAGTGCCGATTTTAAAACTGTGCTGATTTTTGGAATCCCATCCATAGCGACTGTCTATTTGACCAGAATGTGGTTGGTACCATTAATACCATCTGAACTCTTTACAATCGGATCAATGGTTATCACAAAATCAATCGGGATTATGGTTCTTTTTGCCATTGTGATGGTTTTCGCCTCTGTAAGTATGATCAGACCCTGTATTGATTGTGATAATACAAAAGATGCCCCCTTAAAGTATAATTATCCAATGATCCTTCTTGAAGGGACCGTTGTGGGTTTACTCACGGGCCTTGTTGGTGCAGGAGGCGGATTTTTAATTATACCCGCTCTGGTTCTTATGGCTCGCATGCCAATGAAACTCGCTGTAGGAACTTCCCTATTCATTATTGCCGCAAAATCACTGATTGGTTTCATAGGTGATTTACAGGGTTCACAGCTTATTGACTGGAAACTGCTCGGAAGTTTTACCGGGCTGGCTGTTCTTGGAATCTTTATCGGTATCTATCTTTCTAAAAAATTCAGTGGCGACAAACTGAAAAAGTCTTTTGGATGGTTCGTTTTGCTTATGGGAATTTACATTTTTATTAAGGAATTGTTTTTCCCTTCTGCCGGAGGAGGTCATTAAATATGAAGGATAAAATAATAGATCAATCAGATGCTCAAAAGGACTCTTTTGATTTAGATGAAAACTTCTGGAATGAGCAGTATAAGGCTAATACGACAGGCTGGGATCTGGGACAGGTGTCACCACCATTAAAGACCTATATTGATCAGTTGGATGACAAAGATCTTAGGATCCTTATTCCCGGCTGTGGTAATTCTTATGAGGCAGAATATTTAGTGGAAAGAGGATTCAGAAATATAACAGTCATTGATATTGCTCCTGAACTTGTAAAAAGATTAAAATCCAAATTTCGCTCGAACCAAAATATTCGAATTATTTTGGGAGATTTCTTTACTCATAAAGGTGAATATGACCTGATTCTGGAGCAAACATTTTTCTGTGCATTGGATCCCAAGCTGCGCACAAATTACGTAAAGGCAATGAACAAACTTCTTGCTAAAGGGGGAAAACTTGTAGGAGTATTATTTAGTAAAGAATTTGAAACACAGGGGCCACCATTTGGAGGAACAGATACTGAGTATTTAGCACTATTTGGAGATGCCTTTAATTTCAGAACTTTTGAGCCTTGCTATAATTCTTTCCAGAAACGTGCCGATTCAGAATTATTTATAATTCTGGAGAAGAAATAAAGCTATTCTGTTTTTGTTGATTGTAACCAATGTTACCGACTGCTCTCAGTTTAGTCCCGACCTTTGTATAAGAAATTCAAAGACAAACCAATTAATTCAAATCTTAAAATTAGGGAATATGTTTTTTCAACACATTTATGATAAGAGCCTTGCACAGGCAAGTTATTTCATCGGCTGTCAGAAAGCCGGAGTAGCTGCAGTTATTGATCCGAAGCGTGATGTGGATACTTATCTGGAAATTGCCCAGGCAAACAATATGAAGATCACTCATATTTTCGAAACGCATATTCACGCTGATTTCCTTTCCGGTTCCCGTGAGCTGGCCAAATTGACCGGGGCTGATATGTATCTTTCAGATGAAGGCGGTGAAGGTTGGGAGTACGAGTTTGGTCATATCGGGTTAAAGGATGGTCAGATAGTAAAGCTGGGTAATCTGATATTTGAGGTGATGCATACTCCGGGCCATACTCCCGAAAGTATCAGTTTCCTTTTAACAGATACTCCTGCATCAAAGGAACCTGTGATGTTATTTACCGGCGACTTTGTGTTTGTAGGGGATATTGGTCGTCCTGATCTGCTTGAAAAAGCTGCAGGTATGGTAGGTACAATGAATGCAGGAGCCAAAGAAATGTATAAGTCGATAAATAAGTTTTCAGCATTACCGGATTTTATTCAGGTATGGCCGGGTCATGGCGCAGGATCAGCATGTGGAAAAGCTTTGGGAGCTGTTCCAAGCACAACAGTTGGTTATGAAAAGATAAGAAACTGGGCATTGCAGTACAACAATGATGAGCAGGGATTTGTTCAATATCTTTTGGCAGATCAGCCAGAACCACCGAAGTATTTCGCAATGATGAAGAAACTCAATAAAGTCGATCGTCCATTGATGACAGAGGTGCCTGTATTGAAGAAATTATCGGCTTCAGATTTAAAAGAAGCGATGGATAAAGGTATGAAAGTACTTGATGCAAGGGATAAAGTTGATTTTGCTGCCGGATTTATTCCGGGCAGCATGAATATACAGGGTAATAACTCTTTTGCTACATGGGCGGGTTGGTTCCTGAAATATGATGAGCAGTTTATCATTCTTGCTGATGAATCAAAGCTGGATGACCTGACCAGGAAGTTAATGCGTATTGGCCTGGACAATATCTATGGATATGTTCCTTCAACTTCAGTATGGACAGAGTCTGGCGGGAAACTTGAAAGGGCAAATGTGATATCGATTGAGGAAGCTAAAAAACTGATGCAGGAAGATATACAGATCGTAGATCTCAGGGGGGTTGCTGAATTTAATTCAGGACATATAGTGAATGCTGAGAATGTATTTGTGGGTACTTTGCCCCAGAATTTAGATAAGATCAGTAAAGATAAAAAGGTAGTGATTCACTGTCAGAGCGGAGACAGAGCCGCAATTGGTTACTCAATTCTCGTCAAAAATGGCTTTACTAATATCTTCAATTATTTTGGTGGTATTAATGAGTGGGTGGATAAAGGGGAACCATTAATTTCATAATGAGGGTTCTTTAAGGTGAATGTTAGAATTCGCCGGAATTGAATCCGGCGAATTTTTTATTTGCAACAAATGTTACCGTTTGAACTGTGAATATTCCTGATTTTTGTACTATCAATTTTAACAAAATGAATGTAGAGCAAATTTACACCGGATGTTTAGCACAAGGTGCGTATTACATCACCAGCAATGGCGAAGCTGCCATTATAGATCCACTTCGTGAAGTGGAGCCCTATCTAAGCAGACTCAGCAAAGACGGGGTTAAACTGAAATACATTTTTGAAACTCATTTCCATGCAGATTTCGTTAGTGGTCATGTTGATCTGAGTAAGAAAACCGGAGCGCCGATTGTTTACGGACCAAATGCCGCCTGCGAATTTGAATGTATTTCTGCAAGCGACGGACAGGAATTTAAGATAGGTGATATTACGATCAAAGTTTTGCATACCCCGGGACATACAATGGAAAGCACAACTTTTCTGTTGAAGGATGAGAAAGGCAAAGACCATTGCATTTTCAGTGGCGATACCTTGTTTTTGGGTGATGTAGGTCGTCCTGACCTTGCCCAAAAAGCAGCAAATATGACTCAGGAGGAACTTGCAGGTTTACTCTACGATAGTTTGAATAATAAAATAATGCCTTTAGCAGATGACGTGATTGTATATCCTGCTCATGGTGCCGGCAGTGCTTGCGGTAAAAATATGATGAAGGAAACTGTGGATACTCTTGGCAACCAAAAGCAGGTAAATTATGCTTTGAACCAACCAGATAAAGAGTCCTTTATAAAAGCTGTCACTGAGGGTCTTCTTCCACCACCTGCTTATTTTGGGTTGAATGTTGCAATGAACAAGAAAGGATATGAAAGCTTTGATACCGTTTTAAACAATGGAATGAGAGCTTTAAGCCCTGATGAATTTGAAGCAGCAGCAGACAATACAGACGCACTGATTCTGGATACCAGGGATAATACAATTTTCTACAAAGGATTTATTCCTCAATCGGTAAATATAGGTCTTGGAGGTGATTTTGCTCCCTGGGTTGGCGCATTGATTGTTGATGTTAAACAAGCTATTTTGCTTGTTACTGATGAAGGAAATGAAGAAGAGGCCGTTACCCGTTTGAGCCGTGTTGGTTTTGACAATATTCTGGGTCATCTGAAGGGTGGATTCAAGGCCTGGTTAGATTCAGGTAAAGAGGCCGACGTAGTTGACCGTATTACAGCAAAGGAGTTTGCTAAAGAGTTCAGACCAGAAAAAGATAAAGTTATTGACGTACGGAGAGAAAGTGAATATGCTGCAGAACATGTTGAAGATGCCTACAACAGACCACTGGCCTATATCAATGAATGGATAAAGGATGTAGACCCAAAACAACATTTCTTCTTACACTGTGCAGGCGGTTACCGTAGCATGATGGCTGCATCTATTCTACAGGCAAGAGGCTACAGAAACTTCACTGAAATTGCCGGGGGATTTGGAGCTATTAGCAGTACCACTATTCCCAAAACTGACTTTGTTTGCCAGAGTAAGGTGATGCCAGCCTGACCAGCTCATATATTTTTCTAAATTAATTAAAGGGAGGTGCTTGTAAATACCTCCCTTTGATTAATTTTTACTTCTGTTTTTTGGTTTTATGCTTAAATTGAATTATGCAGGGCTTACATAAGAACAGATATCAATTTGCATTACTGGTATTGGTGAATGCCTTTGTTGGTGCAATGGTCGGCCTGGAACGGTCAATCATGCCTGATTTCGGAAAGTTGGAATTTGGTATCAATGCTAATACCGCCTTAATGTCCTTCATTATTGCATTCGGTATCAGTAAATCCTTGAGTAATTATGCTGTTGCTCAGCTTTCCCAAAAACTAAGTCGTAAAACTATCCTGATCATTGGCTGGATTGCTGCACTTCCGGTACCTTTTTTATTAATGTACGCACCAAATTGGAATTGGGTTATCGCAGCAAATATTTTATTAGGAATAAATCAGGGTTTGGCCTGGAGTGTAACTGTAATTATGAAAATTGATCTTGTCGGTTCAAAGAACCGCGGCCTCGCAATGGGAATCAATGAATTTGCAGGTTACCTATCGGTTGGTCTTGCTGCCTGGCTGGCAAGTTCAATCGCAGTAGATTATGGTTATGCATTTTTCCCCTTTATTCCAGGAGTTATATTTTCAATAGCGGGTCTGTTAACCACAATTTTCCTGATTAAAGATACTACCCATTTCGTAAATGCAGAAAGTCTGACAAGCAAAGCACCTTTGCTGCAGAATGTATGGAAGGAAACAAGCTGGAAACATCAAAACTTAGGTTCCGTAACTTTAAATGGCTTAGTAAATAATCTGAATGATGGGGTAGTCTGGGGTTTATTCCCAGCATTGCTCATGCAAAAAAGTTTTGGAATAAGCCAGATTGGAATTATTGCAGGAATCTATCCTGCAGTTTGGGGGATTTCGCAATTATTCACCGGAAAACTAGGAGACAGTCATTGTAAGAAGCAAATTATTACCTCTGGCATGCTGCTGCAAGCTCTTGCTATCATCTTAATGGCTCAGGCAACGTCTTTTTCCTTTTTAATTTTCGGATCTGTTTTGCTTGGATTCGGTACCGCACTGGTCTATCCAAATTTCCTATCAGTTGTAGCCGAATCGACTCACCCTTCACAGCGTGCTGAAAGCCTGAGTATTTTTAGATTATGGAGGGATAGTGGTTATGTTTTTGGTGCAATTTTAAGTGGGATTTTAGCAGATGCCTTTGGAATTGTCAATGCCCTTTTCATTGTGGCTGCCATAACAGCTTTAGCAGGAATGATAGCGAACTGGAGGATGTGTTGTACAAATAAACTATTCTGGAACAGTGATTATTGCATCCCGGTATATTAAGAAATGCCTATGAAATCGAATGAATTTCTAAATAAGGATCTTATCCTCCGTGAAAATCTTGCTATAGAAAGGACGGATATGGCAATTGACAGAACACTGCTGGCTTTTGTGAGAACCTCTTTATATTTTGCTATCGCAGGTATGACGCTAAACAGCCTCTTAAACCTCAGCTACGGCTGGTATCTGGAAATCGCTTTCTGGATAATCGCTTTGCTGATATTCTTTATAGGCCTTTACAAGTTCTATCATCAAAAGCGGAAGCTCAGGAATAACCGCAAGCATATTGGGAATTATATTCCAGACGATAGAATCTGAACCTTAATTTTCATTTGTAACCTTTGTTACTCAATTCACAGCGATCAGACCTTATTTTTGTTGTATAATTTAATATAACAATATATTCACATGAGAGAAGTAATTTTTAATAACTGGAACATCATCAGATTTCTACGTTTGGGAATTGGACTAGTGATTCTGGTTCAGGCGGTGATGGCTGAGGATTTATTGTTTGGTCTGATTGGTTTACTTTTTACAGGAATGGCTGTTTTTAATGCCGCTTGCTGTGGTACAGCTGCTTGTGCCGCTCCTCCTGCAAAAAAGCATGTTGGATCACAGGAAATTAGCTATGAAGAAATTAAATAAACAGCTATGACATTCAATGAGTTAATACAATCAGACAAGCCGGTGCTTGTTGATTTTTTTGCTGAGTGGTGCGGACCATGTAAGGTTATGGCTCCAATATTAAAAGATGTTAAGCAAGAAGTAGGAGATACTGTCAGTATCCTGAAAGTTGATGTAGATAAAAACCCCCAGGCCGCTGCTGCATATCAGGTTCAGGGTGTTCCAACCCTGATTTTATTTAAACAGGGAAAAGTTTTATGGCGGCAAAGCGGTGTTGTTCAGAAGAGTGGGTTAGTTGGTGTGATTAAAAAATTTACGGTTTAAAAATAAGATCATGAGTATATTGAATTGGTTGTTTGGGGGTTCTACAAAGCAGGATCTGACCGGATTAATAAATGAAGGCGCTCTTTTGGTAGATGTCAGATCTCCACGCGAATTTTCTCAGAATCATGTAAAAGGTTCAGTAAATATTCCACTTGACCACTTACCTTCAAGTCTGGGGAAACTTAAAAACAAAAAGCACATTATTGTTTTTTGTCGCAGTGGGAACAGAAGTTCACACGCAAAGTTATATCTCGAACAAAATGGTTTTACCAATGTAGTCAATGGCGGCACAGTAGAAACTGTAAATCAATATCTAAGTTAATTCTGAGTTTCGGTTTAATCATTTTAAAACCTTTTAGGAATATTCTAAGAAATTAATAATCAAAATGAAAACACTAATAGTTGATGTAAGAACAGTAGATGAATTCAATCTGGAAGGGCATGCAGAAGGTAGTGTAAATTATCCTCTTGATAAGATTGATAACTACATTGACACCTTACGTGAGTTTGATAAGATCATTTTGGTATGCAGAAGTGGTAACCGGGCAAATATTGCCAAAAGTATACTTATACAATCAGGTATTTCAAATGTCGAGAATCTGGGCGCATGGCAGAATGTATTAATCTATTAATTTGGTAAAGAATCATAATGGAAACACTAAAAATCATAATTCCAACCGATTTTACTGTACAGGCGGAATTTGCTTACCTGATGGTACAGAGACTTGAAGAAAAAATGGGAATAGAAATTCATTTTTTGCATGTCCTTAATGTTCCTGACACGGTGAGTCTGGATGCCTCCGGAAAGATTCAGACCTGTGGTGAAATTGATGTAAATTATGTTATTCAGCAAAAGGATATTGCAGAAAGAAAACTAGCAAACCTGAAGGTATTATACGGCGATCATATCAATACTCATTTGGTACTTGGCAAGACAACAGATGCGATTTTAAAGTTTACAGAATCCAATGACTTTGATTTGATTGTAATGGGTACAAAGGGCGCGAGTGGTTTAAAGGAAAAACTATCTGGTTCAGAAACTCAGATCATTTCCCGTAAATCCAAGACCCCGTTATTGTCATTGATGTGCGACCGATCGGATCTTCAAATCCGGAATATTCTGCTGGTACATAACTTTAGTCATCCGGTAAAAGAAAACCTGGGCTTAATGCAGAAGCTGATCAGGGCATTTGATCCTAGAATACATTTATTGCAAATTACTTCAGGGAATGTTGCAACAGAGAAGGTAAAAGTCGAAGCTGAAATGATTCGATTTGCTGAATTAAACGGGATATCAAATTATCAGGGTCACCTGATTAATGATAAAGATGTGGAGAATGGTGTGATCCATTTTAATCAGATGATTAATATGGATATCGTTTGTATTGGTACTCATGGCAAAGGTGGATTATTCCACCAAAGTGCGACCGAAAAACTGATCAATCACCTGTTTAAACCAATTATTTCTTTTCAATTAAATAAAAACTGATGATGGAATTTGTTTTACAACCATGGTCCTGGTGGTTCTCCGGATTAATGATCGCTGCTATCATGTTCTTCCTGTTGTTTTTTGGGCAATCATTCGGATTCTCTTCTAATTTAAGAACAATATGCGCAGCAGTTGGTTTAGGAAAATCAGTTAAATTTTTCCAATTCAACTGGAAGTCACAAATATGGAATTTGGTGTTTCTTATTGGAGCTATTTTGGGAGGTTTTATCGCAAGGCAATTTCTCTCAACTGATGTTCCGGTTCAAATTTCTGAGGAAACAATTTCCGACCTTTCAAAACTTGGTATTGCAGCCCCAAAATCATTGCAGCCCGAAGAACTTTTTGGGATGGATGCAGTTTTTTCATTAAAGGGTTTTATCCTTCTTGCTTTGGGGGGATTAATGGTGGGCTTTGGATCGCGTTACGCAGGCGGGTGTACTTCAGGTCATGCTATCAGTGGCTTATCAGATCTTCAGATGCCATCCTTGATAGCAGTAATTGGCTTTTTTGCGGGAGGTTTAATTATGACCTATTTCTTTCTTCCTTTAATATTTTAAAATATGAAGTTTTTAAAGTTTTTATTGCTGGGCATAGTTTTCGGTATTGTAATGACTAAATCTGAGGCGGTTTCCTGGTACAGAATTCAGGAAATGTTCCGCTTTCAGGCCTTCCATATGTACGGGATTATTGGGACTGCCGTTACCCTGGGAGTTTTGGGAGTTGCTTTGATCAAAAAGTATCATATAAGGGATTATCATGGTAACCCTATTGTATTTAACCCAAAGGAAAAGTCAGTTGCCAGATACCTTATTGGTGGTTCGATTTTCGGATTGGGTTGGGCTTTGAGTGGTGCTTGTCCGGGGCCCATGGTTGTGAATATAGGCTATGGCTATTGGGCTATGATCATAGTATTTTTCTTTGCATTAGTTGGAACTTACTTATATGGATTGATTAAGAATAAATTACCTCATTAAAATTTAATCTTATGTCAAAGAAGCATGGTAATGGTGATGTATCTGATCAACTGCTTTCAGTTGTCGGCAGACTAATCAACTTAATGGTTTTACTAATCGTTATTATCGTTGCGTTACCATTTGGTTATTATCTGATCAATCGTCCAAAAACAACGAAAATTAAACTGGAAGATACCTCTGCTATAAGGGCTGAAGTAAAGCCTATTGTTCAGGAGTTTTGGATTGCACCTGATGTTAATACCATTACTGATACAGAACAAAAGGCTGAAGTAGAATATGGAAAGGAGTTAATAGCCCATACAGCTAAATATCTGGGACCCAATGGGTCTGTAATGCAGATTAGTAATGGTATGAATTGTCAGAACTGTCATTTGAAGGCAGGAACTGCAGTATTTGCAAATAATTATGGTTCTGTAGCCTCATTGTATCCAAAATTCAGGGCAAGAAGCGGAACCGAAGAGAATATTGAAAAGCGAGTTAATGATTGTTTGGAGAGAAGTCTGAACGGCTCTGCTTTACATACAGAAAGTAGAGAAATGAAGGCAATAGCGGCTTACATTAATTTTCTGGGAACTAATGTGAATAAAGGCGAAAAAGCAGCCGGTTCTGGTTTCAGAGATCTGCCTTATCTTGACAGAGCAGCAGACTCTGATAGAGGAAAGGCGGTTTATACTTCGAAATGTCAGAGCTGTCATCAAGAAGATGGTTCAGGTATGTTGAATTCTGATAAAACAGAGTATACATTTCCACCACTATGGGGTAAGAACAGTTATAATGATGGAGCGGGATTGTATCGTATATCAAATTTTGCTAAATATGTAAGAGATAATATGCCACAGGGTGCTACTTATGAAAATCCAATGTTAAGTGAGGAAGAGGCCTGGGATGTTGCAGCATATATTAATTCACAAGCACGCCCCCATATTGATGTTCCAAAAGACTGGCCGGAGCTATCTAAAAAACCGATCGATCATCCTTTTGGTCCGTATTCTGATAAATTCAACGAAAAACAACATAAGTACGGACCGTTCAAACCCATTATAGACGAACTGAAAAGGAAGGGTTGAGTCTGCAAATAGTTTAAGAACATTGCTCACTCAGTTTACCTGTAATGCATATCAGTGTTTTAGTTAATTTAATATTATATAAAAGCTTTATAAGTTGACCCTAAAATTAATTTCAGACTCATGAAAAAACTACTTTTCATCCTTGTATTATTTTCAATCTCTTTTAGTCTTAATGCTCAGAATATAAGCAGGGATCCCCGTACCGATACTTATAAAGGACTAAAGATTGTGTTTCAGCTTACTTCGGCCGATACGGTGATTCATCAAACACTAATGACACAATTGAAGAATTATTTTAGCGTTGCCCCTGATATGCAGGCAGAAGTGGTCTGTCATGGTGGTGGATTAGAAATGCTGGTAAAAAGTACTTCAGTAGTTCAGCAAGAGATAAAATCTTATGCCGATATGGGAGTAAGCTTTATTGCTTGTGAGTTTGCAATGAAAAAAAGGAAAATTACAAAAGACCAGTTAGTAGCAGGTGCCGGAACGGTTATCTCAGGGGTGCTTGAAATAGCTAAGAAACAACAGGAAGGGTGGAGCTACATCAAGCTCTAGGACAATTTAGAATTACTTATTCCATTCTTTTAATATGAATAAATTCATATACAGGCTTCTTTTGCTCTTATTTTCCCTTAGCCCTGGCATTATTTTGGCCCAACATCAGGAAGTTTCTGAACGTCCTGAAATTTATAAGGATAGGAAGATTGATTCGGCAGGTAGTAAGTCAGTATTGAATGCTTTCAAAAATGGGATATTTCAGGGTCATTTCAGGTACTTCAATATGATTACCTTAAATGAGAATGAATTAAGCGATTATTATGCCAATGCCGTAGGAGGAGGATTACGGTTTGAATCAGGAAAATTCCATAATTTCCAGTTCACAGTAAGTGGCTTTTATTCGTTCAATATTGGTTCTTCAGATATGACTAAGCCTGATCCTAAAAGTGGTCAGCTCAATCGTTATGAAATCGGACTTTTTGATCTTGAAAATCCTTCTGACAAAAAAAGTATAGACCGCCTCGAAGAATTTCATCTTAAATATAATTACGATAAATCTTTCTTGGTTTTTGGTCGGCAGTTATTGAATACACCCTTTATTAATCTTCAGGATGGCCGGATGCGACCTACTGCTGTTGAAGGAGTTTGGGCAGAAATTAACGAAATTAAAGGAATCAAAATTGAAGCAGGGTGGTTATATGGTATTTCTCCGAGAAGCACTACCAAATGGTATAGTATTGGAAAAACAATAGGGATTTATCCTTCCGGTCTGAACCCTGATGGTACCCCATCTCTTTACAGCGGGCAGATAGACAGTAAGGGGGTGGCTCTATTAGGACTGAATACTGCGATAACTAAAAAGGTGAAAATCATTGTCTGGAATATGTTGACAGAGAATGTCTTCAATACCACTATGTTACAAACTGATTTATCTTTTCCTCAGGAAAATAATTCAACTTTTATCACTTCAGCCCAGCTAGTTAGGCAAGATGCGATAAACAATGGAGGAAATCCAAATCAGTCTGCAGCTTATTTTCCTAAAGGGGCAAACTCATTGAGTTTTGGTGCAAAGATTGCATGGAAAAACAAGATTTGGGAGACTTCGCTCAATTATAACCGTATTACAGCCAGGGGGAGATATCTGATGCCGCGTGAATGGGGCAGGGATCCATTTTTTACGTTTCTTCCGCGTGAGCGAAATGAAGGATTTGGAGACCTTGATGCTATTATGGTAAAATTGAATTATAATATTCCAAAATCAGGCTTCCGCACATCATTGGCAGCAGGCTATTATCATTTACCGGATGTGAAGAATTTTGAATTGAATAAATACGGAATGCCTTCCTATACTCAGATAAATACAGATATTAGATATACCTTTACGAATACTTTAAAGGGCCTTGAAGCCCAGTTCTTGCTTGTTGCTAAAGTAGATAATGGTGAAACTTATGGTAACAGCAGATTTATTATCAATAAAGTAAATATGGTTCAGTCTAATTTAGTTTTAAACTTTCATTTTTAATGATGATAGCAAATCTGGATATACTCAAAAGTATTTTCGAACCTCAGCTAATCCAGGAGATACAGCAGTTCGGGATCTTTCAAACCTTTAAGGAAGGAGATCTGATCATGGATTATGGAAAATATGTCAGGATGATGCCCATTATTCTGAAGGGGACTGTTAAGGTTTATCGTTTGGATGAAAAGGAAAATGAGATTCTGCTCTATTATTTATCAAGTAATGAGAGCTGCTCAATGGCATATAGTTGTTGTTTGGAAGCAAAAAAAAGTGAAGTCAAAGCTGTTGCAGAGGATAGCGTCGAGCTGGTAGCAATTCCTCATGTTAAGCTTGACGACTGGCTTTGTACTTATCCAAGCTGGAAGAGTTATATCATGCGCAGCTTCAACGAGCGATTTATAGAATTGTTAAAATCAATTGAAAGTATTGCATTTCATAAGCTTGATGAGCGTTTAATTGGATATCTTAAAGAGAAGCAGCGTTTAAGCGGATCGAGTGTGATTAAGGCATCCCACGGACTTATAGCTGATGAATTGGCGACCAGCCGGGTGGTTATTTCACGCCTCCTGAAGCAATTGGAAAACGATAAAAAAATTATCCTTTATCGCAACGAGATTAAATTGCTTGCTTCTTTTATATAGATCACTTCCCTTTTCGGCCGATGAAACTCAATATTGCTAGATCTGTCAGATTGGGGCGAATTTGAATCTCTAAACCTTTTTCAACAAGTTTAAGATCAATAAAATTTTACGATATTGCTTTTCTGAATCAATTTTTGGTTTAACCATGGATTCAATAAATAAAGCAAATGAAAGAATTTTTAAATCAGGATTTCCTTCTTGAATCAACAACTGCGCAAATCCTTTTTCGTGATTTTGCAGCCAAATTGCCTATTATAGATTATCACTGTCATCTCCCGCCTGATCAGATTGCGGCTGATTCGAATTTTGAAAACCTCACCCAAATCTGGTTATATGGAGATCACTATAAATGGCGGGCAATGAGGGCAAACGGTATTCCTGAAAAGTTTATTACTGGTGATGCCACTGACTGGGAGAAGTTTGAAAAATGGGCAGAAACGGTTCCCTACACCTTTCGCAATCCACTTTATCACTGGACCCATCTGGAATTGCAGCGTTATTTTGATATCTACGATATTCTCTCTCCTGCAACCGCAAGAAAGATATATGATGAATGCAGTGCAAAACTTCAAACTGCAGATTACTCTATTCGCAAGCTGATTGAAAGAATGAACGTGGAGAGCATTGGTACAACAGATGATCCGCTGGACGATCTTGCATTTCATCAGAAGATTAAAGCTGATGGCTTCTCTGTTATGGTTCGGCCTTCATTCAGACCGGATAAGGCTATGAATGCAGATAATTTAGAGGAGCTTCGCTCTTATATACTAAAATTGGGTGTTGTTTCGGGTCATGAGATCAAGACTTTCAACCAGTATCTGTTTGCATTAAAGAGTAGACACGACCATTTTTCGAAGAATGGATGTGTAGTATCTGATCACGGATTGGAGCAACTTTGTTATGAAGAGTATACCGAGGATCAGATAGAGCAGATTTTTATCAAAATTCTTAATCAAGAGGATCTGAGCTCAATCGAGATACTCAGATTTAAATCTTGTATGCTTCTCAATCTGGCACATTGGGACCATGAAAAAGACTGGGTTCAGCAATATCATCTTGGTGCTATCAGAAATAATAATTCAAGATTGCTTACTGAACTAGGTCCTGATACGGGTTTTGATTCGATGGGCGATTTTTCACAATCACGTGGCATGTCAAGATTTTTAAATAAACTGGATTCTACCAACAGACTTGCCAGGACGATAATCTACAATCTCAATCCTGCTGATAATGAGATGTTTTCTACAATGGCAGGCAATTTTAATGATGGAACAATACCCGGAAAAATTCAATTCGGATCGGCCTGGTGGTTTTTGGATCAGAAATTCGGGATGATTGATCAAATCAATGCACTATCAAGTATGGGTTTGTTAAGCCGCTTTGTTGGGATGATTACCGATTCCAGGAGTTTTATGTCTTATCCGAGACATGAATATTTCAGAAGAATTTTATGTAATCTGATTGGTAACGATGTTGAGAACGGTGAATTGCCCAATGATATTCAATGGCTTGGGCAAATGGTTCAGAATATTTGTTACTTTAACGCTAAGAATTATTTTAAATCATAAGCTTACCGGGTACTCTGAAATAAAGAGCTTAATTATTTGATCTGAATGCAAAAAATGACTAATTATCGCTGGACGATATGCTCACTGGTGTTCTTCGCCACAACTATCAATTATCTTGACCGACAGGTAATCAGTCTGTTGAAACCTTATTTGGAAAAGGAGTTTGATTGGTCCGAGACCGATTACTCAAACGTTGTAGCAGCATTTCAATTAGCTTATGCTCTTGGAATGTTAGGTGTAGGAAGTATTATTGATAGGGTTGGGAGTAAAATGGGCTATGCGGTATCACTTATATTATGGAGTATAGCCGCAGTTATGCATGCATTTGTAAAAACCACTTTCGGATTTGGAGTGGTGCGCGCATTTTTAGGGGTGACTGAAGCAGGTAACTTTCCGGCAGCGATAAAGGTTGTTGCAGAATGGTTCCCAAAACGGGAGCGGGCATTTGCTACAGGGATTTTTAATAGTGGTACGAATATAGGTGCTGTCATAGCTCCTCTTCTTGTTCCCTGGCTTGCTGTAACTTACAGTTGGCAGATGGCCTTTATTCTGACCGGGGCTGTTGGTTTTTTATGGTTGATTTTCTGGTTCCTGATTTATGAAACTCCGGAGAAGCATAAACGCATATCCGCCTCAGAGCTTGCACATATTCATAGTGATGAAGAAACGGCAAAACCAAACGAAGGGGAAACCGAAGCTGTAATTCCATGGAGACAACTTTTAACCTATAAACAAACCTGGGCTTATGCTGTAGGAAAATTTCTTTCTGATGGTGTTTGGTGGTTCTTCCTGTTCTGGCTTCCTGCATTTTTAATTTCAGAATATGGCTTAGTAGGCCTTGAGGTAAGTTTTCCAGTTGCAGTGGTCTATTTGATAGCTGGAATCGGGAGTATTGCAGGAGGATGGTTACCAATGTGGTTCAGTAAAAACAAAGGCTGGACTATGGTAAGAGCACGTAAAACTTCCATGCTTATTTATGCTGCTATCCCCTTAATGGTGATGTTCTCTCAATGGGCAGGATCATTTAACATGTGGTATGCAGTGATCATTATCGGAATCGGAATGTCTGCTCATCAAGCCTGGTCGGCTAATATTATGACTACTGTTTCAGATATGTTTCCCAAAACTTCCATTGGCGCAGTTATAGGAATTGGTGGAATGTTCGGAGGCTTTGGAAATATTACAGTTGCAAAAAGCGCAGGTTATTTACTTGATTATTATAAGGCTGCCGGGCATATTCAAACTGGTTATTATATGTTGTTTTTGTTCTGCGGAACTGCTTATCTGATAGCCTGGTTTTTAATGTTCAGGGTATTGGTTCCTAAAATGACTCCTATATTGCCCCAAATGAAGAAGATAGAGTAACATTATACTTCACCCGACTACATTATTTGCATTATTGAGCTATTTATTTTACTTTTCGATATGCAGATTGGCAAAGTAGACACTGCTTAAGGATGTTTAAATCATAAAGTATATTTATCAGTAATATGAAAACAGAACAGAACCGTAGAACGTTCATCAAAACAACAGCACTTGCTGCTGCAGGTATTGGATTTGGCGCAAACAGCTTTGCAGAAAGTTTATACGGTACAACTAATAAAAGCCCGGTTGAGGGGAACAGAATAGGGATCATAGGCCTGGATACTTCACATGTAGTTGCTTTCACTAAAGCTCTAAACGGCCCGAACCCAGGCTCTGAGTACAGTGGATTTAAGGTTGTTGCTGCTTATCCGTATGGTAGCAAGGAAATTAAAAGTAGTTATGAACGTATACCAACCTATACTGAAGATGTAAAAAAGTTGGGTGTTGAAATTACCGATTCAATCGCCAGCCTTTTTGATAAAGTTGATTTTATCCTTCTGGAAACTAATGATGGCCGGCCACATTTAGAACAGGCTTTGCAGGTTATTAAAGCCGGCAAGCGCTTCTTTATAGATAAACCAATCGCGGCTTCTTTTGCCGATGCAAGTGCAATATTTGCGGCTGCAAAAAAGGCTAATGTAGGAGTCTTCTCTTCTTCTTCACTGAGATATTCTACTGGTGCACAAGAGATCGCTGCAGGAAAATATGGTAAAGTACTTGGTGCAGAAACCTATAGCCCATGCCATCTTGAAAGTACACATCCCGATCTGTTCTGGTATGGCATTCATGGGGTAGAGTCACTTTTCACTGTAATGGGGCCAGGATGCAAACAGGTGGTAAGAATTAGTTCTCCTGATGTGGATGTTGTTGTTGGAACATGGAATGATGGCAGAGTGGGTACTTTCCGTGGTGTTCGCTCAGGAAAACTTGGTTATGGAGGTACAGTATTCGCTGAAAAGGGTACAGTTCAGATTGGCGAGTATGGAGGTTATAATCCGCTATTAAAGCAGATTACTGATTTTTTCAAAACAGGAATTCTTCCCGTAAGTCCTGAGGAAACACTCGATATTTATGCATTTATGGAAGCTGCCGATGAGAGTAAACGTAAAGGAGGGATTCCGGTTAATGTGGCTGATGTTTATGCCAAAGTCGCAAAGAAGAATAGATAAATTCATCAATCAGAATAATGAAAAATAAGGATCAATCAAGAAGAAAGTTTATAAGCACAGGTGCTCTAGCATTGACAGGTCTTACAGCTTTTGGATATCAGGGACTTGATTTCATTAGGCCAAGCCAAACTGAAAAGGTTCGTGTTGGGCTTATAGGTTCCGGTAGTCGTGGTTTGGGTCTTGCTCAGACTTTGGCAAACGTTCGCACGATTGAGCTTGTTGCGTGCTGTGATATCGTAGAGGATCATTTGAAGGCTGGCTTGAGAGTTGCCGACAAGGATGCCAAAGGATATTATGATTATCAGAAACTAATAGATGATCCCAATGTTCAAGCGGTAATCATCGCTACCCCGCTTCATCTCCATTATCCTATGTCTGTTGCCGCTCTCAAAGCCGGAAAACATGTTTACGTAGAGAAAACGATGGCTTATGATATACCACAGACTCTTCATCTTGTAAAATTGGTCGATAGCTCAAAGCTGGTATTTCAGGTTGGTCATCAATACAGGTATTATTCGATGTATCATAAAGTAAAAGAAATCATTAATAAAGGATGGATTGGAAAGGTATATCATTATGAGTGTCAGTATAACCGCAATTCTGACTGGCGTAAACCGGTAAGTGATCCTAAGTTGGAGCGTGCTGTAAACTGGAAGATGTACAAGGAATATTGTGGTGGACTTCTTTCTGAACTTAGTGCACATGAAATTGATATGGTGAATATGATAGAGGATAGTCATCCTATAAAAGTAGCCGGATTCGGTGGAATTGATTTTTGGAAAGACGGGAGAGATAATTTTGATAATATCCGCCTTGTTTATGAATATCCTGGGGGTGTAAAATCAAGCGTTACATCCATTCTTACAAATGAATATAAGGGTTATTCAATTCGTATCCTTGGAACAAAGGGCACAATTGAAATATTAAGAGACCGGGCATTCATTTATCCTGAGGCGAAAGCCAAAACTATTGGAACGGTAGATGGTGTTACAGGTGCTACGGTAGAAGTTTCTCCGGGGGGTACCGGCGAGCCTATTATTTTTCATAAAGATGACCCGGTGCTTGATCCCACAGTTTACGCTCTTCGCGATTTTGCTGAATGTATCCTGACCGGAAAGAAACCTGCTTCAAATGTTAGAACAGGAAAGGATGTGGCTATTGCCGTGCACATGGGAAATAAAGCTGCCGAAACCGAAACGACTCAGTACTGGAAAAGTGAATATGATATTTGAGCTTTCCTGAGAAACCAAGATAAAATTAAACAAAGGCTTAAACGCCATAAATTAATAAATACATGAAAAATTCAGATTCCCGCCGGGATTTTATTAAAAAGACAGTCGCCGGTGCTGCCGCACTTTCATTTGGGGGTGTTCTGCCGGGATTTAGTGCAAGCAGTTATGCAAAAATTCTGGGCTCTAATGAGCGTATTCAGGTTGCAATGATGGGTGTAAATAGTCGTGGACTTGCATTGTCTTCAAATTTTGCTGCTCAGAAGAATTGCGAAATTCGTTATGTCTGTGATGTAGATAAGCGTGCCGCCGAAAAATGTATCAGTACAGTAGCCGGGATACAAAGTACAAAACCTATGGCTCAGCCCGACTTCAGGAAGGCTCTTGAAGATAAACAGCTTGATGCTTTAGTGGTAGCAGCACCTGATCATTGGCACGCTCCTGCTGCTTTACTTGCCTCGGCTGCAGGAAAACACGTTTATCTTGAAAAGCCATGCAGCCATAATCCCCATGAAGGAGAACTTCTTGTGGCGGCAGCGAATAAATATAAAAATGTAATTCAGATGGGTAATCAGCGTCGTTCATGGCCCAATGTTGCAGCAGGCATTGCTGAACTGCATGGAGGAATTATTGGACGTCCATACTTTGCAAAAACCTGGTATACTAACAACCGGCCATCAATTGGAGTGGGCAAAGCAGTCCCCGTGCCTGAGTGGCTTGATTATGATCTCTGGCAGGGACCTGCTCCGCGTCGCGAGTTTAAAGACAACCTGATTCATTATAACTGGCATTGGTTCTGGCATTGGGGTACCGGGGAAGCGCTTAATAATGGTACGCACATGATCGATCTTGCCCGTTGGGGTCTTCAGGTTGAATTCCCAACAAAAGTAAGCTCTACTGGTGGAAGATATCGTTTTCAGGATGATTGGGAAGCTCCCGATACACAAAATATTAATATAGAGTTTGGTAATAAATCAACCATAACCTGGGAAGGAAGAAGTTGTAATCCGTTTCCAATTGAGGGAAGCACGGTCGGGGTGATATTTTATGGTGAGAACGGTACATTAGTAATTGGTGGTAGTAATGCCTATAAAGCTTTTGATCTTAAGAATAATCTGATTAAAGAAGCTAAAAATGAAGTTAAGGTAGATACCGGCAGTCTGACCAGTCCTTCACAGCAATTGGATGCTTTTCATATTCAAAACTTCTTCAGCGGTATCAAAGATGGGACTCCACTCGCGGCTGATATCCATGGGGGACATCAGAGTACACTGTTATGTCAGCTTGGTAATATTGCACAGCGTACTGGAAGAACCTTAAATATTGATCCAAAAAATGGACATATTTTAAACGATCCTGCAGCTATGAAACTCTGGAAAAGAGAGTACCAAAAGGGCTGGGAGCCTAAAGTATAAGCTGAAATACTGATGCCATTTTAAAATGAAAGGCTTGATTCCTCAATGTTTGATTTTGGCGAAACATAATTTTTTATATCCGGTCCCATTGCATGAACATGCGGTGATATATTAATAGAAACGAGGAAATAATGGTTATAGCTCCCAAAGCAGGAGTCGGTATGTACCGATGGAAGATTTGTGCAATGCTGTTCCTGGCTACCACAATTAATTTTGTTGACAGGCAGGTTCTGGGTATTCTGGCGCCTCAGCTTCAAAAGGAATTTGGCTGGTCTGATTCTGAATATGGATTTATTGTATCCTCCTTTCAGGCAGCCTATGCCATGGGCTTTTTGTTTATGGGCCATCTTCTGGATAAGATCGGAACCCGTATGGGGGCTGCAATTGCTATCGGATTCTGGAGTATTGCTACGATGATGCATGCACTTGTTGCCTCTCTTTTTGGATTTGCAGCTGTTCGTTTTCTCCTTGGTTTAGGGGAAGCAGGAAACTTTCCTTCGGCTTTAAAGGCCGTTTCTGAATGGTTCCCAAGAAAAGAGAGGGCATTAGCTACGGGTATTTTTGTGTCGGGAGCAAGTGTTGGTGCAATAGTTGCCCCCCTTGTTGTTCCTTTTATAGCTATAAATTATGGATGGCAGATGACCTTTGTCATTACAGGCGCGATAGGTTTTATCTGGATTATTTTCTGGATGATGATGTACCGGTTACCCCAGGATCATCCGGAACTTCGAAAAGAAGAGCTGGAATATATTACGAGTGATCCGGCAGAACCTCAGATAAAGATTCCTTGGCTTCAACTGCTAAAGTATAGACAAACCTGGGCCTTCGCATTTGGGGCATTCATGACTCATCCAATCTTTTCATTCTTTCTTTTCTTTCTGCCTAAGTTCTTTTTCAGTAATTATGGCATTGGAATCACAGAAATCGGCCCAATTCTGATTATAATTTACCTGATGTCTGATTTTGGAAGTATTGTTGGCGGATGGATATCTTCAACCTTAATTAAACGTGGCTGGTCTGTAAACCGAAGTCGTAAAACTACAATGTTTGCTTCGGCTTTATGTGTTGTTCCGGTTTATTTTGCAGCACAGACAACAGAATTATGGCTTGCTGTAGGCCTGATTGGACTCGCTTTGGCGGCACATTCTGCCTGGTCGGCTAACCTCTTTACCCTTACAACCGATATGTTTCCAAGACAGGTGGTTGGTTCTGTGGTGGGTATAGGTAGTATGTTGGGTGCAGTTGGTGGTATGTTCGGGGCAACGATCGGAGGCTTTCTGTTACAAACAACCGGAAGCTATGTATCATTATTCATTTTTGCGGGATGTGCTTATCTGATCGCATTTACAGGAATACAACTCCTTGCACCGAAGCTAAAATCTATTACTTTAGAGAAAATTATCTAATTTTTATTAAAAGATTATTACTCGTCTGCTCGTAAATCGAAAAATTAAAATAAATTTAATTTCAAGCTATTCAAATGATAAAATCTGATTTCAATAAACTTAAACACCTGCTGTTAATCAATTGTTTGGTTTTGTTTGGTACAGCCTGTGTAAACAAAACTGAAAAAATGCAGGAACCTGAAATTCGCCTGATTACTCTGGACCCGGGACATTTCCATTCTGCCCTTTTACAGAAGTCGATGTATCCCGAAATTGATTCTGTGGTACATGTGTATGCACCTTACGGAGATGAGGTTAAGGCACACCTTAATTTGATCAGCTCTTATAACAAAAGGAAAGAGAATCCAACCCAATGGAATGAAAAGGTATATACCGGTGATGATTACCTCCAAAGGATGTTTCAGGAAAAGGCAGGGAATGTGGTTGTTATTGCCGGAAATAATAAGTTTAAAACAAGTTATATCAAACAGTCTGTTGATTCAGGTTTGAATGTATTGGCAGATAAACCAATGGCAATTGATACGGATGGTTTTAATACATTGGTTCAGGCATTTAAATCGGCTGAAAAGAATAAAGTGCTGCTTTATGATATCATGACAGAGCGCTATGAGATTAACAGCATTCTTCAAAAGGAGTTTGCGCACCTTCCGGCTTTTGGCGAACTTGAGAAGGGTACCCCCGAGAACCCTTCGGTTACTAAGATCAGTGTTCATTACTTCTTCAAGAATGTTTCAGGTAAACCGCTTGTCAGACCGGCCTGGTTTTTTGATGTGAAGCAGCAGGGCGAAGGGATCACAGACATTACAACCCACTTGGTTGATTTAGTTCAATGGGAATGTTTTCCTGATCAGGTGCTTGACTATAAAAAGGATGTTGAAATTGTTTCGGCTAAAAGATGGAGTACTAAATTAACAGCGGCGCAATTTGAAAAGGTTACACTCAAAAAGGAATTTCCGGAATATTTGAAAGCTGATGTTAAAGATGGTGTATTGAATCCATATTCAAACGGGGAAATAAACTATCGTCTGAAAGGAATTCATGCAAAAGTTTCTGTGACCTGGGACTTTCAGGCACCTGAGGGTACCGGGGATACTCATTTCTCGGTAATGCGCGGTACTAAGGCTAGTGTTATAATTAAACAAGGGAAGGAGCAGAATTTTAAGCCGGTATTGTACATCGAGCCAGCTGCGGGTACTGATATGAAAACATTTGAAAGTGCGATTATGGATGACATGAAACAGATTAACGATAAGTATCCGGGAGTCGAATTAAAGAAAAATTCAACGGGTTGGGAGGTAATTATTCCTGATAAGTATAAAGTTGGACACGAAGATCATTTTGCACAGGTAGCCAAAGCGTACTTTCAGTATTTGAGAGATGGAAAGTTACCGGTATGGGAAGTTCCGAATATGATCGCAAAATATTACACTACAACCAAAGCCCGGGAAGTGGCATTAGGGAAATAATTAATCAGGGGGTGTTAATAGCCCTCTTTTTTTATAATAAGCCATCATCAGTATAATCATCCGATTATAACTGCGTATTCCATCTGGCTGTTTATTTGCCTTCAGATAATTATCATAAAAGATGCTGCTGAATCTTCTTGTTATTCCCCTGTATTCCTCCCAGTAGGCTTTTTCATTTTTCAGATCAGCCATAAATGGTTCTGAAATCCGGTTCTTCAGAGTCTGAAAGACCACTGTATCCAATCTACCCGTTTCGAACATAAATTCTTGCGCGGCAAGATAATAGGCCGAATATCTAAGCAATGAATTATCCGATTCACTGGCGCTTATAAAGCCAATGAAGTTGGCTTCATCTTCAGCACCATAGCCCATAGAATGAGCCCTTTCATGGCAGGCAACAAAGGGTTTTAAATATATCGGCATTCCGGAATTAATCTGGGTTTCTCCGGTAAAGGGATTAAAATATCCTGCAGTCCCAAAGTAATCTAAAAGAGGGCTAAGCAGGGAGTTCTTTATTTCGGGGATCGGGTACACAGCAGTATTGTATGGAGATTGTAGATTTTCTATCGCCCTGGCCGATTCTGAATACAGTTCATGGTCTGTTTCAGGCCAATGTTCTAGATTGATCTTCGAACGGATAGAATTAGCAGAATCTATAAGAATTCCGGTTATTTTGTAAATTTCATCATTAGAATATTCAGGCCCGTTCAGGTCCAATCTATCTGCTGCAGGCTGCCGGAAATAATTCAAACCCCAGAATAAGTAAAAAGCCAGGATGAGTATTTCCAAGCAAATAATCATATTAAGAGTAATTTTTACTCTTTCCTGTCGTCTTTTCTTAATAAAAAAGCTTCTGAAAAGTTTGAAAATGGAAATTAATATAGCGATGCTCAGCACTATATAAAGGATATCGCCCAAACTGAAAGGAAGCTTATCGAAAATAAATTGTAGTCCTGTGCGAATCCGGGGATATAACGTACCCGAATAGTATTTTTCTATCAGTTCAGGATGAGATTTTTGCCGGTAAATAAGAATGATCAGTCCCAGCAAAAAAACGCTGGTGAATAATTTTAGCTTCGCAATTCTATCCGAATTTTTCTGAATCATACTTTAAATATGCAATTTAAATCCTGAAGCAAACGCTTGTATAAAACAGGTAATGTATCATCACTTAATAAACATTAACTTTGCAAACGATTGATTAAAAAGAATCGATTTAACATAAACATCTGTTTTAATATGCTCGTAATTAATAATTATACTGAATTTGAATCTTTTCTTGGTCAGGAACTCGGTGTTTCTGCCTGGCATAAAATTACTCAGGATCAGATCGGGAAATTTGCTGATGCGACTTTGGATCATCAATGGATTCATATTGATACTGAGCGGGCAGCTAATGAGGGACCTTTTAATGCAACAATTGCGCATGGTTATCTTACCTTATCGTTGATCCCGTATTTATGGAAGCAAATTGTCGATATCAGAAATCTGAAAATGGAGATTAATTATGGTATTGAGAACCTCAAATTTGCGCAGGCTGTTGTTGTGGATAGTGAAGTCAGATTAAAGGCAAAGTTAGTTTCCATTGCAAATCTGAGAGGAGTAACAAAGGCTGTTTTAGGTGTCGAGCTTGAGATCCAGGGACAAAATAAACCTGCCTTTAAAGGCGAAGTAGTATTCCTTTATCATTTTATTAACTAATTTTTTGTAAAAACGGACTTATCAATTCTCTGAATTATAACTAAGTTCGTCGCCAAATAATCTGAATAGGAAACAATGCCTAAATCCCGCAAAGCCGCTGTCAGTTTTATCTTTATTACCCTCTTGCTGGATGTTATCGGGCTTGGTTTGATTATTCCTGTTTTCCCTCAATTAATAGAGGAACTGATACAGGGTAATATCAGCGAAGCTTCCCAATGGGCTGGTTTGCTAACTTTTGCCTATGCCATTATGCAGTTTATTTGTGCACCTGTAATCGGTAACCTGAGTGATAAGTATGGGCGAAGGCCGGTTTTACTTTTATCTTTATTTGGCTTCGGTATCGATTATATTTTTCTTTCATTGGCACCAACAATCTGGTGGCTTTTTGTAGGAAGGCTGATTGCGGGATTATTCGGTGCAAGCTTTACAACTGCTACAGCTTATATCGCTGATATCAGTACTCCTGAGAACCGATCCAAAAATTTTGGAATGATTGGTGCAGCATTCGGCTTAGGATTTATTATTGGTCCTGGCCTGGGTGGACTTTTAGGTGAGTATGGTCCCAGAGTCCCTTTTATGGCGGCTGCAATTCTGACTTTTTTGAATTTAATATACGGTTACTTCGTACTTCCTGAATCACTTGCAAAAGAACATCGGAGACCTTTTGAATGGAAGCGTGCCAATCCTCTGGGTTCTCTTTTACAGCTTAAGCAGTACAAAGGTGTTGGAGGTCTGATTGTCTCCCTGATTTTTGTCTATATCGCTGGTCACGCAGTTCAGAGCACCTGGACATTTTTCAACATAGAAAAATTTCAATGGAGTAATACCTTAATGGGGATTTCATTAACAGTCATTGGTTTACTTATAGCAATAGTACAGGGAGGGCTGATCCGTTATATAAATCCAAAATTGGGTGATGAGAAAAGTATTTATGTCGGACTAGGTTTATATTCTATTGGTCTCTTTCTGTTTTCTTTTGCGACCGAAGGCTGGATGATGTTTGTATTCTTAATTCCGTATTGTCTGGGCGGTATCGCTGGCCCGGCACTGCAATCAATCATTTCAGGCAATGTTCCCCGAAATGAGCAGGGGGAATTACAGGGTGCATTAACCAGTTTAATGAGCGCGACTTCAATTGTAGGCCCATTACTTATGACCAATTTGTTCGCCTGGTTTACAAGGCCGGAGGGAGAGGTTAATTTTGCGGGTGCTCCATTCTTCGCAGGAGCAATATTGATGCTGATCAGTGCTGTACTTGCTGCAAGAAGTATGAAAAAAGAGGTATTTCTAAACAGAAAAACCAGCCATGACGAAGAACCGCTAAACCCAATTCATTAAAATCTTAACGCAAAGAAACGATCATTTTTTCTGTGGTGGGCTGATCATGATATGCGCTCTGTGCGTTCCCGGATCCATAAGCCAAGGCATACCAGGAACATCCGGCTTTAGTGGGAGTCCGGTGCTTTCTGCTGTAGCATAAGGAATGTAAACCACGTATCTTAAGTACCCGTCCTTAACAGTTCCGGTCATAGGATCAAAATTTTCAGGCTTTGCAGTATAGACAAATAGGCTTGCAGGTTGTTTTGGCATACTTAGTTTTCCACTTTTAACCTCTTCGTCACGTATATCAGTCACTTCTTTTGGAGTCTTACCTGCAATTTTTAAATCACGCCCCCTTTTCATAAACGGTTCAAGATCTTTATGATAGCACGCCACATTTAATCCCGGAATTTTCGGGTCATCAGCTAGGCAGATCATTTCGTTTTCGCCCTTTCTGAGCAGAATGAATTCCCCGTTTTCAGAATAACCGTAAACACTCGAAGCTCCCCGTTTGTCGGCTGGGGCTGCCAGTTCAGCAGTTTGTATTTGTATTGCAGCAGTGGGAACAGTATGTTGGGCCCTTGCAGTAAGGCCCAGATTTATGAGAATGAAGGATAATAGCGCTGTTTTCATTTGAATACATATTATGATTACCTATTAATATTAATTCTTTTTGCTGAGAATAGCAAACTCTTCCAGTTTATTAGGTCAGGATTTTTCCTGTGGGACTAGTTTTATCTCGTGATCAGATATGGTAATCAGACGTTCCTTATACAGGCTTCCAATTGTTTTTTTGAAGGCCTTTTTACTAATCTTTAATCGGTTATAAATATCCTCTGGTGAGCTTTTATCACCTAAAAGAATTGATCCATTATTTTCCTGAAGATCGATCATCAGGCTATCCTTCAAATCAAGAATATGTTTGAAGCCAATTACCTGAAGACTAAGATCAATCTTATTTCCTTCGCGAATCTTTTTTATAAATCCGCGCTTCTGATCACCGGGTTTAAGATCTTCAAATACTTCATTCCGGTAAAGAAGCCCCATGAACCGCTGGTTTATTACTGCACTAAAACCCAAATCACTTTCATCTGTAATCAGCAGTCTTACCTCATCTCCCTCTTCCAGATCATGTTCATCCTGATTTATAAAATCACTGAGGTATGAGGAGGCGGTAATGCGTTCAGTTTTCTCATCATTGAACAGGAAAACGACATATTTCTGACCAATCTTCATTGGACGCTTTTGCTCTTTGTTCGGAACAAATACATCTTTGCCTATACCCAGATCCAGGAACGCACCGTTTTCATTGTCATCAACAACCTCCAGAAAAGCGAACTCATCTACCATCGCAAGCGGAGTTTCAGTAGTGGCCATTAAACGACCATCACTATGGATATAAATAAATACATGAAGATTGTCGCCAATCTCGGCACCCTCCGGAGCATGTACATAGGGCAAAAGAACTTCTTTCTCTCCTTCGGTAAGGATGAGACCATTTTCAGTCTTCTTGATAAACCTTAGCTCATTAAATTTTCCGATCTCGACCATATTCGCTTTTAAAATATTTGTCAAAGATACTAAACTGTAAACTATTGAATCCGGATGACTGCATGAATAGCAAGCGAGTCTGGATCTTTATTTATTAAATATTCGCTATCTGTTATTTATCTTCAAATCCATTCATTATTTTCAGGCAATATTTCTAGTATGTCATTGAGATCGGCAGGGGTCTTTTTTAAGATTATATTCTTAGTGCTTTTTTCATATTCTGCGTCAGGACAGGATTTTAAGAAAATAATTACCAGGCAAAGCCTTGCTGTGGCAGCTTTTTCATCTGATTTAGAATTATCAAAAAGGTGGGCTTTGAGTCTTGACCTTCAGGAGCGCATTTATACAGATCCTGTCAAACAATCACAGATGTTCTGTAAACTGCAGTTGGGGTTTGATGCATTTAAAAAGTTCAATTTTGGTAATGGTATTGCTTATTATTTAAATTCTCCGGGTGATCCTGAGTTTTCAAGTTCATTAAAAGTTCCTGAAATAAGGCTTAACCATGATTTGGGATTTAGTCATAAATTGAGATCAATTCATTTTAATCATCGTTACCGGATGGAAGAACGATTTATTCGTAAGAAACTGGATGAATCATTGATTGATGGTTATAGGTTCTTGGAGCGAATCTCTTATATGCTTTCCGTTGAATGTAAATTACTTAACTCAAAAAAGCATGAACATGATGTTTATCTTAAATTGAGTGATGGAATTTATGTAAATACCCATCATGGTATATTTTATAATTCATTTGATCAGAATCGCTTTTATGCTGCACTCAATTACCAGATGGTCAAGAATCTGACAGTTGAACTGGGTTATATTAACCTCTATCAGCAACGTATTTCCGGAGTCGAATATTTAAGTCGTAATATTGCAAGTTTAGGAATCAATCATAGTCTAAAACTCCATCATTAATTTTAGGATATAATTTACGGTTTAAAATTTCAGATTTGACAAAGAAGGTATTTTTAATAACTCCACCCTTTACCCAGTTGAATACGCCATATCCTGCAACGGCATATTTGAAAGGCTTTCTTAATACTAAAAATATTTCTTCATATCAGTCTGATTTAGGGATAGAGGTCATTCTAAAGTTGTTTTCCAGTTCCGGTTTAGAGGACTTGTTCTCCCAGATCATTTTCTCCGATACTTTTTCAGAAAATTCAAAGCGAATTATTGCTCTTAGCGGGCATTATATTAACAGCATTGATGCCGTTATATCTTTTCTGCAGGGCCATAATCCAACACTTTCACACCTGATTTGCCAGGAAGATTTTCTGCCAGAGGCATCACGGTTTAAACAGTTGGATGAACTAGACTGGGCCTTTGGTAGTATGGGCACGCAGGATAAGGCAAAGCACCTCGCAACCCTTTACCTTGAAGATATTTCGGATTTAATCGTTGAATGTATAGATCCTCATTTTGGATTCAGCCGATATGCAGAACGTTTAGCACGTTCTGCAAACAGTTTCGATGAATTGTATGGGACTCTGCAACTTGAATTGACCTATATCGACAAACTGCTCATACTTGTTTTGGAAGAGAAGATGCAAGAGATTAAACCCGGGCTTGTATCTCTGTCTGTTCCGTTTCCCGGAAATCTTTATTCTGCTTTTCGAATAGCTCAATGGCTGAAGTTACACTATCCTCAAATTAAAGTTGCAATGGGTGGAGGTTTCCCGAATACCGAACTTCGTTCAGTTTCTGACGTCAGGGTATTTGAGTTCTTCGATTTTATTTGTTTGGATGATGGTGAAGCTCCAATAGAGCATCTTTGTGAACTGATTGACGGAAAGCGCAGCCTGCATGAGTTAAAGCGTACTTTTGCGATGGTCGATACAGAACTGATTTTTTGCGATGGTAGTATTTCTCCGGATTACAAGCAATTTGATGTGGGAACACCTGATTATAGCGATCTGCTGCTTGATAAATACATTTCAGTTATAGAGGTTGTTAACCCAATGCACCGCATGTGGAGCGATGGCAGGTGGAACAAGCTGACCATGGCTCATGGTTGCTATTGGGGGAAATGTACATTCTGTGATATTTCACTTGATTACATTAAGGTTTATGAGCCGATTGCTGCCGGTTTGCTTTGTGATAGAATGGAGAAAATGATTGAACAAACTGGTGAGCGAGGTTTTCATTTTGTTGATGAAGCTGCACCACCAGCCTTAATGCGTTCATTAGCTTTGGAGATTATCAGGCGAAAGGTGACTGTAACCTGGTGGACAAATATTCGCTTTGAGAAGAGCTTTAGCAGAGACCTTTGTTTACTGTTAAAAGCTTCTGGTTGTATTGCAATTTCGGGTGGGCTTGAGGTGGCATCTGATCGTCTGCTTGAACTGATCCAAAAAGGGGTAACGGTTGAACAGGTAGCCAGGGTTTGCCATAATTTTACCGAAGCCGGGATTATGGTTCATGCTTATCTGATGTATGGCTTTCCAACCCAAACCGCTCAGGAAACTATCGATTCATTAGAAATGGTTAGACAAATGTTTGAGACAGGTATTCTGCAATCGGCATTCTGGCACCAGTTTGCTATGACGGCGCATAGTCCGGTTGGAATGTACCCCGAAAAATTCAAAGTTGAAAAAGCCTGCAGCACAAGCGGAAGCTTTGCCAATAATGATATAGTTCACCTTGATAAAACGGGAGCCAATCATGAACTGTTTAGCTACGGATTAAAGAAATCATTGTTTAATTATATGCATGGAATTTGCTTTGATTATCCTTTACAGGAATGGTTTGAACATAAAGTGCCAAAAACTAAGGTTGATCTGGGATTTATTGAGAGAACATTGACAAAAGACGATTCCTATCTGATCAAACCCGATTCAAAGATTCTTTGGTTAGGAACCGAACCTGAGCTTAGTATTTTTACAAAGAACAAAAAAGGAAGGCAATGGGAAATAGCAGAATTGAAATTCTATGATAAAAAAAATGGTTTTAGTATGCAGACAGCTAGAGAACAAGCTGAATGGCTTGCAAAATTCCTTCAGACAATAAGTCCTGATAATAAAGAACTGACCACCTTCCGCCAGGCCAAAGATGACTTTGAGAATAGCATTAAAGAAGATTTTGAACCATTTTGGTATGGAAAGGCAATAAACACCTTAAGGCAAAACGGTTTATTGGTACTATAATTGGCTATTGGAGATGTTCCGATTAAAATGCTGACAGGGATTAAAACCCTGTCAGCGTTATTTTAATTTACACCACCTTTACGAATCGGGCTGCGTTGTGCCGGCCATGAAATTGGCTGCCCGGTTCGGGGATTAAGCGGAAGAATACTTTTTTCGCGGGATGCTGGTGTTGGATCTTCACTTGCTTTGTAGGCCAGGATCGCTGTCAGAATTGCATTCTTCTGAACATCATCAAACACGATCTTATCATAAGTATCACGGTTGGTATGCCAGGTATAAGTGCCATATGCCCAGCTCAGTGAACTTAATGAAAATGCCGGAACACCTGCAGCCACGAAGGATGCATAATCAGATCCACCGCCCCCCGGAGTACCCGGAAAGTTAGTTTTTATCTCTGAGTTTATTTCAGCAGGCACTGCCTGTAACCACCTACCCAGATAACTATAGGCATGTAAAAATCCCTGTCCCGAAAGATCAACAACCCTTCCGGTTCCATTGTCCTGATTGAACAGAGCCTGAATATTTCTGACAATATCCGGGTGATCTTCAACGAATGCTCTCGAACCATTTAATCCCTGTTCTTCACTACCCCAATGCCCAACGAGAATAGTCCTCTTTGGATTTGGATAGACTTTTTTGAGGATTCTCATCGCTTCAAGCATGGTAATCGTTCCTGTAGCATTATCTGTAGCTCCTGTGCCACCATCCCATGAATCAAAATGTGCAGAAAGTACTACATACTCATCGGGCTTTTCAGCGCCTTTAATTTCAGCTATGGTATTGAACACTGGCACCATTCCCAGTTGCTTTGAATCAGCTCGTAAATTAATTTTAGGGTTAACACCAGATTCTGTAAGGCGATACAGCATTCC
>CAZGWG010000017.1:0-32994 GCA_964529165.1 uncultured Sphingobacterium sp.
CTAGCATTGGGAGGTATTAGGTAACGCACGCCACAGGCGCGCTAGCTAGATTGTTGAGATTATACTGGAGCGTTCTGGTGCCAAATAATAATGAGGGCTCGCTGCTCGTGCTTTCAAAGCATTACTCTGGTTTCGTTGTAATTGATATAACACCATTCCGACCTTTTTCTCCGAATTTATTTAATGCTTTTTCCCCTTTGAATACTTCTATTGTGCCAATAGACATAACGGAAAGATCATTTAGTATTGTTTTTTCTACCTCATTCCCGTTGAGGAGGATTAACTCATTATTTAAATCATTGAGTGATACTTTTTCAGTCTGAACCGGTCTTAAACTTATTCCTTTAGAAGGTTGGGAAATAGTTAATGGCGGAATACTTCCAGCTTTTGTATTAATTTCAATAACTCCATTGTTACCCGAAGTACCATAATGAATAATACCCTCAATACCTTTATTCACATTTATTGAGACAATACTTTCAGGGTTTATTCTCTCCAGATTATTAGTTTTGATTCCGTCGATAATGTACAATGGCTTTTTATCACCTGTCTTCATACTATCACCTATGGCAGTCAATTTGATGATTATACTTTTAGGTTTAATCGTATCTGCAGGAGCTGTTGATTCTGAACTATTGGACACTTGCTCCTGATGTTGAATTGATCTGCTTTCTGAAGCCTCAATTTCTTTGTTTGCTGGCTCATGGTTTATCTCGCCGATTAATGGCATTTTCGGGAGATTAACGATAATATCGCTTATTTGGCTGTTGCTTAAGGCCTCTCTGGAATTTGTAACGATCAGTACCAGACACATGATTGCTGGCAGTAGGAAGATATATATTCCTTTTTTTATGCGCCTGGATTGTTTTTTGTTCATCATAGCGATTCTTCTTTTTATGGTTAGTAAATGAAAATTATTAACGGGTAATTTATTTTGAGGCAGAACATTAATCTTTAATAATGCATACTGGTATTCCTTGCTGTCGATTCCCGAATTCAATACCTCTAGGTCGGTTATAAATTCCAGGTTTGCTTGTATGGCATCTTTGATGAGCCATGCGCCAGGATTGAACCAGTTAAAAACAGTGCATATTTCTGCAATCATAACATCAAGACTATGTAATTGATTGACATGTACCTGTTCATGTTCTAAAATGGAATGCAATTCTCTTGGCTCATGATATTCTGGATTGAGGTATATGGTTTTCCAGAATGAGAATGGATTCACCTTTTTCCGGACTATCCTGTAATTAAGGTCACCTGAAACTGCCTGCTCAGATTTTCTGTGAAGGACTAACAGAGAGCTTAGCTGAATAATCAGGCGGCCCATCATCAGGATGACACCAGCCCAGAATATCAGGATAATCATCTGCCAGTAAATGTTGTCGGGCACCACATTGCTACTGTTTACATAACCGACCGATTGCTGCCAGTCTGGGCTTATGTTGTTGATTTGTTGTTTTATTTCAGGATTACTCTTGAATAAATCTCCGAGGTTTATCAGAGGGTAAAGGCCCGAATAAATTAATGCAAATAAGAGATAGATCCGGTTTAGTGAATAAAAGGTAAACTGCTTCAAAAAGAGACGGTAGCCGAAATAGAAAATTAAAATGCTCAAATTCGCCTTAAGCAGATAGATGATAAGTTCAGGTATCATGGCTTCTTTCCTTTCTCAATCATTTCAATGATCTCTTTTAATTCATCGGTACTGATCTTCTCCTGTGTCGCAAAGAAGCTGACCAACTCCTTATATGAATTGCTGAAGTAATCACTCACAAACTCTCCCATGAATTTTTTCTTGTATTCTTCTTCTTTTATTTGAGGAGTGTACAAATAAGTGTTTCCAATTTTCTGAGCAGAAACAAACTTTTTCTTCTCCAGGTTCTTGACTGTTGAAGCAAGGGTGGTATAAGGCGGTTTAGGCTCTGGTAATACATTCAGGAAATCTTTAACTGTTCCCTTGCATAGGTTCCAGATTACCTGCATTGCTTCTTCCTCATTTGGTGTTAACTTTTCCATATCTACGAATGTTTCGTAAATGTATTACGAAAAGTTCGTAATAGCAAATTGCTTTTAACATCTGTTTGTTTTGTCCGCACGGGGCAACGAAAAGTATGCTGGCAAAACAATAAATGGGAAGCCTTTAAATGCCAGCAATAAAAACAAAAAAATCCTGTTTTGTTCTTTAAGCCTAAAACAATAGTTTTGAGACCTGTCAGGTTTTAAAATTCTTCTGTGAGTAATCTTCTTTTTTCATTCCGCAACGTAAGTATCCGCCAGTATAACTCTCTTGTTTTTGAAGGGCTTGATTTTGATCTTGAAATGGGGCAGAACTGGGCATTGGTGGGCAAGAGCGGATCAGGGAAAAGTACTCTTCTGGATTTTATTATGGGTAAGGCTTCAATGGCCAGGGGAGAAGCCACTTATCCTTTTTTTGACCAATATATTGCTGAACATCATCAGGATGATCCTTTTTTTAACAGGTATAAACTGATGGCTCAGGTATCTGCCCGGCATGAGTTTCGTAACCTTTCGAATACCAGTGATTTCTATTATCAGCAGCGCTTTAATTCCTGCGATTCTGAGGATGCAGATACAGTAGCGGATTATCTTTCTGCTATTAAAGTTGTCAGGCCTGCCGGTTTCTGGACATTTAAAAGGCTCACTGAGCGACTGAACCTGCTTCATCTGCTTGATAAACAGTTAATCAAATTATCTAATGGTGAGACTAAGCGCTTGCTGATTGCTTCAGCCTTGATCAGAAATCCGCTATTATTATTACTTGATAATCCTTTGAACGGATTGGATGTAGCTGCCCGCCAGGATTTCAATGAACTCATCCGGGAAATTTCTGACTCGGGCATCAGTATAATCATGGCCACTACACCTTCTGAAATACCTGAGGCCATATCACATGTTGTGGTTCTGGATCAGGGGAAAGTAATCAGTAAAGGTTCCGCTAATCAGTTTAACCCTGAAATTTTAGGCTTAAGCACGACTGAAAAGATCGATCAGGCTGAACTGAGGGAGCTGCTTTCAACTACACAGCAGCCTCTTTACCATGTCATTATTGAGATGGAGGATGTCAGTATCAGGTATGGTGATAAGCTGATTCTTGATCATGTAAACTGGCAAATGAAACAAGCTGAGCGCTGGATGTTAATCGGCCATAATGGTGCCGGGAAATCAACCTTACTAAGCCTGATTAATGGAGATAATCCACAGGCATTTGCAAATAAAATCACACTTTTCGATCAGCGTAAAGGAAGCGGGGAGAGTATCTGGGAAATAAAAAAGAAGATCGGCTATGTTTCGCCCGAACTGTTTCAGTATTTCCCGACTGGGAATACCTGTCTTCAGGTTATAGAATCTGGTTTTGACGATACACTGGGATTATTTCGTGTTTCAAATAAACCTAAAGCTGAAACCGCACTGCGCTGGATGAAACTACTGCATATCGCAGAATATTCCGGTACATTGTTCCGTAATGTTCCGGTTAGTATTCAGCGGATTTGTATGCTGGCAAGGGCAATGGTTAAGAACCCGGTTCTGCTGATCCTTGATGAACCCTGTCTCGGACTCGATTTTTCACAACAGGAGCAGTTTAAAAATCTCATTGATGAGATCTGTTCAATCAGTAATCTTAGCCTAATTTATGTCAGTCATTATCCGCAGGAAATGCCCGAAAGTATTACCCATACACTGATTCTGGATCAGGGACGGGTAATTAAAGCAAGCGAAGCATAGTTTAAGGCGCTGATTTTATGGCTGAAGTCCGACAACCTGCATAGACAAGGCAAGATCATTTTCAGTTGCTGAAACCAGTCCTTTTGCCCAAACAGTATAAATTTTGCCTGCCTCGATGTTTAAATTCTGTTCGGCCAGAATTGCTCCGCTTGCAGAATCCTGAATGCTGATTTTCTGCTCACCAGGATCTACAGGACTAAATTCGGAATAAGATTTAAAGGCTATGGAGCCAAATAAATTACTTGAGTTTATTTTAAAATTCAGGTTCGGGGCATCCGGGCTAAGGTTTATGAATCTTAATTTTGCTTTCCCTGAAGCCGGAGCAGTAAGATCATCTGTTGTAAAAAGGTAAGTAACCTCATTGGGTTTACCCACAACAAAAAATGAATGATTTTTTTCGCTCTGAAGATCAATGCTGGTACTGATATATGTGGTTGATGAGATATATTTCTTAACAACGATTGAAGCCGTTCCTGAATTAAAAAATTTATTAGGTATGGTATCTCCATAAGCAATAATGCTATCACCGTTAATTCTGGTGCCATTATAATAAAAATCTATTGCCGGTAATCCGGGAGATGCGTGTATAACACTAAGCGATGAAATGTTTAATGAACTTTCCTCTCCTTTTACACAGGCGTTCAGAGAGAAAATTGTAATTGCAGATAATAGAAACAGGAAGTTTTTTTTTAGTTTTTGTAAGGTGATCGATTTCATATTCTTTGTTTTGATAGATTAAGATATTTCAGTAGCTCAATTATTTTTCACGAACAAATAGCCTTAATGAATCGGCTTGCATTGCCGTAAAAATCCCAAGTCCGTTTTTTATATTCGTTACCGGATTCGTTAGATTTAAAGAAGAATTATTACTGGCATTAAGGATTTCAACATATTCTTTATTCAGGGCATAGAGATAGACTGTATAATAACCGATATACCTGAATGTCATCCGGTCAATTTCGAAAGATGTTGTGGTGCCGGTGTTCATTTCTATATCACGGTAAGCGCCACCAAAACCTCCTGGTCCTCCTCCGTTACTTATACCTGATGGATACTTTTCATCATTTTTCATAATCAGCAAATGGTCTGATTTATTGGGATTTTCCCAGTTAATATATACCGGAATGAATGTGTCGAGGGTATCTGTACCGGGGCTGAATTGGGGTATGCTGATTACCGTTTCAGAAATGGTCAGTCCTTGAGGTTTTCCGGGAACCGTTGTTTTTGCAGACACTTCCTTATTCAGATACGAGAAAGTCATGGTGTATGTGCTGCCGGTTTTGATAAAATTTTTATCATTCAGGCTATATTGCCCATTTACAGCTTCTTGCAGGCTTATTGTATTTGTGCCATCACTGATGCTGATAGTTAATCCAGTGATCGGAAGTCCGTACGAAGCGGTATCAACAAGTCCGCGCTGCATATTAACTTTTACCAGAACAGGCCTTCCTGGTATCAGGTAAGCCTGAACAACCGGTTTTTCGCTTGTTGCGATTAGTGATTTCTTTTCGCATGAGATAAAAGTTATTAAGATAACCATCATGCAAAGCCATTTCAGGTGTATTTTTATTTCCATTTGATGCTTAGTGTGATATTGGGTGTAAAGCCCAGGTAGTTTATATCTGAAGTAATTACCTGATTGTCCTGAATAGAATATTCCTTATACCAGGTATTTTTGCGGTTATAAATGTTAAATAGTGAAAGGCCTATTGTACCTGCTTTGCGGCTATCAACTTTCAATATGTCCATAGTAATGGCAGCATCCAGGCGATGATATGCAGGCAGACGTTCAGTGTTCTTTCCACTAATGGTGAGATAGTTTGCTCTTCTTCCGTTCATATTATCCAGGGAATAGCTTCCTGTCGGGGCGGTGTAGGGCCTTCCTGATGCCAGAATCCATGTTGCCGAAAATGTCCATTTCTTCCAGCGATACATGTTTACCGATTTAAATTCATGTCTGTTATCCTGATTTGCGTAATAGTAATTTTCGCCGTAGGTGTCAAACTGGTTTTTTGCTTCGGCTAGGGTATAACTCAGCCATCCTGTAAAATTGCCCGTTTTCTTCTGTGCAAGTAATTCAATACCCCTACTGAATCCCTGTCCATTATAAAAATGCTCTTCAATGGTTCTTGATCTCGGATTAGGACTCTGCCGTTGGGAATATTCAGTAAGTCCGTCTAACTTTTTATAATAGACCTCGGCATCAAAAAGGAAGGCTCCGGTTTCATAACTAAGTCCGCCGATATAATGATTTGCTGCGCCTACCGGTATTGCATCTCCATCTGATAATACCCAGAAGTCCCGGCTGCCTGATAAAATATCTTCCCGAAGTACCCGGTTTGCAAATTGATAAAAACGGCCTCCTGCTGCTTTAAGGGTAAGCCGATCATTCAGAGAATAGGTTCCTGAAAGCCGGGGTTCAATATAGAAACGTCCGGTTTTACCGTACCAGGTGGAGCGTAATCCTGCCTTAAATTGTAGCTGTTCATTGGGATTCATTTCGGTTTCCCCGTAGGCCCCACCGGTAAATGCTTTATTATACTGGTTAATCAGCATTGTGGTATCGGCCAGATAGTTAAAGCTTAGATTTTGCCTCGATGTGAATCCGCCGAACAGCAGCTTAACTTTATTGAAGCCCTGCCATTCCCAGTCAGATTTCAGACTAAAGTCCTCGATCATATTCTTTTCAACTGTTCCCCGGCTCACTTCAGTGCTAAACCCGGCAGTGTCAGTCACTGTTGATTTGTTGCTTCTGTCGCGGTCACTTTTATAGGTCGAATAACTGACAAGGGTATTGGAGTATAATTTAGATCCCCAAAACCTGGACCATTTTGCACTGGATCCTAAATTACCATAGTCAGTAATATCGTTAATGCTGATTCCTCCGCCATTCCCGGTAATAAATGAAGGTAGATTGATTTCGCGGCTGTTATCCAGATTATCATTTCCCTGATATAAACTCCAGGAAAAGATATCTTTCTCACCAAGGCGGTAAGTATATTTCGCATTAAGATCATAGAAATATGAAATAGGTGTACTTGCAGCCGCTGCACCTCCACGTCCGCCTGGTCCGCCCGGCACTTGTTGCGCTTGAGTCAGGGTACTTGTATTATTAAATTGATTGAAAAGCTTATTGTACAGTGGTCCCTGATAAGATCGACGGTAAGCCATAAGCAATGAAGAATTCTTGGTTACAGGAGCCTCAAGAAATACATTGGCACTTAACAGACTCAGGTCGGTTCCCAGGCTGAAATCTTTCTTGTTGCCTTCTTTTCCGCTGATGTCAGTAACACTCGATAATCGCCCTCCAAATTTTGATGAGAATCCACCCTTGTATAACTGCACATCTTTTACCGCATTACTGTTGAATGCGCTAAAGAAACCATACAGGTGATCAACCTGATAAATTGTAAACCCATCAAAAAGGACGAGATTTTGATCGGGAGTTCCACCTCGGACATAGGCTCCTGAAGAAGATTCATTACTTGCACTTATACCAGGCATTAACTGGAAAGAACGTAAAATATCTTTTTCGCCGATGTTGGGAAGCTCATTTAATTTGGCCGGAGATATCTGTAAGACACTAACACGGCGCGTATCAGTAGTCATTACGCCATCTGTTTTTTTATCAGAGATCACTACTTCCGAAAGATTATTACTGGAAGGAAACATGTTTATTGTGACCAGGTTCTTAAAATCCAGGTTTCGGAGTTCGAATTTATCCGTTTGATAGCCGATATAGGATGTAATGACTGTACAGGTATCTTTAGGGACATTCAGGATGGTAAAATAACCGTCTGCATTGCTAGTCGCACTCAGGTCGGAATATGCTATTCTGATTACGGCTCCGGGCAGGGTTTCGCCACTAGCCTTGTCAATTACCTTCCCTGAGATATTGAAAGGGCCACTTTGTACAGGTGCTTTATTTACCGTCTTTTTCTGGATTATGGTCTGGGTAAACCCTGGATTAACGACGGTGTTCCGGGCAAGTTTCTTTAATGGCAGCAATTCATCCTGTGTTTTCAGTATGTAAATTGTTCCGTTACCTTCAAGCCAGTAACGATATCCACTGCTCCTGCAAATGTTCGCGAGGACGCCCTTTAGTGGTTCATTAAAGAAATGTTCAGCGACGAATTGCTTTCCGATTTCTTCGCGGTTGAAAATTATTTTAAGATTATGCTGCCTGGCGATCGAGTCCAGAAAATTATCCATCGACATCGTGATGAAGCCATTAATTACAATGCTGTTATCCATGCGCTGCTGGGCAATGGAGAACTGAAATGCGAAGAGTGCAAGTATGCAGGTGATGAATGTTTTTTTCATGATTATGCAGCTAAAATAGGCTGGCATATTCTGCTCAAAAAGTTAAGTAATGTTAAATGCGACCTAGCACCTTAATCATGCGATGAACGGATTGATTTTGCTGAGGAACAATTTTTTAATTCGGAACTTAAGATGATGAACTGCTTTATATTTGTACTCTTACCCATATTTTGGGGATCAACGAAAGCTGATCTCAATACTTAATTAATGGCTTGCCTGATATTTCAAATATGTTCACCAGGAAAAATTTAAAATCTCAATTGTGGATCTACCATGCAGTCCCCCTGCTGATCTGGCTTGGATTTGTACTGCTCCCATTTTTATTCTCTCCGGGACCGCCTGTTCCATCAGACAATCATGGATTTATGATTAAGATGTTTTATGGTAATATTTTACTATTGATTATTTTTTATATCCATTCCTATGGCTTGTTCCCTCTACTTGAATTTAAGGAGCGAAAATTCTGGTATTTTCTGGGATTGATTTTCTGTTTAGTCCTTTATATACTTATTTCAGAGCAATTAAGACCGGGGCCGCGCGGTAGCAATATCCCTATAGAGCAGCCTCCAAGATTACAGGGCCGTGGAGGGTTTAGAGGAGGCCCGGGATATTATTTTCACCTTGTACGCTTTTTTATCGTAATTATATGTAGTTACTCCTATTGTTTGTTCTTGGATAACATCAAGAGGGAGCGAATAATTAAGGAAAAGGAAAATACTCAATTGAAAACAGAGCTAAACTTTCTGAGATCCCAGATCAGTCCGCATTTTATGTTTAATGTGCTGAATAGTATGGTTTCTCTGGCAAGGAAAAAATCTGATATGCTGGAACCTGCATTGGTCAATATGTCAAGTCTGATGCGATATATGCTCTATGAGAATAACGGCAACCCCGTAAATCTGGGGACTGAGATTGAATACCTGAAAAATTACATTGACCTTCAGTTATTAAGGTATGGCGATTCACTTAAATTGAATTTATATATCAATGGTCGTTTCGATGATTACCGTATTGAACCGATGTTACTGATTCCATTTGTGGAAAATGCCTTTAAACATGGCATATCAATGATTGAAGAACCAATTATTGATATTTCAATTCAGATGGATGATGGGAGCTCCAATCTTAAATTCATTGTGATGAATACGATCAGTACTTTGGAAAACCCTGATCAGAATGGTACAGGAATAGGCTTATCAAATATTAAGAGAAGACTAATCCTCTTGTATCCTGATTCCCACAAACTGCAGATAGAAAAAACTGAAGATGTCTTCAAAGTAATCATTAATATGAAGCTTGCATAATGAGGTGTTTAATTGTTGAGGATGAAAAACCGGCATTAGAGTTATTGGAGGACAATGTAAAGAAAGTGCCTTTCCTTACACTTGCCGGGACATGCAGGAACTCGTTTGAGGCTCTTGAAGTTCTAAGGAACCAACAGATAGATCTTTTGTTCTTAGATATCAGGATGCCGGGGATCAGCGGACTTGATCTGATCCGGGGACTTCAACACGCCCCATTGATTATTCTCGTTACGGCTTATGATCATCATGCAGTAGAAGCTTTTCAGCTTAATGTGGTTGATTATCTCCTGAAACCCGTTTCTTTTGAACGCTTCTTTGTTGCGGTAAACAAAGCGTTTGATCTGTTCACGCTTCGCAAACAATCAGCCCGGACAGGTTTGCCCCGATACGATCATATTTTTGTAAATGCAGGTTATTCTCTTGTGAAAGTTCGTTTGGAGGATATTGTATATATCGAAGGTTTAAAAGATTATGTCAGAATTAATCTCTGTGAGGGTGAGGAACCGGTGATTACCCGGATCAGTTTGCGTGAGCTGGAAAGTAAATTGCCATCAGATCTTTTTATGCGGGTGCATAAATCATTCATCATTTCTCTGAACAGAATAGATGCTGTTCAAAAGTATAAACTTCAGGTAAGCGGTCATGAAATCCCAATTGGAGGATTGTATAGAGATAGTCTGAATAGTCATATCAATGAGCGAAATATACAGGTCAAAGGTCTTGATTGATAGGATTGAAGACGGTTTTAAGATCCTGTAATTTTCTTAACAGGTTATTGTACTATTGGTTAAATCTATAATATTTGGCTTTTCTTTAGAAAAAATTTATAATTTGAATCCGAATTCAATCACTTGTTTTAAAATTTATAAATGACTCCTGTTACTAGCTCTTCCGAATTAGCCAATGATGCTAATGTTAACCCTGAAAAAAAGAATAACCTTAGATTGGTAATTGTAGCCTCATCAGTAGGTACACTGATCGAATGGTATGATCTTTTACTTGCCGTGATTATGGCTAATATATTATCCGTTCAGTTGTTTCCTGAAGGAGGTAATAATTTTATTGAAACTCTTGGGATCGTAGCTACCACCTATCTGATCAGACCTTTCGGCTCATTGTTATTTGGAAATTTCGGTGATAAAGTAGGGCGTAAATACACATTTTTGGTCTCCCTGTTACTGATGGGAGGAGCTACTTTTCTGATTGGTTGTATTCCAACCTTCGAGCAGGCAGGCTGGGTTTCGCCTATTTTATTCTTAATATTAAGATTACTGCAGGGGCTGGCGATAAGCGGAGAGTACTCTGGTGCCGTTATTTATGTTGCAGAACATTCGCCTCAGCATAAACGCGGATTCTATACCGGATTTATACAAACAACTTCTTCAATTGCTCTTATACTCGGTCTCGTGGTTGTTTTTTCGACTAAAAGTATCATGTCTGAAGAGAGTTTCAACTCTTTTGGATGGAGAATTCCATTTCTTTTTAGTGCAATTTTGGTTATTGCCAGCTATTTTATTCGTCGCAGGTTACATGAAAGTCCGGTTTTCGCCCAACTGAAAAGTGAAGGTAAAACCAGTAAAGCGCCGGTTAAAGAAACATTCAAAACCAAAAAGAATGTTGGCCTTATACTGGCTGCTATCTTTGGTGGAAATGCTGCGCAGAGTGCGATCATGCAGGTTAATCAGTTTATCACCCTGTTCTTCCTGCAGCGAACCGTTAAATTGCCTGATACCACTGCTCTTTTGATTATGGCTACAGGAATCCTTCTTGCCGGACCATTCTTTCAGATTTTTGGAGCCCTAAGCGATCGTATCGGTCGTAAGAAAGTGATTCTACCGGGGATGATACTCGGACTTCTGGTGATCCCGCTTATGTTCTATCTATTCCTTGAATTGGGGAATCCGCAACGTTTAGAGACTATTCAGCATATAGACACCCAGACTACAATTATCTTCATTGGACTGGTATTTATGCTGACCATTTCGGGTACTATGGTTTATGGACCTATGGGCGCTTTTCTCATGGAAATGTTTCCTACTAAGATCAGATATACCAGTATGGGGTTTGTTTATAATGTTGGAAACGGCGCAATAGGCGGATCAACCCCTGTAATTACAGAACTAATTAAATCCTCTGTTGTGATTGGTTTTGCACTTTCGCCATTCGTGGGTCTGGTTTATCCGCTGGCATTGATTTTAATTGGGATTATAGTCAATATATTCTGGGTTCCTGAGACCTATAAGAACAATTTGGCTGATTAAGCATAATCAATCTGATAGATATGGCAGATAAATTAAGCAGGCGAAAAGTTCTAAGCAGTTTTGGCCTGACTGGTCTTGGCCTGCTGGCATCTAATGTTCAGGCAGATTCCGGAAGTTCTTTATCCCATATAAAAGAAGGTGAGCGTATTCTGTTTTATTCGAGCTTAGCCGAGCTGACAGAAAGCTCTTCCCTTAAGGAGGGAAATGTCATCCAGACAGGAGGGTATTACGAGCTTGGTGATGGCGGACATGGAACCTATATCATACAGGCATCTGCCTCTCAATTTGTTCCTGATGGCGGTGGAATCATCAGCTTAAAAAAGGATCTCATGGCCTGTCTGATTAATATCAGTGAGGTCAATTATAAGCTATTTGGAGCAGTTGGCGATAAGAAAAATGATGATGGGGTGCAGATTAAGGCAGCACATGGGTATGCAAACAAACATCGCATTCCTGTTGTAAACCGTAGTGGAGAGTACTGGTTTAAAGAGACAACGGCAATCATAATTAAAACCAATGTAGATTGGGGACAAAGCATTTTTCATTTTGATGAAAAATACAACGGTAAGGAACCTCGCTTTAAAGTACTGAGTGATGTTGCACCTTATCCGATTGAACTGAGCGCTGAAGCAAAGCGTTCATTGATCAGTCAGTTAAAACCGGGTACCCAGGTTATTCCAGAACTTGCTCCTTACAAAAACTGCCTGGTAATTGTTGCCGATTCTGAAGATCTGATCGGATTGAGGAATCAGAGCACCGGTATCAGTAAAGGCTGGGCAAGAGAAGAATTGGTTTATGTAGAGGAGCATGGACGTATTGTAGGGGAGATAGCCTGGACATTTAATAATTATACGAGTTTGATGGCCTATCCTGCAAGTGACAGTTATTTAACTGTTACAGGGGGAACCTTTTACCTTTCGGGAGATAATGAAGGAAATTATGTAGAAAACGGAATCCGCATTGAACGAAGCAGAACCTTGCTGTCTGATCAATGGGTCGGACTGGAACCCGGTAAACAGGATGTGGCTAAAATTCAGCGGAGCGGGTTTTATTCTCTTAAGATGGTTTACGATGTGGTGGTTGAAAATGTCAGGCTCATCCCATGGGAAAAGGATAGGCCGGGTGTTCCGATGGTACCTCAGGGAACCTACGGAATCTCAGGGAACCGCTGGATGAATGTAACTTTTCGCAATATAACGGCAGAAGGTAGTCCGGTGCATTGGGGTGTGTTTGGTACTAACCTGACCAAAAACTTCCGGATAGAGAACTGCACGCTTAACCGGGTTGATGTACATTTCCACTGCTGGAATCTTTATATTAAAGACAGTAAGGTGGGACAAAGAGGTTTGACCTTAACTGGTGGTGGTGATCTATTTGTAGAGAATACGCTGGTGAATGCAAATTCGTTCATCTCATTCAGGGCCGATTATGGGGCAAAATGGGATGGCGATATCCGGATAAACAATTGCCGGCTCGTGCCGCGTACCGGTGCAATGCAGGTTTCAGTATTGCAGTTTGTTACTGCTGATTTTGATTTTAAATACCCGATCGGATATGGCCGTACCCTAAGTTTGCAGGATATGGTTGTTGATTTTACCGGACAGGAGCAAAGTAAAGCAGTTTGCTGGCTGATGAAGACTTCAGAGTGGCTGAAGAATGCGGATAAGGTAAAACTGTTCTTCCCTGAGCAAATGGACCTGGTTAATGTCAGTATCCGGGGACGTGAGCAGGGGCTTCGCTTATTTCAGTTATATGATTGCTCAAAATTTTTCATGAATAGGGCAGGATCTTATGACGGTATCAGGATGGAGAGTAATTGTCGTATACTTATCAGGAATGTTGATCTTGAAAAGTTAAATCCTGCTCCGATAAGTGAGCTTAGGGATAATGTTCATTTCTATATGAACGATACTTCCTCTGATAAACATCCCTATGCCTTATATCCTGATATCAGTATTGAAGGCTGTCGTAATATGGATATTTATTTAGGTAAGGGAACAGCATATATGAGATTCAGCAATTGTTCTCTCAGCCGTATTGCCAAATCTGCATCGTCTTTTACCGGGCGTTTATCTTTTACTAATTCTGAGTTTATACCGGAGGTTGAAGATACTGCTGAGCGAATTTATGATCTGGATGCAGAACTGGGTGTAAGTTTCAGTGATTGCACAGTATATCTGCCTGAGAAGCAGGATCGGAAAATGCCTGATTGGCTGACTAAAATTGGATTTATTCAAATCAATAAACAGGTTCGTTATAATCATTCAAATACCCGTTTAGGTAATGATATTATTCAGTATTGTAAATCGAAATCAATTAAGCTTAATCCTGATTTTATCGGGATGCTAAAAAGTCATTATGAGCTTGATGCAGAGCTATGATTATGCCCCGATAATGAATTTATGAGCTTAAGAGCAGGATCAATAGGATTAGTTTCGTGGAGTTGCAGTATTTGAATTCATTGTCATAACTTTGAACAGTTGCTTAAATTTTGAAGCAATAATTTGTTATACTTGCCCTTGTAAATAGCATGACTAATTATAGCGATTTAACAGATAGTCAATTAATTGATTTACTGAAAGGTGATAATGAGTCTGCTTTTACTGAGATTTACAGCCGTTACTGGAAGCCGCTTTTTGATACTGCTTATTCTATTATTCAGGATGAGGACAGTGCCAAAGATATTGTGCAGAATGTTTTTATCAGTTTATGGCAGCGCAGAGAGGTCTCAGATATTCAATCACTAAAACCTTATTTGCAGCAGGCTGCGCGTTTCCTTGTCTTAAAAGCCATAAGGGCTAATCAAACGGATTTACGTTTTTATGAACGAGTAAAGGAAATAACTTCTGAGATTCTGAATGATGATCCGCTGATCTTTAAGGAGCAGCAATTGCTTATTCAGAATCTGTTAAATTCACTGCCTGAGAATTGCAGAGAGACCTTTCGCTTAAGTCGTGAAGAGGGATATACCTATAAACAAATTGCTTCTCATCTTAATATTTCGGAAAAGGCCGTTGAGAAGAGAATGTCTAAATCACTTAAACACATGCGGGGTGGCCTGAACTGGGAATTGTGTGTTGCGGTAATATTGGCTTCAGGCTTATAGTAAGCCGGTATTACTTCTATTTCCTTTTTAATTCATTTTTTGGTAGGGTGTCTGTTCTTTTCTGGTACTTAAAGGTATAGGTATCATGGAAGAAAAGGAGTTCTCAGATTTAATCGCAAAATATTTGTCAGGAAATGCCAGTCAGGCTGAGATTGCTCTTGTAGAAGAGTATTATAAGAGACTGGAAGCCAAAGGAGCTGATTTAAAGGATTTGCATTCTGATTTCAGGCTCCGTGAGGAGATGCTGAATAAGATAAGGGAACAAATTGAGAAGCCGGTTATTGAACTGGAAGAGAGGTCTGATAAGAAAAACCGCAGTTATTATTATGCTATAGCTGCTTCCGTTTTGATTATTCTTTCTACAGGATTATATTTTTATAAGGGCAAAACACAGGCTCCTGCTCTGATGGTTAAACATTCGCTAATGAAAGTAGATGATGTGGCACCCGGAGGGAATAAGGCTGTTTTGACCCTGGCAGATGGTTCCAGGATTACTCTTGATGATGTTCAGCAAGGTGAGATCGCCGTACAATCCGGTATTAGTATTACTAAAGCAAGTGATGGACAGTTAATCTATGAAAAAGCAGATACTAAGCTCGGGGTTTTGAGTTCTTATGATGTTTACAACAAGATTGAAACCCCTAAAGGCGGACAGTATCAGGTTAACCTGCCTGATGGAAGTAAAGTCTGGCTTAATGCGGCATCTTCTTTAAGATATCCCGCTTTTTTTTCAGGTACAGAGCGTAAAGTGGAGTTAACCGGAGAAGCTTATTTCGAGATCTCACCAAATAAACTCATGCCATTTAAAGTCCAGAGTGCCGGTCAGACAGTTGAAGTTCTGGGAACTCACTTTAATATCAATGCTTATTCCAATGAGTCGCAAATCAAAACTACTCTGATAGAAGGTTCTGTTAAAGTCTCAGAAAATTCAGCTCAGAAGGCAAGCTACTTGAAGCCCGGCCAGGAAGCACTTAATAAGAAAGGAGAAATCCTGATACGTGTTGCAAATACAGAGCAGGCAATTGCCTGGAAGAATGGGAACTTCCAGTTTAACGATATGTATCTGGTAGATATCATGCGCCAGTTAGAGCGCTGGTATGATGTTGAAATTGACTATTCGGAAGTTCCGCATACAAGATATAATGCTTATATGTCGCGTGATATAAACTTGTCGAGGGTTCTGGAAATTCTTGAAGTTACCGGAAGAGTCAAATTCAGTATTGAAGGGAAAACAATTAAAATTTCAAATAATCAATAATAATTTAAAGGCCTATGTAACACGAAACTACCTAACAGCCATTAAATAATAAACCGGAAGTGCTTGCAACACCCCCGGTTTTATTAGGGCACAATCGCTTAATCAACTCAAATTAATCAAAACAATCAATTTACCCTAACCCCGTAAAAGTATGAAATTAAAAATTCTCATCAAGGGAGTGGTTTGCGGTTATATTACTAATAACCTCGCCAGTCTTTTGAAATCCAAACTGGTTTTCATAATGAATTTAACAGCAGTAATTCTAACCCTTAGCTGTCTGACAGTAAGTGCTGCAGGCTTCGCTCAGAAGATTACCCTTTCGGAAAGGAATGCTCCTCTGAAGACTGTATTACAGGAAATTCGTAAACAGAGTGGCTATCAACTGGTATACAATTCTGATCTTATAGAAAAGGCCAGATTTGTGAACATCAATGTGCAAAAGGTATCTCTAAATGATGCACTGACCTTATCATTAGCCGGACAACCTTTTACTTTTCAGATTTCTGACAATATAATTCTGATCAAGCCCAAAAATGAATCAGTAAAACTAAACCTTGATGCTGAGGCACAACGGATAGAAATCAGGGGAAAAGTTTCTGATACTAAAGGAGAAGCACTGATTGGAGTGAGTATCATTGTGAAAGGCACTACCACAGGAACCAGTACAGATATAAACGGAAATTTCTCTATCAACGCCCCGGCTGATGCTGTTCTGGTCTTAAAATACATTGGTTATGTAACTCAGGAAATTGCAGTAGATGGTCAGTCTACATTAGATATTCGTCTGAGGGAAGACATGCAGTCTTTAAGTGAAGTTGTGGTAACCGCCTTAGGTATTCAGAGGAATAAAAAATCTTTAAGTTATGCTGCTCAGAATATTACTACTTCTGAACTTACCCAGGCTCGTTCTACGAATCTTTTGGAGGGTTTGGGAGGAAAGGTTGCCGGACTTTCGATTACCAATTCAGGATCAGGAGTAGGAGCTGCTTCAAAAGTGCTTTTGAGAGGTAACCGTTCAATCAGTGGTAGCAGCCAGCCCCTATATATAGTGGATGGGATCACATTAAACGGTGATATTTCTAATTTAAGTCCGGATGATATAGAATCTCTTTCTGTATTAAAGGGCGCAAATGCTGCGGCATTATATGGCAGCAGAGCAAACAACGGAGCTATTGTTGTCGTTACAAAATCAGGTAAAGGAGCAGCGAAAGGGGTGACTTCAAACATTGGATTCACTTTTAACGGGAATGATCCGATTATTCTGACCAAATATCAAAATCAATACGGACAAGGTGCAGGGGGTGTTTATTCACCTTCTTCAGTTACCTCATGGGGACCGAAGTTTGATGGCAGTCAGGTTGCTCATTGGTCTAATGACCCTAATTATATTACCAATCAGTTGGGAGGCAAAACAACTTATGAGTACACTGCACAACCAGACAATATCAAGGATTTCTTTCAGATGGGAAGAAGCTTTGCAACTAATCTATCGGTTAACATTAATTCTGAAAAATCCAATGTTGCTTTGGGGTACACTCACACAGATGCATCAGGTATTATAAAGGGAAATAACCTGGGCAGTCATAATCTGAGTATGAGGATGTTATCAGACCTGAGTAAGAGGTTGAAACTTGATTCTAAAGTCAACTATATCCGTCAGGATTTTAAGAATGTATTGTTTACAGGAGAAAGTTTTAATAATCCGATGAGATATCTGTACCAGATACCACGAAATATCCGTACCAGAGATCTTGAGCATTATGAATTTGCGAATGCGGCTGGTCAAATCAAGCAGCATTTTTATTCTCCTAATTTTAACGGAGCAGGAAATCCTTACTGGACCAGAAATAACATCGAAAATCCACTTGAACTGGAGCGGGTTCTTGGAATGCTAAGCTTAAGCTATAAGATATCTGATAACTGGTCTATTCAGGGAAGATCAGCATTAGACCGTTCAAATTCAATGGGTGAAACTAAGCTTCATAATGATACTTATGTTATTGCTGCAAACGGATCTTATTCACGCCTGAACTCCAATTCATTTGAATGGAATACAGACGCACTTTTAACCTTTAGTAAAGATCTGTCCAAGAGCTTCAAGATTAATCTGAATGCAGGTGCTAATAACAGAGTTTATAAGGCTAATGCTTTAGGTGGTTCGGGAGTTAACTTCCAGATACAGAATTTGTTCTCTCTTGCCAATACATTAGACCCTCGCCCTGCAGATACCTATGAGCGTCATAAAGAAGTTCAATCTGTTTACGGATTTGGAGATATTTCATTTAAGGATGCAATATTTCTGAACATAACCGGAAGAAATGACTGGAGTTCAACACTTCCTTCAAACAACAGGTCTTATTTCTATCCTTCAGTAGGCTTGTCGGCTATACTTACCGATCTTGTTACACTGCCTAAGTTTTTTACCTATGCTAAGTTCAGGGCTTCCTATGCTGAAGTAGGTAATGATACTGACCCTTATAATCTTTCACGTACAGCCTCTATCAGTAATGGGACTATCTCTCTTAGTCCGGTGTTGCCAAATGCGAATCTCAGACCTGAGTCCACTCATTCAACAGAACTTGGTCTGGAATTAAGAATGCTTGAAGGAAAGTTAAGGTTTGATGCTACAGCTTATAGAACCAATACTTTCGATCAGCTTTTCGCCTCACCGGTTCCTGTAGGTTCGGGTGTGAGCAGTGTTTTCCAGAATGGTGCTGATATACAGAATAAAGGCTTTGAAGCTTCATTAGGAACGTCATTGTTTTCTGAGAGAGCATTCAACTGGGATATCGACCTTAATTTCTCAAAAAATAAGAGTACAGTTTTAGAGATAGCTGAAGGTTTTGATCAGTTATCACAGGCGTCGGATTATATCAGGATTTACAAACTTGTAAAAGGACAGCCTTTTGGCGATATATACTCCAGGGGATATGTTAGGGATGCACAGGGAAGAGTAATTGTTTCAGCAAACGGACTTCCTCAGATTACAACCGGACAAGATGTAAAAGTTGCGAACTTCAATCCTGATTGGCTCGCCGGACTTAATAACTCATTCAGGTACAAGAATTTCAGTTTAAGTACTTTGATTGATGTCAGAAAAGGCGGATCGTTTATTTCATTTACAGAGGCAATTGAATCAGGAGTAGGTGTGCTGGATTATACTGAGCAGGGAAGAGATGGCTCATTAGTATTCGGGGGCAATATTTTTACAAATGAAACCGCTGTAACCCAAAGCGGAGCTGCAAATACGATTAACGTTTCTTCAGAAAGGTTATGGAATCATCTGGGAGGTGTAGGTGCACCTGTTGGAGAGTCTTTTGTACGTGATGCAACCAATATTCGCCTCAGGGAGTTGGTTTTTGGGTATCAGTTACCTGCTGAGTTATTAAGTAAAACCCCTTTCAGATCAGCAAGATTATCATTGGTAGGAAGAAATCTTTTCTTTTTATATAATAAGTCTGAATATGTTGATCCTGAAATGGTAACTGATGTGGCAAATAGTTCAGAGGGTCGTGAATCACTATCTCTGCCAACTACTCGTTCTTTCGGTTTGTCTCTAAATTTTGGTTTTTAATTGCTCTAAACTACAATCAGATGAAAAAAATATTTCAACTTATACTAACTATTTCAGTTGCGATTTTTGGAACTTCCTGTACCAAGGATTTTGATGAAATAAATACTAATACAAAGGTTCTTACTGTTGACGGATTAGATCAGTCTTCGTATGGATTTGTGGTGAAACGTGCGCTTTACAGCGGTGTTTATTTTGATAATTCAACCTCGTTTCTGCGTGGTCATGCGGCTTTTTCTGATATATATTCCAATTATCAGACGCATACACACCCTGATTTCTATTCAGATAATTTCGTTCTGAATGGTGCATGGCTTGACGCTTTCTACGGCGGTTTTTATACAGGTGTAGCACCTCAGGTAAAGTATGCTGAAGATTATGCAGTAAGCAATAAATATGATATAGAGAATGCCATGATGAAGGTTTGGAGGGTATATGTTTATCATCGTATTACAGATTTCTGGGGACCCATTCCATACTCCAAATTTGGCAACGGTGAAAAAACTGTGCCCTATGATAAGCAGGAAGATATATACAAAGATTTCTTTGCTACACTCGATCAGGCTGTTGCTCTTTTAAAGAGTAATAGTGGTAAGACTTCATTCTTAGGAGCTCAGGACGTTATTTATGCCGGCAATGTTGATAAATGGCTTAAAATGGCCAATACACTTCGTTTGCGCCTGGCATTGAGGGTAAAGTACGCAGATGCTGCATTGGCTAAAACTAATGCCGAGAAGGCAATTGCTGATGGTGTTATTGAGAATAATGCAGATAATGCAACTGTTAAAAGTGCAATTGCGTTTGCTAATAAATACAATACAATTACTGCCTGGTCTGACTTCAGAATGAGTGCTGACATGGAAAGTGTACTGAAAGGATATGCGGATCCAAGAGCTTCTAAATTCTTTTCGGCAGCAGGAACACCTGATCCTTCGGATGATCCTGCAGGATTTACCTTCAATTTTGAAGGAATCCGCAACGGTCAGACTAAAATTGCCAAGCAATCAGGTATTAATGCAGTTAGTTCAAATATGGCTCCAGCCTATCTGACTGTAGGGGATAAGGGACCAGATTGGCCGGTTTTACGGGCTGCAGAAGCCTATTTCCTGAGAGCAGAGGGTGCTCTTGAAGGCTGGAATATGGGCGGAGGATCAACAAAAAGTTTCTATGAAAGTGGGATTAGTGCTTCCCTGTCAGAGCATGGCTCTGATGGGAAAGACCTGGCCGGTAACACTTATTTAAGTAGCAATAAGGTTCCTGTAGGCTATGATGCTCAATCAGCACCGGTTTCAACAATTCCTGTTGCATTCCTGGCTTCTGCTAGTAAGGAGAGAGTTCTTGAGCAGATTATTACTCAAAAGTGGATTGCCTTGTATCCGGATAGTGAAGAAGCATGGGCTGAAAGGCGCCGGACTAATTATCCTACGCTTTATGACAGGATATTAAGTGAAAATCCCGATATCCCTGTAAATAAGATTCCAAGAAGGGTTCCATTTGTTGGAATTGAGTACAATAACAACAGAACCGCTGTAGAGGCGGCTGTAGCAACCATGCTGGGTGGCCCAGACAATGGGGTTACTAAACTATGGTGGGATAAAAAACCATAATCTGTTATGATTGAAGTTTCTGTCCCGGGAATTATTCCCCGGGACGGAAACTCTTTATCAGAAGGATTTTAAAAATACTGACAATCAGTATTCCTCATCGAATACTTATTCATTGTAATTCTAACATTAGTATCATGGAAAAGAAAGATTATTCAAGACGCTCCTTTTTAAAATATAACTCACTGGCAGGTCTTGGTATCCTTACCGCCGGTGGTTCACTGGCCTTTACAGCCGATAATTCTTCCTCAGAAACTGTAAATAATTCTTCAGAAAAAATTACAAAAATTGCCGGATTAACTGTCACGCAATTAAGAGAAAAATACAGGGAAGAACTTTTTGACAGGTTTATTCCTAATATGGATAAATATGCTATTGACCACGAATATGGCGGAGTGATGTGTTCTCTTGACATTAGAACGGGCGAATTGGCAAATTCCAATAAAACAGCATGGTTTGTAGGTCGTGGTATGTGGGTTTATTCTTTTCTCTATAATAACCTGGATAAAAATCCTCGTTACCTTGAGATCGCACGTAAATCTAAAGACCTGGTTCTTAAGCTGCAGCCTAAAGATGATAGTTTCTGGCCACGTACTTTCAGTAATGATGGAAAACCTCTTTCAGGTCCCGGAGATATTTATGGAAGTCTTTTCGTTGCTGAAGGACTATTTGAGTATGCTAAAGCTTCCGGCGAAAAACAGTACAGGCAGCTTGCAAAGAAGATTATCTTTGATTGTGTAGCACGTTATGACCGCCCGGATTATGTTTATGATATCAGTTACCTTCCGGGAGCACCCAAGATTGAGGGGCCAAGAGTTCTGGGGCACTGGATGATCTTCCTCAGCCTGTCTACGCAGATGCTTAAACATGAGCCAGATGCAGATCTTGAAAAACTGGCGGCCCGTTCTGTCGATGCAATTATGAATTACCATGTTAACCCGGCCTACGGTCTGACCAATGAGGTAATCAATCATGATATGAGTATTCCAGGTAATGAGTACGGGCAGTTCTCAGTAATAGGACATGGTCTTGAAACGATAACATTCGTTATGTTCGAAGCGGCAAGGCGTAAAGACAAGGCTCTCTTTGAGAAAGCCAGAATTGTCTATAAGAAACATGTCGATGTGGCTACAGATGCTTTATACGGAGGGTACCAACAGGAAGTTTTGAATGGGGCATTATTCCTCATCGAGCATACTGGAGACGAGTGGGGCTACAGGAATTTCGAACGTACTGACTCATATATCTACGATAAGTTCTATAAGCCTGAATATAAGTTCTGGTACTCAGGCGGAGACCGGAAAATGGAAAAGCCAAATATTAGTCTGCTGGAGCATTACCACCATGCCCGCCAGTTAATGCTTGGTATACTTTCAATGGATCGTATTATAAAGCGGGGAAATAAGGTTTCAGGGTTATTCGCTTAGATTTCAATATAAAAATCAAATTATTTCACATTGGGGAGTATCTGAATGATACTCTCCCTTTGTATTGTTAAATACAGCGTTAAGGAGATAAGTATAATTGATGATTATTTTGCTGTCAACTTTAGGCTATCATCATTTATGTTTATTCATATTATCGATTTTTTAGTCTTCAAACGGATTGCTCATCGCCAACTATCCTTAAGCTCATTTCACTGTTAACATTTCAATAGAATTTAAAAGAATGCAACATAAAGATTATTCAAGACGAGATTTTATCAGGAGAAACTCTTTGGCCGGACTTGGTGCTGTTACTTTAGGCAGTTTATCCAGCTTTTCAGAAAGCACATTGAAAGCAGCAGGCGAATCCTCAAAGACAGATTCTATTAAGACCCTGGCGGGTTTGAATCTGCAACAGCTGCATGACCGTTACCATGATGAACTTTTTAACCGGTTCCTCCCGGCGATGGAAAGCCTCTGCATTGATCATCAATACGGAGGGTTTATCTGTGATGTGGATATTGCGTCAAGGAAGGTGATCAATTATACCAAACGAACCTGGTATCAGGGCCGTGGAATATGGGTTTATTCTTTTCTGTATAATAATTTTGAGAAGAATCCCCGTTTCCTGGAAGTTGCGAAAAATGCGATAGATTTCATCTTAAAGTGTAAACCGGTGGATGATAATTTTTATGATGTGAATTACAGCAGGGAGGGAGGTAAAATTTCGGAACCCGGAGATATTTATGGAGATCTTTTTGTTGCCGAAGGCCTTGCTGAGTATGCAAAGGCTAGTGGTGAAAAATCATGGCTTAAGCTTGCTAAAGAAATGATCTTTTACTGTCTGGCGCGTTATGATCGTCCGGATTATGTCTATGATATCAGTTATGCCCCCGGTAAACCTAAAATTCAGGGTCCGCGTAATCTTGGTCACTGGATGATATTTCTGAGCCTTTCATCTCAGATACTTGCCCAAGGCCCTGATGCTGATTTTCAGAAACTGTCGGACCGTTGTCTTGATGCAATCATGAAGCATCACATGAATAAGGAATTCAATATTTTGAATGAAATGGTTAATCATGATTTCAGTCTTCCTCAAAATGAATATGCCGATTTCTCTGTAATTGGTCATGGAATAGAGACCCTTGCTTTTGTAATGGCAGAGGCAGTCAGGCGTAAGGATTCAGCTCTTTTTAAAGCTTCGGAAGCGACTTTCAAAAGGCATGTGGAAGTAGCGGCAGATAAATTGTACGGAGGACATTTCGAAGTGCTATACAATGCAAATACTTATTCCTGGTCGCCAAGTAAGTCGGCATGGTGTCAGCAGGAGGTATCCATAGGTGCCTTACTTAGTATTGAGCATACCGGAAATGCCTGGGCTCATGAATGTTTCTCTGAAGGGGATGCATATATGATGGAGAAAATGAGTTGTCCCGATTATGCATTCTGGACCTTTGGAGGGAACAGGAAAGTTGTAAATCCAAGTACTAAAACCATAGAACATTATCATATGCCTCGCTATCTGATGCGGAATATGCTTGCCTTACAGCGAATAATGAAGCGCAGAGGGAAGTTGTCAGGCTTGGCTTCCTGAAATATTATATTTTAATCTGATTTATCCTTTATAACAATTAAGGCCTCCTTCTGAAAAGTGGAGGCCTTAAAAAAACAAAATATCCGATCATATTATCTCGGTGCAGAACAGGCAAAAAGATAATCGGATAGCGTTCTTCTTTAAAAGCCTATCCGGTTTAGTCAGGGAACTGTGATTGGTCAATCCCCGGGATTAAGCGGATTGCATTCTTATAATATACTTTCTTTAGTACTGCATCGCTCAGACCGAGGCCATACATTTTCCAGTAAGCATGGTATTTCTTATGATAAGGAAAATATTCATCTTCTGTTTCAAGCACTCTGAAATAGGTGGTATATTCTGAAGGAACCCAGCTATCTTTACCGAAAAGAATGCGGTCCTGATATTTATCAAAGAACTGTTTTGCTCTACGTGGCTGCCGGCCTAGTTCGGCAATGATGGCTCCAAATTCAATGTTCATGTTTGGATATTTATCCAGCAGTGTCCCCAGGAAGTCTAAATTATTAGCATACCATCCGAAATGAGCAATAATGAAATTTGTTTTGGGATTATTTTTGATCAGATTATGTTGTTGCTTTATTAATTCTTCCCATGAAAAACCATCCGAAGCGCTTCTGTTTCGCCCGGGTTGGGTTAATAGTTCGAGCCAACGTTCATTCTGTTCATTGGGCTCATCCCAGAATTGTTTGGGATCTGCCGTATGGATCAAAACCGGTATTCCCAATTGAGCACACTTTGCCCAGATTGGATTAAGCCGGGAATCATCAGCAGCAACAAAAGCTCCTTTGTTGTCTTTGACAGATAAGCCAAGACTCTTGAATATTTTTAAACCCTGTGCACCTGCCTTTACATCCTCTTCTAACTGTCTGGCTGCTTTCTGCCCCCAGTCACTTTCCCCTATCCCTGAAAAATCAGGATTGGCAAACACAATTAAACGGGATGGATCAGCTGCTTTGGCATTTTTTACGGAAAGTGCAAGAAAATTACCACTTCGGCCACTTAAATTCACCATGATTTTCATATTCAGTTTATCCATTTCTGAAAGCAAGGCCTGGAGATTTTGAGATGGCATATTCCCCTGATGGTTATGTACATCAATGAATGGGAACTTTGCTTTCGTAAGAATATGTTCAGGAACTACAAGTGAAGAAGGGGGATTATAGGTTTCAAAATCAATTCTACCCTTATTGTTTTGTGCCAGTCCGCACTGACTAAACAGTAAAAAGGCGGCAAGATATGTGCATCTCAATGAAAATATTCGAATCATGTTTGTCTATTTAAAGCATGAAAATACTATAAAGTGCCGGGATTTCGAAAAATCCGTTTGGTTGCTTAGACAAACTGACTGTTTTTAATATAATCCATTGAACTAAGTTGTATTCTTATACATGGAAGTTTAGAGACCTTAGGTCATTTGGGAACCCGGGAAAACGTTTTGTCTTAGTAAATAAAGGTTCAATAGAATTGTACTTATAGTTAAATTAATTTCCGATGGCTTAAGAATGAAAATTAAAAACTCAAAGTGTTTTGTAAATACGCTTTGATGGACAGGTACAAGATTCCAACTAGTTTAAGAAAAAATTAATTGAGGAAACTAATTGAAATTTTCCGGGACAAACAGGTTAATTTAAATGCTTAAACCTGTGGCCTTTTGTTTAGCTCTTTTCCGCAATTGGCACAGAAATTTGCATACCTCGGATAAATTGCAGATTCACAGTCGGAGCATTTGGTTCTGGCTTCATCATTGGCTCTTGCCATTTCTATGGTTACAATTCCTGTTGGAACAGCAATAATTCCATAGCCTATGATCATCAGGAAACTGGCTAAAAATTGCCCCAAAGGACTTTGAGGGGAGATATCGCCATAGCCCACTGTGGTAATGGTTACGATTGCCCAGTAAATACTAATGGGAATGCTCGTAAATCCGCTTTCATTACCCTCAATGATATACATCAGTGTACCCACTATAGTTACCACGGTTATAACCGTTGCTATAAAAACGACGATTTTATGTACACTCGCTTTCAGTGCATTTTTAAGGATATTGCCCTGGTCAAGAAAGCGACTCAGCTTTAAAATTCTGAATACTCTTAACAAGCGGAAGGCCCGGATAACCATTAAATATTGAACGCCGGCAAAGAAGAAAGCCAGGTAATTAGGAATAAACGAAACAAAGTCTACCAGGCCGTAAAAGCTGAATATATATTTAAGAGGTTTATGGCTACTATACACTCTCAGAATATATTCTATCGTAAATAGGATTGTAAAGATCCATTCAGCAACATGGATCTCAAAAAGATATTTTTCACGGAAGCTGGCTACACTTTCAATGAATACAGAAAGGATACTGAATACAATGAGCCAGAGTAGTATGAGGTCGAAAAGTTTGCCTGCACGGGTATCTGATTCGAACACTATTTCGTATACTTTGTTTCTGAATTCGTGATTTTTTCTTTGGGACATTTATCCAAGATACTAAACAAATTATTTAATCTGTGGGAGGGAATTAATAGCACTGACTTCCTGAAGGTCATTAAAAGCAAAAACGGCACCCTGCAGAGAGTGCCGTTTTTGCGATAAAAATATCTGGTATTTAGTAACCAGGGTTTTGAGGAAGTAATTTGGGATTTCTTGCAAGTTCTACTGATGGAACCGGCCAGATAGACTTATTATTATCTGTGATTCCAAGAACAGCCTGTAATCTTCCTGTTCTTACAATATCATGCCACTCATGGCCTTCGAAACAAAGCTCAAGCCTTCTTTCCTTGTAAAGAGCAGTTCTAAAGTCTGCCAGTGTTGCCGGGTTAATAGCACCAAGTCCTGCTCTTCTGCGAACTTCATTTAAAAGTTTTAGTGCATCAACGTTTGGATAGGCAGTTTCAGCCAGTGCTTCAGCTTTGGTCAGCATGACTTCTGCGATGCGGAAAACAATGATGTTATCATCTTTGGTACCACCTCTTGAATACTTTTTCATGTAGTTTGCAGCATTGGCAAAACCATAGGTTGCATCCTTTCTAACATCTCCGGTTTCGTAAGCATTAAAGATGTCATTATTAACTTCAATTGTTCTTGTTCCTCCAAGTGATCCGGGAAGGAATGTTGTTGAGAGGTTGTTTTGCAATTGAGTATCATAATTGATCTCGAAAATTGACTCAGCAGAGTTTTTAGTCAGAAATAAGTTTGCATAAGCTACGTTCAGAGTTTCTCCCTTTCTGGAGGCAACCTGATTTGCATCTGCAATTGCCAAAGCATAGTTCTTTCTGGTGAGATTAATTCTGGCACCCAGCGCATAGGCTGCGGCTTTGGTTGCTCTTGCTGTTCTTCCTAAACCAGTGAAAGTCTCAGGCAGATTCAACTTTGCAAAATCAAGATCTGCCATGATCTGAGTATACACATCTGCAACAGGAGTTCTTGAAACCTGAAGTGCAGCTACATCCGGGCTTTCAGTAGGTTCGGTTACCAATGGCACAGCACCAAAGTATCTTACCAGATTAAAGTAAGTAAATGCTCTCAGGAAACGTGCTTCAGCAATTATTGAATTTTTAGCTGCATCAGTCATCCCAGGAATCTTCGGAACATTTTTAATTACAACGTTTGCTGAATTTATCAACACGAATTGCTGATCCCAAAGTCCGGTGAACTGTGAATTATCGGCAACAATAATCAGGTTGTTTAATTGTTCAAACTGTCTGTTTAGTGAATTTCCCTTGCTATTTTTTGTAGGTAATTCAGCGAAATAGATATAATTGGACCCAAGATTGGCCATATGGCGATAAGTGCCAATGATGGCGGCCTCTGCATCAGATTCTCTGGTGAACAGAACCTGGGTACTTACTGAATCTATCGGCTCCTGATCGATCACATCACAAGATGAAACCGATAGGTATAAGAAGATTATTAAATATATTCTTTTCATGACTTTTATATTAAAATGTAGCATTTAAACCTAGAGAGAAAGATCTTGCCTGAGGATAAGAACTCATGTCAAAACCAAGAGTAGTATCATTTCCGTTGGCGTTAACTTCGGGATCATACCCGCGGTAATCAGTCCAGGTGAAAATGTTCTGACCTGCTGCATAAACTCTTATGTTTTGGATTCCTGCTTTCTTGAGTGCTGCATTTTGAATGTTATAACCTAAAGCAACATTTTTAACTCTTAGGAATGAACCATCCTGCAATACACGGTTAGAAACAGATCCGTTTCTGGTTGGATCACCCCATGCTGCACGGTGCAGAGTGGTAATATCACCAGGTTTTCTCCAGCGGTTTCTAGCTAAAGTCGAAGAGTTAAACCAGGTATGAAGTCTTCCGTAAGAATATTCAGCCTGATTGAAAATCTGATTTCCATATACAAAGTGCATGAAAACTGAAGCGTCGAAATTTTTGTATGAAACAGAGTTGGTAAATCCACCGGTAAATTTCGGTTGTGCACTTCCCAATACTACGTTGTCAAGAGTGGTTGATGCAAGGGGAATATTTCCGTCGCCATCAACGTCCTGTATAATATAGTTACCTGTAGCAGGGTTAACGCCAAGAATATTCCATCCATAGAAAGTTCCCAATGGATAACCTTCTTTAATTACGCTGGCATAACCATTAAATCCGAGTGGAATATCACCGCCAGGCAAGTTCGTTACTTTGTTCCTGTTGAATGAAATATTGAAATCGGTAGACCATTTGAAGTCTTTTTTATCAATATTGACTGTATTCAGGGCAAGTTCAATACCCTTGTTCTCTACATTACCTACGTTCTGTATTGAGCTTGTGAACCCGGAGGATCGTGGTAGTGAAACAGCAAGTAATAAGCCGGATGTATTTTTCTTATATACATCAGTGCTGAACGTAATTCTTCCCTTGAAGAAACTCAGGTCTAAACCAATATTGGTTTGTTCTGTGCTCTCCCATGAAAGATTAGGATTTGCTAACTGTGTCTGAGAAAGACCACTTGCTCCGATATAGTTGAAACCGCCGGCAAATAATCCTCTTGAAGTGAAGTTACCAATTTCCTGGTTACCGGTTTTACCCCAGCTTGCTCTTACTTTTACATCTTCAACCCAGGTCAGGTCTTTCAGAAAATTTTCCTGCCCCAAACGATATGCTGCCGAAACTGAAGGGAAACTACCGTATTTATTGTTTTCTGCAAATCTGGAAGATCCGTCAATCCGATAGCTGGCTGCCAAATTGAATTTATCTTTGAATGAATAGTTTAACCTGCTGAAATAGGAGGTAAGTCCCCAACTGCCTCCTGTGGAATTTGAGTTCTTAATGGATGCAGATCCCAGGGTTTGAATTGCTTCAAGAGCAAAGTTAGTTGCTGATGCAACTGTTCTGTTAAATTTAGACTCCTGATTTGAATAACCCAGCAACACATTGAATCTGTGATTTTCTTTAATTGTCTTATTGTAATTCAGGGTATTTTCATTAATCCATCCTAAATCCTGAGTCATACTGTTTGTACCAGATCCATTAGTAGTTCTGCCGAGAACAGTTAATTTATTAGGTGGTACAAAGTAAACTTCATCAAGGCTCAGATAATCAAGACCAATGCTGCTTCTGAAATTCAGACCTTCAAGGATTTTGAATTCAACAAAGGCATTACCCAATGCTCTGTTATTAAATGCATCGTTTCTAACCTGATCGGCAATGATTAAAGGGTTATCAATATTGCTGATGTAAGGATCATTTGGATTTAAGGAGCCATCGGCATTTCTGGCTGGAACAGCAGGTGATTTTACTATAGCTACGGCTACGATTCCATCACGGTCACCAGCACTCACTCTGTCAGTTTTTGAGCGGTTCATACTCATGTTGATTCCCGCTTTCAACCTGTCATTGATTTTCTGATCAAAGTTGAATCTGAAATTTCCTCTACTGAATCCACTTCCGATAACTACACCTGTTTGATTCAGGTAACTTCCGGATAAGAAATATTGTGTTTTTTGAGTACCTCCTGATAATGAAATCTCATTATTTGAAATTGGAGCTCTTCTGAATATTTCATCCTGCCAGTCAGTGGTGGTTAAAGCAGCCGGATTTGCAATTGGCGGCGCATTACCAACATTGACATTGGCTTCGTTGATTAGTTCTCCCCATTCAGGTCCTCCCAAAAGCGGAATTCTTTTAGCCACTTCCTGGAATCCGAAATAGGTATTATAGCTGATTTTTGTCTGATCTTGTTTACCTCTTTTGGTGGTAATTACAATAACCCCGTTAGAGGCCCTTGATCCATAAATTGCTGCAGCAGACGCATCCTTTAAAATGTCTATTGACTCAATGTCATTCGGGCTAATATTTGAAAGCGGATTTTGAGCAACGGCTCCACCAGCAGCACCGCTATAGTTCCCTGTATTAACAGGGACTCCATCAACTACATATAATGGATCATTTCCACCGGTAATTGAACTTGCACCCCTGATTCTAACAGTTGAACGACCGCCTGGAGTACCAGTGTCCTGAGTAATGTTAACTCCACCAACACGACCTTGAAGTAATTGTTCCGGACTTGTAATTGGCAGGTCAGCTAATTTTTTGCTCCCTACAGAAAGTGAGCCGATTGCGCTGGAAACATCCTTTTTACTTTGGGTTCCGTAACCAATAACTACAACTTCGCCCAAAGCCTGCTGATCTTCAAGAAGTACAACATTGATAGTGCTTCTGCCTGCAGTTGAAATTTCCTGACTTACAAAACCAATGTATGTGAATTCTAAAATACCTGCATCTGGAATATTTAATGAGAAATTACCATTAATATCAGTACTTGCACCAATATTTGATTTCTTCAGCTTGATACTTACACCCGGAAGCGGGACTCCTTTTGAATCGGTTACTTTACCCTTGATTTCCTGGGGAGGAGCAACCTCTTCAACTTCAATGGCATTTGCCTCAGCCTTGATTTGCTTTTTTGATACGATGATTGTTTCATCAACGATGGAGTAGCTTAATGGCTGATTAGCGAAACATTGCTTTAAAACTTCTTCTAATGAAGAATTGTTAACGCTGATGTTCACCGGGTTTGCCGATCTTAGCATTTGTGTGTTGTACAGGAAGCTATATTTAACCTGTTTTTGTATTTCCCTCAAAGCCTTTTCCATCGGGGCATTTTTGATAGTCAGACTTATCTTCTGAGCATAGCCAGAAGCATTAACCTGCAAGAGGGAGCTAAGACATAAAATAATTACGAGTTTCATAACCCTAATAAGTTTTAATGATATGCAAGGTTCCTTGCATTTAAACAACATGTAAAGTTTCATACATTTGTGAGTTTGGTTTGATTTAAATTATTGGTTTTACGATCGGTTATTTTTAGCGCCAAATTCTGCCGGAGGCGTTCGCAGCGCTTCCGGTTTTTGTTGCCGCTAATTCTGAAGGTATAGGTCACGGCATAACTGTTACCCTCCTTCCTTCTACTTTAAAGTGGATGGCTCCAGTTAATTCCAGCATTTTTAATAGCTCTGAGATGTTCTTGTCGCGTGAGATTGTTCCAACAAAATCTTTGTTGTTTAAATTACCCTGATAATCAACATCCACATTATACCATCTCGAGACTTTGCGCATAATGCTTTCTATATTTTCATTTGAGAAAATGAAGTATCCGTTTTTCCATGCCATTGCTTCTTCAATATCTGCGGCTGCAATTCTGATCTTTCCGGTGCCTTTATTTAATATGGCAGCCTGACCGGGTTCCAGCAATGCAGTTCCCGATTCTTTGAGTATTTGTACTGAACCTTCAATTAGCGTTGTATTAATGTTTTTCTCATCATCATAAGCCATTACGTTGAATTGGGTTCCCAGAACTCTGATATCCATAGAGTTACTTGTATGAACAATGAAAGGCATTTTCTTGTTCTCTTTGATGTCAAAAAAGGCTTCTCCTTTTAATTCAACAATTCTTTCTTTTCCAATAAAGGCAGTGGGGAAGCGAATACTGGAACCTGAGTTGAGCCATACTCTGCTTCCATCGGGCAATGCAAGCTGATACTGTCCTCCCATTGGGGTACTCAATGTATTATATTTTATACTTTCAATGGGTTTATTGTCGATTGAATACTCCAGTTGTCCGGATCCTGTTTTTCGGATGTTGGTATTGTTCTCACTTGCCAGAACTCCATTCCGGGCTTCATCAAGATTGATCTGTGAACCATCATTCAGAGTAAGGATCGCCCGGTTATTGCCAGGTAATACATCGTTTTTAAATCGGGCTGATTCTGTTTTAGTAAGAACCGGTACATTTTTTCTAAGGCTGTTGAAGTAAAGTCCTGATGACAGGATCAGTATGATTGCCGCAGCCGCAGCATACCAGGTTCTGATTTTAAGGACTTGTATGCGTTCCCTTCTGGCAATACTTGCCATTAGTTCAGTATGGATAGTTTCTTTAAGCACTTCCTGCTCACCCATACTACCTTTATTCCAATGATTCTTCTCAAGATCAATATTGTCCTGATAGTATTCAATCGCTTTTTTTTCTTCACTGGTGCAATTACCAGAGAGGTATTTTTCATAAAGCACGTTATATTCTTCCCGGGTCATTCTGGAGCCTTTCATAAATAGAGTCAATTTGAGAGTTCAACACACATAGAAAAATAATTTTTTTTAATTGATATCAGGAATGTTTTAAAAAACACTGAAGCGGCTTATTTCTGAATCCTGTATTTAAACGGAATTACTGGATGGGATGAACCTTTCCTAAAATTGTAACGAATTTGAATCAAGGTTTAATTATCCCTGATATTTTTTTTTATGTTATTAGATTTAACGTGAGTTCGGTTTAAGCAGCTAAAAGTAGTTGTTTATCATCAGTTTGAA
>CAZGWG010000018.1:0-32317 GCA_964529165.1 uncultured Sphingobacterium sp.
AGGTATTGATTTCCAAAAACAAATTATTCTGCTCCAAAACCTTATATGGATAATTGTAACCCTATATTTTAACCTTCCTTATTTCGAACTCAGGTTAAGTTATTTAATCGCCTAACTTAATGACATTGCCATTCTGGGTCATTAGAAAAAATCCTGACTTGATTGCTGCCAACCGGATTGAATTAAACTTAATTTTAACCTGCACCTACTGACCCGATAGTAGGATCTCCACTCCCTTCAAGCATAATTCCTGGGCACCCTGCTTATCCCCCTCTAGAGGGGGCAGGGGGAGGTATCAGAAAATCCTCCCCCTCCATCACCCAGGCCCGACCCGCCCCCCTCCAAAGGGGGACAATAATCCTAGTTCATTGTATAATATTCTTCCAAAACCACAACCCGATAGACTATCGGATCCCCATTGTCAATTGTCAATTATCAACTGCCAACCCGATCGGGTTCCATTCCCATCTCCACAAGCTTCAGTTACAAGCGGCTCTGTTATTTAGATTAATTAAAAATAATTTGTTTTGCACAACTCTTTTTTGTTATTTGCGCGCAATTTATAATTAATCTAAATAAAATGACAAAAGCACTTACTTCAATTTTTGTTTTTCTTATATGCTGCAAGGTGTCATTTGCTCAGATAACGGTATCGGGCAAGGTGACTGATAGTCTTGACAGACCGATATCCGGGACCACTGTTCGTCTTACGGAAAGGAATATCAGTACAACAACAAACTCTCAGGGTACCTTCATCTTCAGCGATCTGGCTGCAGGAACTTATAATTTAACGGCTTCTTCTGTAGGATATGAGACGAAGCGTTCAATATTAGTGGTAAACAGTACCAGTACTATTTTTAATATTATCCTTAAGGAACGTGTTAATGAGCTTCAGACGGTTGAAGTTATCGGACGTAAGGAACAGGTTTATAAAAATACCAGTTCATTCTCAGGTACAAAAACTGAAACGCCTCTGAAATATGTTCCACAGGCTATCAGCTATGTCACCAAGGAGGTAATAGATGATCAGATGGCATTTAAGACCAGTGATGTAATTAAGAATATCAGTGGTGCTTCAATTTTTTCATTCTATAATAATGATGTGGCTTTAAGGGGATTCAGGGCAGGAAATGCACTGATTAACGGTTTAAGAAATCCGACCACCAGTTTTAACCAGTCTTTACTACCTAATGTTGAACGTGTTGAAGTTATCAAAGGCCCTGCATCTGCCTTGTTTGCAAACTCTGATCCTGGTGGTACAGTTAATACGGTTACCAAGAAGCCTCTGGATGAGGCACGCAAATCGATCAATTTTGCGACCGGTAGTTTCAATACCTTTCGTGTAAGTTCTGACTTTACCGGACCGATGAATGATTCAAGGACGCTGCTTTACCGCTTAAATCTGGCTTATCAGAATGCTCAATCTTATCGGGAGCTTCAGGGTGGTCAGGATGTTGTAATAGCCCCATCTGTTTCATTTATTCCTGACGATAAAACCTTTGTTAACTTTGATTTTGTATATTCTAAAACGAATGCTAAACTTGACAGAGGGCAGCCAATTTTCGGTGCATCGGCAGGTACAGATCTTAACTCAACTCCGATTTCATTTGCAATTGGTAAGAACAATGATTTTAGCAAGGAATTGAATATGTATGTAACAACATCCATTCAACGTAAGGTTGGGGATAAGGTGACTTTGAATGCATCTTATATGAAGTTCCTGTATGACGAAGATCTTTTGGAGCATCGTACATCAAACAGATATGCGGTTGATGCGGATGGTGTTCAGATTCCAACCTTGATGGAAATGCAAACAATACGACGTCAATCAAGGAATTATAATGATAACCTTACCCTGTATGGTGTTGCTGATCTTAAAACGGGTCCCCTGGAACATAAGATTCTTGTAGGTTACGATTATTTGCAAAACGAGACACCGGTGGGAAGTTCAAACTACAATGCAAGTGGTTATATCAATGCAGCAAGAAATGGTACAATTTCAACTTACAACCCTGCAAATAAAGCCGCTTATTATATTGTTAATAATCGCCCTGTTCCAAATGTTCCTCATTTTGACCTTACTAATCCGGATTATTCAATCTCCGAAATTTCAAGGTACTTTAATGTGCCTTCCAGTCAGCCTATTACCAAGTATTATGTAAATGGGGTTTATATTCAGGATCAGATAAAATGGGGTAAATTCCAGGCGTTGCTCGGTTTAAGACAAGAATATTATACTGATTTGCTGAACTACAAAAAAACCAACGAACAGGTTGTTAAGCAGAATGCTTTAATTCCACGTGTTGGATTGGTTTACTCACCTTTGGAACAGATTAGTCTCTATGCAACCTATGCTGAGGGCTATCAGCCGCAAGGAGCCGGAACTATTGGTGCCCCTGACATTTATGGAGGTCCTTTTGATCCGCTCATCAGCAATATGATTGAAGGTGGTGCTAAAACTGAATTCTTTAATAAAAAGTTGTCGGCAAATCTTGCAATCTATAGTATAGAACAAAACAATATCCTGATTAATGCAAACGCTCCGGGTAATCCGCAGCTTCTGCGTCAGGTTGGACAGCAAAAATCTCAGGGTGTTGAGCTGGATGTTTATGGTCAGGTATTAGCTAATCTAAGCCTTACAGCAAATTTTGCCTATGGTGATGCAAGGATATCAAAAAGCACAATCGAAGCTGAGATTGATCGGCCATTACCCAATGCTCCAAAAACACAAGCCGGATTTTGGGCCAAGTATATTTTTAAAGACCCTTCACTCAAAGGCATTGGAATTGGTTTGGGTGCCAATTACGTGGGTGAAAGAAGCACATCAAGCAATATCCTGAAACTGCCGGCATATACAGTAGTTAACGGAGCTCTTTATTATAATGTTGATAAATTTAGGATATCTGCCAATCTGAATAATATTTTTGATAAAACTCACTGGTTGGGAGGCTATGATTATAATCGCCTGTTCCCGGGAGCACCAAGAAACTTTATGGTCGGTGTAGGTTATTCATTTTAAGTAATCATGAAACCGGATAATTCTGCGAAAAAAGATAAAAAGCTTCTCTGGCGTATACACCATTGGGCCGGCCTTTATGCGGGAATATTGATCGCTGTATTGAGCCTTACAGGTGCATTGGCTGTTTTTATTCCAGAAATAGATCAGTTTATCCAAAAGCAGTATTATTCGGTTTCTTCCAGTCCTTCAGATCGCTTGCATATCGGCAAATCAATTGCAAAAGCCAGAGAGCTTTATCCTGATATGACCGGACTTGTTATCGATCTTCCTGAAAAACCCGGACAAACAGCAGGTTTGAATTTTTTTGTAGGAGGAGAGAAGAAGTTAGACCTTCAACGATACTACTTCTTTGTTGATGCAGGGAAAGATGAAATTGTAGGAACCCGGAATCAGCAAAATTCCCTGGCTAATTATATGCGCCAGATGCATGTGAGGCTTTATGAAGGCAATTGGGGCAGACAATTGGTTGGATTGGGAGGTGTTGCACTGATCGTGCTTGCAGTTACAGGATTACTGATTTATGCCGATTTCATGAAAAGGCAATCCTATCCAAAACTAAGGAAAGGTCGTGGATTGAGAATTCTATTAGCAGATTGGCATAAGTTATTAGGAATAACAGCACTCGCTTTTAATCTGGTGATTGCAATTACCGGTGCGTGGTTAGGGCTTCAGCCAAAACTGATGAGTTGGTTTAATATGAAGGTCCCTAATAATTTTAAACCAGAAAAAGTAATTAGTCCCGAAGAAGACAAAAAACTGGATGTTCGTTGGGAGGATGTTTTACTGGCCGCGAAGAGGGAATTCCCTGATATGGAACCTGCCGGGATTCGGGCTTCTGAAGATGGAACTGCAACGGTAAGTCTTTATGGAAGTATAGCTGGAAAGGCTTATGAAAGAAGTGCGAATGTGCTGATACTTTCAAAGACCGATCTTAAGACTATCTGGAAATATGATATCAGGCAGCAACCCTTTACCCATAAATTTTATTTTGTTCAGGAAGCTCTTCACTTTGGAGATTTTGGTGGTTTAGGCCTCAAACTTCTTTATGCTGTTCTTGGTCTTACCAGCGGATTTCTTTCGATCAGTGGTTTTGTAATCTATCTCTACAGGAAGGATAAGAAGAAAATCAGAAAGTATTCTCCGCTTAAAACTACATTTATCTATTGCACTGGAATCGTTTTGATCTTAGTTATCCTGGCTCTGGTGAGTCTGTTTTCAGGTTATTCAAAAGCTGCATTTGCTGCCGCAATTATTGTTAATGGAACGCTTATCGGGTTCGTGCTTTATTCAGTATGGATGTTTATAAGAGCCAAATTAAATCCGGTATATAAGTAATGAAGGAGTTTAAATTAGTGGAGCACAATCTGATTCCACTTTCGCTGTTTGTGCTCAATCTTTCAGTTGTCCAGATCATTTACCTCGCATTTTCTGCAAAACTGTTCTCTGTAATCGCTTTTATTGTTCTGTTTTGTACACTCATTCTTGTTGCAGGAGTGGCCAGAAAGAATAAGTATCTGATGGCTCCGGCAATAATGGCTTATATTCTGACTTTAATATTTTCACTCTGATTTTTATAAGGATTCGATTTTTATTCAAAATCTGAACGGCAGAATATTTTGATTTATCCAGGTTCTGTTGCTCCCTCTTTGAATCTGATCCTCAGAAATTTCTTCTTAATCGGGAAGTTCTTATGTCAATCCGGAGAAAAGGCTTTACCGCAACTAAACGTTTATCCCTCCTTACAAAAAATAAAACTTATGACCTTTATATTACATGTTTAAACATCTAATATTTTATTTTTGAAGAATAAACTAAAATTTAAATTAAAAAAATATAAATATGGGAGCAGTAAAAAACAAATGGATTATAGATCCAACGCACTCAGAAGTGCATTTCAAAGTAAAACACCTTGTAATTTCAACAGTTACAGGTACATTCAAATCCTTTGCAGGTAGTTTAGAATCTGAAAGTGAAGATTTTCAGGATGCTGCAATTGAATTTACGCTGGATGTAAACAGCATTGATACTAACCAGGAGCAACGTGATGGCCATCTTAAATCGGCTGATTTCTTTGATGCTGAGCAATTTCCACAAATTTCTTTTAAATCGACTTCATTCAAAAAAGCTGGTGATGATTACGAATTAGCAGGTGAGCTAACCGTGAAAAACGTAACTAAACCAGTAAAATTAAATGTAGAATATGGTGGCAGGGCTACTGATTTCTATGGTAATGATAAAGCGGGTTTTGAAGTATCAGGAAAAATCAGTCGTAAAGAGTTTGGATTAACCTGGGATGGTATTACGGAAGCCGGAGCGATAGTAGTGGGTGATGAGATCAAATTGCAGATTAACGTACAATTTGCAAAACAGGCTTAATCAATTATATATTTGCCGAAGGCCGTCTGCAATTTGCAGACGGCCTTTTTTTATTTCTTTAAAAATTCCAGATTCCAGATTTTTTCTGCTTTACGTCCAATAAGCCAGAAGGAAAGTGCCATGATCCCAAAGAATATGGTTTTATCCGTAATATCCCATAAATATTCAAAATAGCGGCTATACAGGTTGATTAGTAAGAAGCTTATCCCGAATTCGCGGGCAATATGATCTCTGTAACGGATACCGTAAATTGCAAAGCCCAGGGAAAACAGAAGGGAAATTATTGCCCAGTAAAACAGTTCAATTTGCTTGATTTGTAACCAGTCTTCCAGACTCCCGAAATTCCCAAAGATAGACAACAGCCATAAAGAGACGAAGAGGTAAAGGAGTCCGATGATATAACTTAGTTCTCTGAATAAATTCAGGATATTGAAACGAAGCATCAGGAAGCTGAACAGCACTAATAAAAGTCCGAAAAACACAAAGCGCAGCGGATAGTTCATCCCGAGAAAATAGAAACTCCAATCGGTCTGATAGCCTGTCTCAGTACCAAACCAGCTACCCAAAGAAACCAGGGCAAATGCCCAGATCAGACGGGAACTGAACTTCCATGCCAGCACAGCATAGACAAGTACTGATAAAAGGAATAATATTGAAAAATGCCCTTTCCCGTTGTCAAATGTTTTTCCGAGAAAAGCAATTGAACTTGCTGTTAAGAGAATCCCGAAAAAGACTATAGCTTCATTGCTGAAAACCCGTTCAGGGTATTTCTTTTTTCGTTTATTACCCTCAAGAAAGAGTAAGGAAGCGAGGATAGCAGAAATGATGCTGATAATGATATCAGGAGTGTCGTAGAGTTTCTCAAGCCATTTTAGAACGGCATCATCAATGATCAGTGAAGCAATTGCAACCATTCCACTGGCGAGCGCAACCCAAAAGGAATATTGGGCAAGCCGGCGCCAATCAAATCCTTTTACCTCATAGGATGATTGTAATTTATCGGAGGTATCCTTATCAATTAAGCCCTCAGATGCCCAATTACGTATGGTTTTCTCAAGGAATTGAGCCTCTTGTTTATCGAGATTTAATTTAGCCAATACGTTTTTTTTGACAAGATAAAATTATATTCTGGTCTTAAAGTATTTTTCGGGCTGCTTTTTCGTCTTTAATGAGTTGTTCTTTAAGTTCTTCAAGTGAGTTAAATTTTTTGTCTCCTCGCAGATGCTCTAAAAAATTTATGCGAATGTTCTGGCCGTAGATGTCCTCATTAAAGTCGAAAATGTTCACTTCGATATTGCGGCTCATTCCGTTGATGGTTGGCCGGTGACCAATATAGGCCATGCCTTTTGCGCTCTTTGAGCTTGTTTCTGTATCTCTGAAATCGACGCTGACAGCATAAATACCATCAGAAGGGATCAGTTTGTAGTTTTCTTCAATAAACAGGTTTGCGGTTGGAAATCCAAGTACACGGCCTAGCTGATCACCTTTAATTACCTTGCCGCTTAGCTGAAAGGCATATCCAAGAAATTCACTTGCGGTTTTAGCATCTCCGCTTAAAATAGCATTTCTGATTTTTGTTGAACTTACTGCAACATCATTGATATCTTGTTCAGGAATTTCCTCAACATCAAAGCCGAATTCCGACGCATAAGATTGTAATTCCTTCAATCCGCCTTTACGATCTTTCCCAAAACGGTGATCATAACCAATAATTATATGGCGGGTACCAATCTTCTCAACCAGTACTTCTTTAATATATTCCTGCGGACTCAGGTTTGAAAAATCTCTGGTAAATGGGGTGATGATCAGGTGGTCTACTCCCAATGAAGCGAGTTTTTCAGCTTTTTCATCCATTGTACTGATGAGCTTGATGTTCAGATCGTCCGGGTGAAGGATCATTCTCGGATGAGGGAAAAAGGTTAGAATGACAGTTTCACCTCCATTTTTCCTTGCGACTTCCTGTAAGCGGCTGATAATTTTCTGATGGCCGATATGAACCCCGTCAAAAGTGCCGATAGTAACTACGGCATTATGAATTTGCTTGAATTCGTCAATGTGATTGTAAATCTTCATCTTTTGGGAGAGAGGGCAAAACTAAGAATAAAATTATTCTATTTAGCCTGTTCTTTTAGCTGTCTGATATGGTTAACCAGTTCCATTACTTCAAAAGCGTCTTCAACATCATAATCACCGCTTTTAGTACGGCGAAGCGTTTTTAAGTGTGCTGCATTATTCAGAGATCTTCCAAAATCATGAACCAAAGACCTGATATAGGTACCTTTGCTGCAAATTACTCTGAAATCAATTTCAGGCAGTTCAATACGGGTAATCTCAAATAAACTGATATTGACCTTACGGGTTTTTAATTCTACATTTTCTCCTCGTCTGGCTTTCATGTAAAGCCTTTCACCATCAACTTTTACCGCCGAGTGGGCAGGTGGATATTGATCCAGATCGCCGGTGAACTGCCTGGTATTGGCTCTGATCTGCTCTTCATTAATGTGACTGATGTCGAAAGTTTCATCAATCTCTGTCTCAAGGTCGTAGGAGGGAGTATTTGCACCCAATATCATCGTGCCGGTATATTCCTTAATCTGGGCCTGAAATTCATCAATCTTCTTGGTCATCTTACCAGTGCAGATGATCAGCAAACCAGTGGCAAGCGGATCCAGTGTTCCTGCATGACCAACCTTTAACTTCAAAGGTTTGAAGGAATTTCTGATCTTACCAACGACATCAAAACTAGTCCACCTATAGGGTTTATTGATGAGCAGAAGCTCGCCTTCTTCAAAGTTAAATTCCGGGAATATTTTAGCTGGTTTTTCGCTCATCAGATCACTTGAAGATCATAGCCTGAAAGGAGCAGGACTAAAATAATGCCGCCCACAATAATTCGGTACCAGCCAAAAATCCTGAATCCCCTTGTTTGCAGGAAAGTAATAAAGTAACGAATGGCAAGCATGGCGACAATAAAAGCAACGATATTACCGATAAGTAATAATTTTATTTGATCCGGACTGATCACAAATCCATCCTGATAGAAATCAAACAACTTCTTTGCAGTTGCACCGAACATAGTTGGTACCGCCAGAAAAAAGGAGAACTCTGCAGCAGTTTTTCGGGATAATTTCTGCGACATTCCTCCTACGATGGTGGAAGCAGATCGCGAAACTCCTGGAATCATGGATATACATTGAAATAAACCGATTTTTAATGCAGTGCCATAGCTAATATCATCCGTATGGTCAATATTTCCGTCTTTAAACCACTTATCCACAAATAGCAGAATAAGTCCGCCAATGAGCAGAGCAATAGCTACACCCAACGGGCTTTCAAGCAATTGGTCGATCTTATCACTAAGTAGCAATCCGAAAAATACAGCGGGCAGAAATGCAACCAGCAGTTTAAAATAAAATCCAATGGTCTGGAAAAAACGCTTAAAGTATAGTACTATAACCGAAAGTATAGCCCCTAGCTGAATAGCAACAGTAAATAACTTAACAAAATTATCTGACTGGATACCCATCAAAGAAGATCCGAGAATCATGTGCCCTGTTGAGGAAACCGGTAAAAATTCTGTCAGGCCCTCAATAACGGCCAGAAGAATTGCCTGATATACGGTCATTATTTTTTAAGAATTGCAATAAAGCCGATAGCAAAACCTGCCAGAACAACAATTGGGGCGAGTACGATCTTCCTGAATTCATAAATATCGGTATCACCAATCATCAGCATAAAGCCGGCTACAACTACGATAATACTGAGTAACATTAATCTGTAATTGTTCTTCCCGAACACGAAATCCTCTTGAGGGCTTTCTTTAATGGGAGTGTTTTTCTGTGCCATTATTTATAAAGTTCGTAAATTTTTAAACGTAGAAACTTGCTCACTGCGAAGTAAGTGCTCAATCCTGAGATCAGAATGCCAATCCCGATCACAGCAAGGAATACGATCCCAAACTCAAACCAGTTACGCAGAATAATCATTTCGGGTACCTGCTGCTGTGCTAAATACAGCGTAAGGAGTAATAGAATTACTGCGATTAGTCCGGCAAGTAAACCATGAAGTATCCCATACGTAAGAAAGGGTTTACGGATAAAGTTTTGAGTTGCACCAACCAGTTGCATACTTTTAATCAGGAACCTTTGTGAATAGATTGCCAGGCGAATGGTATTATTAATCAATGCAACAGCGATAATCAGCAGTATTGTTGCGAAGGCTAGAATGACCAGACCAATTCCCCTGATATTCTGATTGACCATATCAATCAATGACTTTTGATAAATAACTTCTTTTACCAGTGGATTCTTACTTAATTGAGCAGTAAAAGCTTCAATACTTTCATTATTGGCATAATCAGCCTTCATATAAAGGTCTATAGATGATAAGAGCGGATTATATCCAAGAAAGTCAACAAAGTCTTCTCCAAGATCCTTGGTTAAATTCCGGGCAGCAAGTTCTTTACTGACATATTGCGTTTTTAATACATAAGGATTTGCATCCAATTGTTTTTGCAATGCTGTTATATCCACCTCTTTCGCGCCATCATTAACAATAATATTGAGTACAATATTCTCTTTGACGTATTTAGAGAGATTTTTCGCATGCACCAGAATCAGACCTAGAAGTCCTGTCATTAACAGAACCAAAGCAATACTGATCACAGTAGAAACATAAATAGTTTTAGTTTTTCCGGATGATGTACTTTTTTCAAATTCTTCCATGAGCGAAATGATATGATGCGAAAATAAAGAATTCAGTTCATAAACCTAAATAATAAGCGCTCAAATGCCCTGATTTGAAGTTAAACTTTGTTAAAATTTTAAGAGAAGGCCTTTATACAAGTTAATTGCGGTTTTATGAGTGCCTTCTGGTTCATAAAATCGGAGATTTTAGTATTTTCGCAGCTTATCAGTTTTACAATGGATTATCAATTCAGAGATATAGAGAAGAGGTGGCAAAAATTCTGGGCCGAAAATCAGACCTTTAAGGTCGATAATAGTTCTGCGAAACCCAAATATTATGTTTTGGATATGTTTCCATACCCATCGGGTGCGGGATTACATGTAGGACACCCACTCGGATACATTGCATCAGATATCTTTGCCCGATACAAACGTTTAAAAGGTTTTAACGTTTTGCACCCAATGGGATATGATTCTTTTGGTTTACCTGCAGAGCAATATGCGATTCAAACCGGACAGCATCCCGCAATTACAACGGAAACCAATATCAATCGCTACAGGGAACAACTGGATAATCTCGGCTTTTCCTTTGACTGGAGTCGTGAAGTGCGTACCAGTGATCCTGATTATTATAAATGGACGCAGTGGATCTTCATGAGCTTTTTAATTCCTGGTATAACCTTGAAAGTGATAAGGCAGAAAGCATTGATCAACTGATCCAAAGATTTGAAAATTCGGGAACATCAGGTGTACAAGCTGTATGTGATGAAGAGGTGAACAGTTTTTCTGCAGAAGAGTGGAAAGGATTGCCGGATTCTGAAAAGCAAACAGAGCTTCTGAAGTATCGTCTTACTTATCTCCGCGAAAGTACAGTGAACTGGTGTCCTGCCTTGGGGACTGTTTTAGCTAATGATGAGGTGAAAGATGGTTATTCTGAACGTGGGGGATATCCTGTTGAACAGAAGAAAATGATGCAATGGAGTATGCGTATCACTGCTTATGCTGATCGTTTGCTGCAGGGCCTCGATGGAATTGACTGGCCGGATCCTTTAAAAGAAATGCAGCGTAACTGGATTGGGAAGAGTGTGGGTGCATTGGTTAAATTTAGCCTCACCCCCAGCCCCTCTCCGGAGGAGAGGGGAGAGCCTGGCGTAGAAAAACCGGGCTATATGACGGCTAATCCTGCTATCTGGGATATTCTAAAAGAACACTCAAGGCAGCATCGCAAAGATTCAACGGAAGCTGAGGACATCTTGTGGCAGTATCTTAGAAATAGTTCAACTGGTCACAAGATCAGGAGACAACATGCTATCGGGACATATATAGCAGACTTTATATGTTTGAAAAAAGCTTTGATAATTGAAGTTGATGGTGGTTATCATATTGAAACCAAGGATCAGGATGAATTAAGATCTGAAACTTTAAATAATTTGGGTTTTGATGTAATTCGTTTCTCCAATGAACAAGTTATTTCTAACCCATCAGGAGTATTTGGGATAATTAAACAAAAGCTAGACAATCTACCTGATCGAATTTTAGGCGATTCAGACTCCCTCTCCTCTGGAGATGGCCGGGGTGAGGCCTATATAGAGGTATTCACAACCCGTGTTGACACCATTTACGGAACAACCTTTCTCGTACTTGCGCCTGAACATGAATTCGTTGCCGGATTAACCACTCCTGAACAGGAAATGGAAATCCAAAATTATATAGATCAGACTAAAAAGAAAACCGAGCTTGATCGTATGGCCGATACAAAAACTGTATCCGGTGCATTTACAGGAAGTTATGCCAAACATCCATTAACCGGAGAGCCGATTCCTGTATGGATCGCTGATTATGTATTGGCAGGATATGGAACCGGCGCGGTAATGGCGGTGCCTTCGGGTGATCAGCGTGACTGGTTATTTGCGACTAAGTTCGGATTACCGATTATTGCGATATCTGATGCACAGATTAATATCGATAAGGAAGCTGACCCTACAAAAGAAGGGCATTATATCAATTCAGGCATAATAAACGGACTGGAATATAAAGAGGCAACCAATACGCTTATTGCAAAACTGGAAGAACTGGGTGCTGGAAAGGCCAAAGTAAATTACCGCATTCGTGACGCAATATTTGGTCGCCAGCGTTACTGGGGAGAACCAGTGCCTGTATACTTTAAAGATGGACTGCCTTATCTGATTGACAGCGAGGATCTTCCTCTTGTTTTACCAGAAGTTGATAAGTACCTTCCCACAGAAAGTGGAGAACCTCCCCTTGGAAGAGCAGAGAACTGGAAATATAAGGATGAACTGGAATATGAGCTGAGCACTATGCCCGGATGGGCGGGCTCAAGCTGGTACTGGTACCGGTATATGGCTTCACAGGAGGATCGTAAACAGGATAAATTTGCACCGGCCGAAGCAATCTCTTACTGGAAAGATGTTGATTTATATATCGGTGGTTCTGAACATGCTACCGGACACTTGCTTTACAGCAGATTCTGGAATAAGTTCCTGAAAGATCTTGGTTATGTGGTTGAAGAAGAGCCATTTAAAAAGCTCATCAATCAGGGAATGATTCAGGGACGATCTAATTTTGTTTACCGGATTATTGATGAAGAGGGGCGGGGTACCAATAAATTTGTTTCAAATGGTTTAAAATCTCAATACACAACATCTGCACTCCATGTAGATGTAAACATAGTAATGAATGAGATTCTGGATATTGCCAAGTTCAAAGCATTCAGGCCTGAGTTTGCAAATGCCGAGTTTATTCTGGAAAACGGGAAATATATCTGTGGAGTTGAGGTCGAAAAGATGTCAAAATCCAAGTTCAATGTAGTTAGTCCTGATGATATCATTGAACGTTTCGGAGCAGATACCCTGAGGATGTATGAAATGTTTCTTGGTCCTCTGGAACAAAGTAAACCCTGGAATACAAACGGAATTGAAGGTGTATTTAAATTCCTCCGTAAGTTCTGGAAGCTTTTTCATGATGATGATTTTAATTTCAAGGTCTCTGATGATGAACCATCAAAAGCCGAATACAAAGCGCTTCATAAAATCATTCGTAAAGTAGAGGAAGATATAGAGCGTTTTTCATTCAATACTTCAGTCTCCAGCTTCATGATCTGCGTGAATGAACTTACTGACCTGAAATGCAATAAAAGGAAAATACTTCAGGAACTTGTAATTGTACTTGCTCCTTATGCACCTCATATAACTGAAGAGTTATGGAGTTTGCTCGGAAACACTGCCGGTAAATTGTCGGTGGCAGCTTACCCGCAGTTCAATCCCGACTATCTGGTTGAGAATGAATTCTCTTATCCTGTGTCGGTAAACGGCAAAACCCGAATGAACCTGAATATTTCCCTAAGCCTTTCGCAGGCAGAGGTTGAAGAACTCATACTTGCTAAAAAAAAAATAAAAAAATACCTCGATGGCAAGACTCCTAAGAAAATTATTTTCGTAAAAGGTAAAATAATCAACCTTGTAGTGTAAGTTCTAATAGCCATGATAGAGATACGGTTTTAAGCTGTTCTATCATGGTTTATTTCATATTTCCGATTCTTTATTTCAAAATATTCCAGGTCAGATTTGACCCCGGATTTCTTTTGTATCTCAGATTTTACTTAAGCTCAATAATTTGAGCTCAAGTTCCTGTAACATTAGATGTACTTTCGCGACTAATTTCAAAACCAATTAAATGAAACGTTTATTTACAATACTATTATTTATTTCAGGAATTTCGGCTGTTCAGGCACAAGGAATAGCTGGGGCAGGGACTCCGGCAGTTACGGGCAGAATTTCAGGCATTATCCTCGACTCTCTGACTCGTACTCCAATCGATTATGCCACAGTTTCTCTTGGGCGTGCAGGCTCTGAAAAATCAACCAATGGTGCCTTAACAGATGAGAAAGGTGCTTTCAAAATTGAGAATATTTCTGCAGGAGTTTATCGTTTGACCATTGCTTTTCTGGGCTATCAGACTAAGGTTATTGATTCGGTAAAGACCACCCTGGCTAAGCCTGATTTAAATCTGGGCCGGATTATGCTTGCCCCGAATAAAACTATGTTAAATGAAGTTGTGGTCACGGGCACCACACCTATCGTTGAAAATAAGATCGATAAATTGGTATACAATGCAGAGCAAGATGTTGCTATCGCCGGTGGAAATGCCACCGATGTGCTTCGTAAAGTACCTTTACTTTCAGTTGATTTTGAGGGCAATGTTTCCCTTAGAGGTAGTCAGAATGTCAGAGTACTGATTAACGGGAAACCTTCCGGATCTATGGCTAATAATATGGCTGATGCGCTGAAAGCAATCCCTGCCGACCAGATCAAGAATGTGGAAGTAATCACTTCTCCCTCCGCAAAATATGATGCAGAAGGTACTTCAGGTATTATCAATATCATTACAAAAAAGAATAATCTGGCCGGAGTTAGCGGATCAGTCAATGGAGGTGTAGGAACCAGGCAGAACAGCGGGAATGTCAATCTGAATGCAAAAACAGGTCGTCTGGCCGTTACTGCCAATGGCGGAGGCTTTTATTCATGGCCACAAACAAGTAACCTTTCTTTCAATCGCACCAATACTGCAGGTACAGAAACAATTAGTCAGTCGGGTCAAAGTAAAACAGACCGTCTGGCAATGAATGGCTCAATCGGTGCTGATTATGATTTCAATAGTTTTAATTCGATCAGCTCGAATTTACGCTTAAATGGATTCAGTAATAGTGCCAATGGCAGTAATCTGAACCTGAATAGTTTCAATGGAGCGATGGCCAGTTTTACACGTTTGAGTGATAATCAGATGAAAATGAACGGGGTTGACTGGAGCAGTGATTACCTTCACAAATTCAAGAAGAAGGATCAGCAAATATCAATCGCATACCAGTTAACGAACAGTAAACAGAATAGCGACTATACCACCGATTTTTCAAATACAGTAATTGATGAATACGGTGATAATAACGCAGATAATACTGAAAATACAATTCAGTTAGATTATACGCATCCCTTTAAGAAAATTACCCTGGAAACAGGGCTGAAAGGGATTCTACGAGATATTGTAAGTGATAATCAAACCCGGAACTATAATTCGCTTACAAATTCATTCACTCCAATCTCATCCCGTACCTATATCTATGATTACAATCAGGATGTTTATTCGGCTTATGCAACTTTCGCTTTTACACTGGCGAAGAAATTTGGTATCAGGGCAGGTGCACGTTATGAAGGTACTGAGATTAAGGGTGATGCCAGATCAGTTGGTGCTGCAGCATCTCCTTTTAGCAGTAATTATTCTAACCTGGTTCCAAGTGTTGTTGTATCAAGAACATTTAAAAACTTTTCAACGGTTAAATTAAGCTATAACCAGCGTTTGCAAAGACCGAGTCTTTTTTACCTGAATCCATTCCTGAACAGTGCCGATATCTTTAACCAGTCGCAGGGTAACCCTACATTGAAGCCTGAACTTTCACATAACATTGAGTTTAATTATTCCATGTTCGTAAAAACATCTGTATTAAATGCTTCGGTTTACTATCGCCGTACAAATGATATCATTGAAAGTTTTGTTATTCCTGTTTCAGTCATTGATCCGGCAACCGGAAGTCCAGCCGTTGGTTCAAAAACAACATTCAGAAACGTTGGAAGTAATAATTCGGTTGGTTTTAACTTCTTCGGACAGATAAATCCTGTAAAACCACTTACCTTAAGAGGTAACTTCAATGTATTTACCTATGATATTAATGCGAACAGCGGATTTACTGTTACCAATACAAATACACAATTGATTTATAATGCATTCCTGATGGGATCCTATGTTTTTCCTAAGGGACTTACTTTCGAGACTTTCCTGATTACAAATTCTCCGCGTCGTACTTCTCAGGGTAAAAATCCATCCTTTAATATGTGGAACCTGGGCTTGAAGAAAGAGATCATGAAGAAGAAAGGAAGTATCGGTTTGACCATTATTGATCCATTTAATGAGTACAAGAATTTCCGTCAGAATATCTCGGGAGCAGATTTTGTTCAAAACAGTAATTTCTCAGTTCCTTTCCGTTCGTTCGGAACAAGCTTTAGCTATCGCTTTGGAAAATTGTCAATGCAGGCTCCAAGGAAAAAGCGCGGTGTAACGAATGATGACCTTAAACAGGGAGAACAGAACAACGGAAATCAATAATATCCGCTTCACAGTACAGAATTAAATTTAAGCCCGGGGCTCAGGACCCGGGCTTTTTTAATAATTGTACCTTTGCCAAAATTGAGATCAGATGCAGGATAAAAAAATTATTTCTCTATTGCCGGCAGCCACAGAAATTATTTGTGCACTTGGTTTAGAACAGCAGCTAATTGGCCGTTCACATGAATGTGATTACCCTGAAAGTATTAAGGATTTGCCTGTATGTTCTTCGGCGAAATTTCTTCCCGGATCCAGCAGTGAAGAAATTGACAGGCAGGTGAAAGAAATTCTCTCCGATTCGCTTTCAATTTATACCATTGATAAAGACCTGATTAAAAGTCTGGCACCTGATATTATTATCACTCAGGCTCAATGTGAAGTTTGTGCTGTAAGCCTTAAAGATGTGGAGTTTGCACTTCAAGATCTGATTCATAAAGACTGTCGTATTATATCTCTGGAACCACATGGCTTGTCTGATATTTACAGGGATATACGTCATCTTTCAGACCAGCTTGGTGCAGGTTCGGCCGGAGCAGATTTACTTGAACGATCAGAAGAACGTATTAATATCATTCGTCATAAACTCAAGTTCATAACAGATAAACCCAGGGTGGCCTGTATAGAATGGCTTTCGCCGCTGATGATTGCCGGAAACTGGACGCCGGAAATTATTGAAATTGCCGGAGGTATCCCGGTTCTGGCAGAGAAGAATAAACATTCGGGCTATGTTGACTTTGAAGATATCCGCAAAGAAGATCCCGATATCATCGTTCTGCTGCCCTGCGGGTTTTCGGTTGAGAGAACCCTGCAGGAGATCAACCTGTTGCTGGAACTGCCGGGATGGAAAGAGCTAAAGGCCGTTCAGGAAAACAGGATTTATATAGCTGATGGTAATCAGTATTTTAACAGATCAGGGCCCAGGATAACAGACAGTATTGAAATCATGGCCGAGATTATTAATCCGAAGCAATTTGTTTTTGGGTACGAAGGAGAGGGATGGTTGAGGTTTATACAAGGCTGACAGGGTTAAGGCTGACAGGGTTCTAAACCCTGTCAGCCTTTAAAATTCTATAAAGCGTTCAATCTGCTGATTGGTAAATTTAACCGTGTCTTCATTAAAAAGATTCCCGTTCTCATCGAATTCTTTCCTGATGTAAGGTATATGTATACGTAATGGCAGGACATGCATATTCACGTAATGACATATCCCAGTAAAATGATCGATTCCCCTGATATTGCCATATTTCCCACTGGAGAGTCCGACAAGGGCAGCTTTTTTTCCGAAAAAACTATCCGGGAAAGTGCAGGCATCAATAAAAGTTTTCAATACCCCCGGGAAACTGCCATTATATTCAGGTATAAGAAATATGAATTTACTGCTGGCAGAAATCTTGTCCTGAATACTTTGAAAGGCTTTGCTGCGTTTTCCGTAAAGATCAGAGTTAATCAGGTCGCCGGGAAGATCACATAATGAGATTATTTCTGAGTCGAACCCTCTTTCCGATAATTGCCTATGATAATATTCAGCGAGTTTAAATGTATTGCTTCCTTCACGATTAGTACCGGAAATTATTGTTGTCATTTTGTTGATAAGATGTGCAAAACGAAAATCGCCCCGCGGTGTAATTAGTTTTAAGTTTGTATCTTAGAAATTATTAAAAAGTCTTCATAGAATGAATCAAAAGTAGTGTTTTGTACTGCTTAGATTATATTGGTCAGCCTATTTAATATCATGTATTTGTAATTATTTTTTTAAAATGAGCAAAATTATCGCGTTAGCAAACCAAAAAGGAGGCGTTGGAAAAACTACTTCGGCTATAAATCTTGCGGCGAGTTTAGCTGTACTTGAATACCGTACTCTTTTAGTCGATGCAGATCCGCAGGCAAATTCAACTTCAGGAATAGGTTTTGACCCACGTACAATTAAGGCAAGTATTTACGAGTGCATAATTAACGAGATAGATCCTTTAGAGGCTATTCAAAATACTGACACTCCGAATCTTGATCTTTTACCCGCTCACATTGATCTGGTAGGTGCTGAGATTGAGATGATTAATTTAACAAACAGGGAATATAAAATGAAAGCGGTTCTGGATAAGATCCGTGAAAATTATGATTTCATTATTATTGACTGTTCTCCTTCTTTGGGCCTGATTACGATCAACGCCCTGACTGCTGCTGATTCGGTAATTATTCCGGTACAGTGTGAGTACTTTGCACTCGAAGGACTTGGTAAATTGCTGAACACGATAAAGATTGTTCAGAGTCGTTTAAATCCAAATCTTCAGATAGAGGGAATATTGCTTACAATGTATGATGTCAGACTTCGATTATCTAATCAGGTTGTTGAAGAAGTAAAGACTCATTTCCAGGAACTGGTTTTTGATACAATAATCCAGCGGAATACCCGCTTGAGTGAAGCTCCGAGTTATGGTATCTCAGTGATTATGCACGATGCAAATTGTAAAGGTGCAATCAATTACCTCAATTTAGCCCGTGAGATCATCCGTAAAAACGGGCTGGTTTCAAATGAGGAGGCTTTAAAACAAGCTTTAGTATAATATGATCTACCAAAAGAAAACAGGATTAGGAAGGGGATTAAGAGCTCTTTTGGATGATTCGGATTTACCGGAAAGTGAAAAACAGCAGGTAAGTAACGAAAGTTCTTCGCTGGGCTCCATCAGCTCCGTAAAGATCAGTCAGGTTCAGGTGAATCCTTTTCAGCCCCGTACTGATTTTGATCCTGAAGCTTTGCAGGAACTTGCAGATTCAATCAAGTTGCAAGGCCTGATCCAGCCGATTACTGTCAGACAATCCGGCCAGAATTCTTATCAGCTTATTTCAGGAGAGCGTCGATTGCGTGCTTCTAAACTGGCAGGTTTGACCGAGATTCCGGCGTATGTTCGTACTGCCAATGATCAGCAAATGCTGGAAATGGCCTTGATTGAAAATATTCAGCGTGAAAATCTGAATGCAATAGAGGTGGCATTGAGCTTTCAGCGCATGATTGATGAATGTAATCTAAAGCAGGAGCAACTCGGTGAACGCGTAAGCAAGAACCGTTCTACAGTTACCAATTACCTGCGTTTATTAAAACTTCCCCCTGCAATCCAGGCAGCGATCCGTGATAAAGAAATTTCGATGGGACATGCCCGTGCATTGATTTCGGTGGAAGATGTAGACAAACAACTTTATCTTTTTCAGGAGATAATTAATCGCGGACTATCAGTTCGTAAAGTAGAGGAATTAGTTCGTCAGGTACAAAGTTTCGAAAAGGTTAAGAAACCTGCAAAAACAGCCGGAATTTCATTTCAATACATGAAGATTCAGGATGACCTTGCCTCTAAGTTTAGTACTAACGTAAAACTAAAACTGGGTGAAAAAGGGAAAGGCACTATTGAAATTGGCTTCATGTCTGATGATGATCTGAACCGAATTCTCGAAATGTTAGACTGGTAATGAAATCGAAAATCCTATTAGGGGTCATCTTTGTGTGTTTTTTAACGCAATGGGATGCTTTTTCTCAGGTAAAAGATAAAAAATCTTCTAAATCAGATAGTAGTAAAGTAGTAGGAAAAACCCCGGCCCTCAAAGATTCAGCCCGTCTTGCTATTGAAGCTATGCCACGCCGTGCGGCAATGAAGTCGCTGATGCTGCCAGGTCTAGGACAGATATACAATAAGCGCTGGTGGAAAGTGCCATTGGTTTATGGAGGTTTTGTGGGAATTGGCCTTGTTTTTGAGTTCAATCAGCGTTATTATAAGATCTTTCTGAAGGAAGCTCAATTTCGTGAACTGAATCCGGAAAGTACACAAAACCCTCTCTATGCAGGATATACCAATGAGGGAATTATTCAGATTAAGGATGCTTACAGAAGAGATCGTGACCTTTCTATTCTTGCCGGACTCGGGTTTTATGCGATTACCATTATTGATGCCTATGTTGACGCAAAATTCTTCAGGTTCGATATTTCTGATGAATTGTCATTGAAAGTACAGCCTTCGGTAGGTCAGATACCGGTTAATGCTTCTGCTTTTTCTCCTGCTGTGGGACTAAAATTGAAGCTGAGTTTGTGAGCATAAATAAAAATATATAATTTAAAATAAATGAAGATAGCTATTCTGGGATATGGTAAAATGGGCCGTATCATTGAACAATTCGCAATTGAAAGAGGCCATGAAGTTGTTCTGAAAGTCAATGTTGATAATTTGGAGGACCTGAACATTCCCAATTTAGAGAAGGCAGATGTGGCCATAGATTTTAGTACACCTGATTCTGCCCTGAGTAATATCGATATTTGCTTTGCGGCACATGTTCCGGTTGTAGTGGGAACCACAGGGTGGTATGGCCGTCTGCAGGAAGTAAAGAATACGTGCGAAGAGAGTAACAATACCCTCTTATATGCTTCTAACTTCAGTATCGGAGTCAATGTATTCTTCTTTGTGAATAAGGTGCTTGCTAAGATCATGAACAGGTATCCGCAATATGAAGTTCAGGTTGAAGAAATTCATCATACTGAGAAATTGGATTCACCTAGCGGAACTGCAATGACCATTGCAGAAGGCATTATTTCTGAACTGGGCCGAAAGAATGAATGGGTGAATGAGTTGATAGGTTCGGGAGAGGAGTTAGTTCCCAAGCCAGATCAGTTACTGATCGAATCACATCGTATTGAGGATGTGCCCGGAACTCATACTGTGATTTACAGTTCGGAGGTTGATGATATTGAATTTAAGCATAAGGCTCATAGCCGTGCCGGATTTGCACTCGGTGCTGTAGTAGCTGCAGAATGGCTTAAAGATAAGTCCGGATTTTTTAATATCACAGATATGTTTGATTTTAGCATTTAATTTGATTTCTAAAGCACATGAGTTTAACGAATAAGGGTAAATCGAAAGACAAGAGGGTAAGAGCTAAAAAAAGTGCCAGCAGAGAATGGTTTGATGCTATTCTTTTTGCGGTTGTAGCTGCTACTCTGATCAGGGGACTTTTTATAGAGGCCTATGTCATCCCAACAGGATCAATGGAGAAAACGCTTCTCGTCGGCGATTATCTTTTCGTGAGTAAGGTGAATTATGGAGCAAGGATGCCAATGACACCGGTGTCCTTTCCTTTCGCACATCATACAATGCCAATAACCGGAACCAAAGCTTATTGGGAAGGAATTAAATGGGATTATCGTCGCTTGCCGGGACTTGGAGAAGTAAAAAGAAATGATGTTGTCGTTTTTAACTTTCCTATGGATGCAGATGCACCGCTCTCCCGCCCTGTAGATAAACGAGAGAATTACATCAAACGCTGTCTGGCAATAGGTGGTGATACCATACAAATAAAAGATGCCAGAGTATTTCTGAATAATAAGCCTGCTGAAGTTCCGGTATTTGGCGAGAAATATTATTATGTAAAATCTGATGGCACTGATTTTAATCCGCAGGCCATTGATGATCTGAACATTGAAGCCCAGCGCTCATCTGGAGATGAATATATTTTTAATATGACTGCCGCAGATGCTGAAATTATCAAAGGATGGTCCAATGTAAAGAGTGTGAAGCCTTATATCAGGCCATTGAATGAATTTGATTCCCAGATATTCCCGCATAACCCTTCCATTAAATGGAATGCTGATAATTTCGGACCTCTTATCGTACCAAAAGAAGGCTGGACAGTGAAACTGGATAGCAGCAATTATTCAATTTACGAACGTGCAATTTCAGTTTATGAAGGAAACACTATTGAAAAAGTTGGAAATGATATTCTGATTAATGGGAAAAAGACGGATAGTTATACCTTTAAAATGAATTACTACTGGATGATGGGTGATAACCGGGATAACTCTCTGGATTCACGCTATTGGGGATTTGTCCCTGATGATCATATTGTCGGCAAGGCTTTATTCGTTTGGATGAGCTGGAATACCAAAGGTACATTCTTTGATAAGATACGCTGGAGCCGTTTGCTGGGTGGGATTCATTAATAATTAAAAACCTTTCAAAAAAGGGCCCCTGCAATCAATTGCAGGGGCCCTTTTTATTCATATTCGTTTCTCCGGATCAGAAGCTCGAGGTTCCTTTTGCAGAAGAGATTTTTGCTTCATTCAACCTGTCCTGACAGCCGGGAAAGTCCTTGAAATATATTCTCTAAACCAAATACTTACTCAACCTTATACCGGTAAATAAATCTGGATAGGTTACCATCAATATCTGTACCTTCTACGATAGCTTTGTAAGTACCCTTATTATCTCCGTTATAAAACTCAACCTCCATATTTCCGGCCTTGTCTGTAAAGATTCTGGGGTTCCAGTAAACCGTACTCCGAAGGTCGGATCCGGTGGTTCGGCTTTCAGGACTCAGATATTTTGGGGAATAGAATTCTCTCTTTTTAATGTATCCATGAGGGTTAAAGGTCAGCACGTTATTTTGTGGGAATAATTTCTTCAGGTCTTCAGCACTTACAGGTGTTCCTTTGGGTGTAGCTTTGGAGTTAATCACCAATACACCATTACTATTGTACATACGGTTCACCATACCGAGTTCATCCTTCAGGAATATCTCAATATTGTCGACATCGGCCGGATTAATGTTGTTCAGATAGTTGGCATCAACCGGCATCCCATTGAAGAAAATCTGAACCGGAACCCTGAGCCCCGAATTATATACCCGGGTTACGTAAAAATTGTTATCGTTAAAGGTAAGGCCGGTTGCCGCAGTTTGCAGACAGGTAAGTAAAATTGTACAGCCTTTAAATCGTTCGCCATCTATCAGATGGTCTGGCTGAGTACCCAGGCCCGAAAGAGCAGGATGGTCCATGTGGCTTGCTTTTTTTATAGGAGCAGCCTTTACAACAACTTCCTGAAGCATCTGGGTTGCCAGAAAATATTGTCTTTTGCTATTGTCGAGGTAAGTTGCCAGTACACTATCAATATTTAGTTCTGTTTCAGGCGCATTGACATTTTTTCCGGTTGTCGGGAAAGCGGTCCCATCCAGCATAATCATCATATTCCTGGCAGCAGTTGAACTTCTTGCACTGATGGTTGCTTCTGCTGAGTCAGTAATCATTACTTTTTCAAATTTGAATTCACCCTTAAGATTTGTGGTGGTTTCTGCATAAAACCTGCTCTCCGGTACTACCAGTTTCAGACTGCCTTTTGAAACAGGCATTCCATTGGAGGTTCTTAAGGTTCCTGAAAACTCAATTCCCTGCTCAGGAAGGACACTAATTACCGGTTCCCGGCCTTTGATGATATCTTCATAAGAGAATTTCCGGTATCCCTGAGTAAGCATCAGCACATCCAGATCAGCCAGTTTTTTGTCATTCATCTGGTTGAAATAGTAATTCGGCTTTTCTATATACCCTTTTAGCTCTGAGGATAAAAGAAAAGAACTCAAAATGGTAGTTTCTTCATCGTCGGAGTGTGGTACTTTGGATTCATTGATAACAGATAGTGAATAATTCCCTTCTACAGGAACATTTTTTGTCTTTGCATTGATATTCATTTTTACCGCTTGCCTTGAGCCATAAACCTTTTTGTCGGTGTTTACGGTTAGACTCGAAACTCCTGTATGATAAACAAATACAAGCCGCTCAGTTAATGGCTCACCTTTATTTGTGAAAAGGGTAATCTGTACAATCCCGGTAGGGAATTTGTTTTTCGGTAAAGAAGCCCCAATGTTTATAGTCGCTAAATTGGTCTGAGCAGCAAAGCAGATTACGCCTTTACTTCTGGCTACCAGATAGAAATTCTTATCATGGTTTTGATTAAAGAAGGCCTGATTACTTGAAAGCTGTAATATGATATTTGAAGGGGTTGTGTTGATAACAGATATGGAAATACCAGTCTTTTTTACCTCTGGCAGAGCTACGGTTTTCTTTATTCCGTTTGAAAAAGTCAGGTTGGCTTTATAGCTTCTCCCGCTTTCAGGTAATAGCGTAAAGACACCCATTCCCTGATGCTGAGACTGTATGCTGCTGACTACCTTTCCTGTATTATCAACAATCTCTCCTTTAACATTAAGTCCAAGTCCTTTTTCCTGAATGGCTTTGAAAGCTACCTTGCTGCTTACATTTTCGATTAAATCTCCCCCTTCCGGAAAAAACTGAATATCGGCTCCGGAAAATGAATTTTTAAGGGGAAATTGAGAAGTAATCATCTTGCCGGTTTCTGCTTCCAGAACGGTTACAAGGACTCCCGTATCCAGTGCCGCTTTCTGATTGGCACTTAATTTTAAAGTAACGATACCCTCGGCATTCGTTGTTTCTCTTCCCCTCGCAAGGGTTTCAAATTTTGAAATCAGATTCCAACTTATTCTCTTATTTGCAAATGGATTTCCATCAGGGTCTTTATAGGCTATTTTTGCAGTAATGACCGGTGAACTGTCAGGATTCTGGCCATTGAGCGAAACATGAGTAATGATATTCCGGTTAATTGCATTTCCAACTTTGACATTTTTAGTAAAGAAATATTCCTCACTGAAATTTAACATCCAATAGGTATAGGCCCTGATTCTGTAATTCCCTGATTTGTAAATCGATGGATCAAGTGTGAGACTTCCATAGGCTGAAGTGTTGACCACAGGCAGTTTCATCGATCTGATAAGGCTGTCGCTCTCAGAGATGACATCTACATATAAAACCTTACTCAGGTCAGAGGGCAAATCTTGTCCGGTGGCAACATAACCTTTAAACCAGATGGTATCTCCCAGAGCATAATAGGGTTTATCGAAATGCAGATAAACTTTTTCTGAAGGATATTCCTCAATCAGTTTTTGGGATCGGTCTACAATAGTATTTAAGCTTATTGTGTCCTGAGCAAGCAGTTGACCGGCCTGCAAAAAAAATAGCACGGCAATAAGTAATGGACGGTAAACTTTCATCGTGAATGGAATCATATATGCGAATATAGATTAAATGAACTTTTTAACCATACATCCCTTGATGTTTAACATATTTTAATGATTTGCTGGCTTGAAAATAAAGCCCAGGGATCAGATCAGCTTAGTCTGCTAATCCCCAATTTGTCTGCAAGACCGTTCAGATCCTTGCATACCTCATCAATAAGTGGAATGCCCTTGCTGAGCCTTTCTTTTTCTGCAATGAGTTCAGGTTCACCCGGAATAATTACTTTCTGGTCTTTACTGATAGGTTTCGCTGAACTGAAGCGTTCTATCCAATTATCAAGATGAGTTTTAAATTCATCAACTGGTCTGAATCCATCAACCCGCATAGCTCCTAAAAAATGCCCCAGACCCTGGCCAACAGGATTTTCGGAGGGTTCCATAAATGCGACAAAAGGTGGTGCCCATGGACCGTAATTGGCACCTGAGAGTACCGCTGATAAAATATCTACCGTTGCACTTAGTCCAAAACCTTTATGACTGCCATGCTCCCTGTCACTTCCTAACGGTAATAGAGAACCACCCTTTTTTAATTCATGAGGATCTGTTGATGGCTGTCCGTTTGCATCCTGGATCCATCCTTCAGGCACTGCTTTTCCGGTGCGCTGGGCAATCTCAAGTTTACCATTGGCTGCGGAAGAAGTTGCCATATCGACAATTACAGGAGGGTACTTCCCGGCAGGAAAAGCATAACACATCGGGTTAGTTCCCAGCATTCGTTCATTTGCAAAGGTTGGTGCAACCAATGGGCTTGCATTGGTCATCGCAAAACCAATCATATCTTTCTCAACAGCCATCATGGTATGATAGGCTGCAATTCCAAAGTGATTGGAATTCTTTACAGATACCCAGCCTGATCCGAATTTTTCTGCTTTCTCAATAGCCACTTTCATCGCAAAGGGTGCCACCACCAAGCCCAGACCGGCATCACCATCAATTGTGGCGGTGCTTGGAGTCTCATGAACTATTTTAATATCCGGTGTGGGGTTGATTCTGGCTTTCTCCCACAAACGAACATAGCCGGTTAGCCTGGCTACACCGTGTGAGTCAATACCCCGAAGATCTGCTTTAATGAGTACATCCGCTGCTAGATCTGCATCTTCGGCAGAGCATCCCATTTTTATAAAAACGGACCTGGTAAATTCCCGCAGCTTATCTTCGGCAAAAGTATGATAGGTCATGTCTCTACTCTTCTAATATCGTAAATTTCAGATCTAGCGGTTTGAAGTTCTCAATCAGGGCTTTAATAAAACCCTTGCCATACTTAACATAGAATGAACCGAAATTTTCAGATCGTTCCTGCAGACCTCCATTTGGAAAAAGTTTTGACTTGATTACATCAATCTGGGAAAGAGCATCCTCAAAATTCCTTTTTTCAGCTTTAACCAGTTTGGCTTCCAGGTTTTTAACAGCCCGGTGTAATCTTGACTTCACGGCTTCCGAACTTGGACCCAGACTCGGAGCAATCTTGTAGGTACGCAATTTTATCTTTTCAAAGATACTACTCAATTCCTGCCATTCATCATGCAAATTAAGGCTATGCTCCGTATGGCTGAATACCCAATCCTTTTTCAGTTCTTCCGTGTTTTTAAAAATATCTTTTAGGCTAAGGTCTAACCGGTTTAGTTTTGCTTCGAGATTAAGAGAAGCAAATATGGCTGAGTTTCGAAGTAGCAGAATTGGGAAATCAACTCCGTAATGATCAAAATTCTGCTTCAATTGCAGCCAATAAATAATTTCTGCGCCGCCACCAATATAGGCCAGGTTAGGAAGAATGACTTCTTCATAAAGGGGACGCATCACAACATTCGGACTAAAGCGCTCTGGATAATCTTTTATTTCTTTTAAGAGATCTTCTTTATTGAAACTGATTTCCGTATTCAATATCCGGTAAAGCCCGTTTTCAAATACAATCCGTTCCCTTAAACCATCCATCAGATAGAAGAAATTAATTTCTCTTGGATTTACCTGAGCTTCAATACCCTTTTCAGCCAATTTTTTATTGGTATCACTGATGCTTCTGAAGCTATACTGTTCCGTAATATCTTCTGCAATTATTTCCGAAAATTCCTTTTTTAGTCTTCTGTCATCTGCATCCAGAATAACTAGCCCGTATTCTTCAAAAAGTGCATTGACCAATTGCCTGCTGGCATCAGCAAGCTTTTTAGTGCCCGTATAGGCAGCTGTAATCAGCTTACTCAGTTCTTCTGCATTTTCTGAAACACCCAGGATTGCCCGGTATTCCTGGACCGCTTTTTCTATTCCCTTTGTACTTAGTCTGCCGGTAGCACCTGCAGCTTCCAGATCCCAGCTTATTTTTTTTCCTGAAATATAGGTATGATTAATTTCAGCAAAATCATGATCTTCTGTAGCCATCCAGTATACAGGTACGAAGTTTTTATCCGGAAAACTTGATTTTAATTCCTTTGCCAGATTGATGGCAGTTACAATCTTAAAAATGAAGTATAAAGGGCCGGTAAAAATATTGAGCTGATGGCCTGTGCAAACAGTAAAAGTGTCTTTCTGAAGTAGCAGACTGATGTTTGTACTCACCTGCTCATGACATGGATTGGGTAATTTAGAATATTGCTCTCTCAATACTTCAACCAGGACTTCTCTGTTTGAAGTATTCTTTTTTGAGGCTAATAATTCATTGAAACCCTGGAGATTGGGGCTATATGATCGGAAGGAATTTAATCCCTCTTCATTGTTTAGATAGCGAATCAGTCCTTCTGAAAAACTCCGGGTTTCACTGTAATCAATATAAGTTGCCTTCATCAGAAACGAAATTAGGGGAAATTAATTAATTCATCCCTTCCCATCTAAATTTTGACAATCTGACCATATAGATCGAAATCCTCAGCACGATCAATCTTTACCTGCACAAAGCTTCCCGGGCTGGCATAGCTGATTCTGGTATCGATTAATACCTCATTATCTACTTCCGGCGAATCATATTCAGTTCTTCCGGTTAAATAATTGCCTTCTTTTTTATCGATCAGCACTTTAAAGGTACGGCCAACTTTATCCTGATTGATATCGAATGAAATTTCCTGCTGGATTCCCATGATTGTTTCCACACGCTCCTGTTTTACTTCCTCCAGAACATCATCAATGAGTTCGTAGGCATGCGTTTTTTCTTCGTGCGAATACGTGAAGCATCCTAATCGGTCGAAACGGGTTTCAGTAACCCAATCTCTCATTTCATCAAAATCCTTTTCTGTTTCTCCGGGATATCCGCAAATCAGCGTCGTACGCAGTGCGATATCAGGCACTTTATCCCTTATGGAGTTAACAAGATCTATTGTTTTTTGTCTGGTAATTCCACGGCGCATTGAACTTAGCATCGAATCACTGATATGCTGAAGTGGCATATCCAGGTAATTGCAAATATTGGAGCGCTCGTTCATAACATCCAATATATCCATGGGAAAACCCGATGGATAAGCATATTGAAGTCTGATCCATTCTATTCCATCAACATCCGAAAGATTGCGGAGCAGGTCGGCAAGATTTCGCTTGCTATAAAGGTCAAGCCCATAATAGGTTAGATCCTGTGCAATTAATATCAGTTCTTTAGTGCCATTTTTGGCAAGAAACCTGGCTTCTTTAACCAGATCTTCAATTGGTTTGGAAACATGTTTTCCCCTCATTAAGGGAATTGCGCAGAAGGAGCAGGGTCTGTTGCAGCCTTCGGCTATTTTAAAGTAGGCAAAATGAGATGGAGTAGTCAGCAGGCGCTCTCCTAAAAGCTCATGCTTGTAATCTGCACCTACCGAACTTAAAAGTTTTTGAAGATCATTTGTTCCGAAATAAGAATCTACGTTTTTGATTTCAGCTTCAAGTTCCGGCTTATAACGTTCAGAAAGACATCCTGTTACGATCAGCTTGGCAATTTTGCCCTGGTCTTTTAACTCGCTGTACTGCAGGATAGTATCTATCGATTCCTGTTTTGCATTGTCAATAAAGCCACAGGTATTGATTACAATGATGTCATTCTGCTGCAGTGTATCTGCTTCATGAACAACATCCATCTGGTTACCCCTTAGCTGGCCCATCAGGACTTCAGAATCATGAATATTTTTTGAACAACCCAGTGTTATAACATTGACCCTCGGTTTTACCGGGGCTGGTTTAGTGCTGATTTTAGTCTTCATTATTTGCTTATCAGATTATTTAAAAAGGGAGTCGACAAACTCTTTCTTATTAAATAATTGCAGATGATCTATTCCTTCACCCACACCGATGTATTTCACCGGAATTTTAAACTGATCAGATATTCCGATCACGACACCGCCTTTTGCGGTTCCGTCTAATTTGGTTAGTGCCAATGCATTAACTTCAGTTGCCTGGGTAAATTGCTTGCATTGTTCAATTGCATTTTGACCGGTGGAGGCATCAAGTACAAGAAGTATCTCATGTGGAGCACCTGGTACAATTTTCTGCATCACCTGCTTGATCTTGGTTAGCTCGTTCATCAAAGCAATTTTATTATGCAGACGGCCTGCAGTATCAATAATAGCAACATCATCGCCATTAGCAACTGCTGATTGCAGGGTGTCAAACGCTACTGATGCTGGGTCTGAACCCATGGGCTGAGCAACGATACGTACATTTACCCGCTCTGCCCAAAGCTTTAACTGATCTACTGCCGCGGCTCTGAATGTATCTGCCGCACCTAAAACCACTTTGTTCCCGGCTAATTTTAATTTATGAGCCAGTTTACCAATGGTAGTTGTCTTGCCAACACCATTTACCCCCACCACCATAATGACATAGGGTTTATGATCACCATATTCAAAGTTTCTGAAATCATTACTGTTATTTTCTGATAACAAACTTTGAATTTCAGAACGCAGAAGCTCATTCAGTTCGGAAGTATTGACATATTTATCACGTGCCACACGAGCCTGAATACGATCAATGATCTTTAAAGTCGTTTGTACACCTACATCCGAGTTAACCAGAATTTCTTCAAGTTCATCCAGCACATCATCATCAACGGTCGATTTTCCAACAACAGCCTTAGTGATCTTCGAAAACAGACCTTCCTTGGTCTTTTCTAAGCTCTTATCCAGTTCTACCTGTTCCTGTATGTTGCTTTCTTTCTTCTTGAAAAAATCAAATAATCCCATGTGGCCAAATTTAAGAAATCTGCGGGGGCGGATAACAATTATAATAATGAAAAAAGCCACCCGACGATTATACGCGGGCGGCTCTTATTAATTTCTCTGCTGAAACTATTTATTGGTATTAATTCCGGCAATAGCGTCCTTAACATGATCGTTGTGGACAATGATCTCTTTGAATGAGTAAGCACCGGTTTTTGGCGACTTATTCATTGTGATTACTTTTGAATATTCTTTACCAGCACCTGTCTTCAGGGTTGCAACTACTTTCTTTGCCATTTCTGTATGTTATTTTATTTTAAAGCTTTTCAGAGATACTAATCCCTGAGGGAACAATAAAAATATTATTTAATTTCTTTATGAACAGTCACTTTTCTCAGAACCGGATTGAATTTCTTCAATTCTAAACGCTCTGTAGTATTCTTTTTATTCTTGGTTGTTACGTAACGAGACATTCCAGCCATGCCACTTTCTTTATGCTCGGTACATTCTAAAATAACCTGAACTCTGTTGCCTTTCTTAGCCATTGTATTATTTTTTATGTTGGAAGTTGTAGGTTATTATTTATAAGTTTTTTAGCGATATGCCCTTTAACGTATAAATAATACTTATAACTACTATATATATCCTTTTTTAAGGAATTTGTTAATTACAGCAGTGATGCCATTTTTACTGATGGTTTTGATCGCTGAAGTAGAAACTTTCAACGTGATCCATCTGTCTTCTTCTGGAATGTAAAACTTTTTTACATGCAGGTTAGGATAAAATTTACGTTTGGTTTTTACGTTTGAGTTAGAAACGTTGAAACCGTTCATCGCCATTTTTCCTGTTAAATCACAAATTCTCGACATGACTATTAAGTGTATCTATTATTTAAATTCAAATCTTTAAAGAGTTTGCAAATATCGGGAGAAAAAATCAGATACGCAATACTTTATCAATAAATTTAGACTTTCCTTTTAAAAGCATCCCGGCTTCCTGCATTTATGTAATTTTTTTGCTTCCAGATTAGGCTAACAGGTCTGAATATGATATAATTGTACTCTGATATTTAATTTACCGAACAAGAATAAAAAAATGAATCTTCGTATTAATTCCTTTGACGATTACAAACGCGTTTATGACTACAGTGTAGCAGAGCCGGAAAATTTCTGGGCTGAGGTAGCCGAAACTTTTTACTGGCAAAAAAAATGGGACAGAGTTCTGGATTGGAACTTTACAGAACCTAATGTAAAATGGTTTAGTGGCGGGAAGTTAAACATAACTGAGAATTGCCTGGATCGTCATCTTGAAGAGAATGCAGATAAAATAGCCATGCTTTGGGAACCCAATGATCCGGAAGAACATTACAGATCATTTACCTACAAAGAACTACACTTTAAAGTTGTTCAGTTTGCCAATGCATTAAAGAATAATGGTGCGAAAAAAGGCGACCGTATCTGTATTTATATGCCGATGGTCCCTGAACTTGCAATTGCTGTTTTAGCTTGTGCAAGGATTGGGGCAATTCACTCCGTCGTATTCGGAGGTTTTTCTGCGCAGTCTATTGCCGATCGTATCAATGATGCGCAGTGTAATCTGGTCATTACTGCAGATGGAGGTTTCAGAGGAAATAAAGATATTCCGCTTAAAAATATTATCGATGATGCAATTGTACAATGTACATCCGTTGAGAGAATAATTGTTTTAACCCGTACCCGCACACCTATTTCTATGATTAAAGGTCGTGATGTATGGTGGGAGGATGAAATCAAAAAAGTAGAAACCCAGGGTAATCCTCCATGTCCGGCAGAACCGATGGATGCTGAAGATCCCCTGTTTATATTATATACTTCAGGTTCTACTGGTAAACCTAAAGGGGTTGTACATACCTGTGGTGGTTATATGGTTTATACCGGATATACCTTCAGAACCGTATTCCAGTATCAGCCTGGTGAAGTTCATTTCTGTACTGCAGATATTGGTTGGATTACTGGTCACTCTTATATCGTCTACGGACGATTGTCTTAAGAGGCAACAACCCTCATGTTTTAAGTGGTAGC
>CAZGWG010000019.1:0-32001 GCA_964529165.1 uncultured Sphingobacterium sp.
AAATTTTCCACCCAATATCAGATTTAGTAAATTTCATATTAAATCTGTAGGACCCTGCAATATCTACACGATTTCCATTTATATTCCCAATACCTTCAACATCAAAATCAGCAGAACCACCGGCAACTGCACCATCAATTTTAAATGCCTTATTCAAAGCAGCAGACTTACTGATGTCATAAACGCCTTCCGTAAAAGTATAAACAATACTTGCTCTGTCAAGCGTATTCCCTGTAGGTTCATACATCTTACAGGTTTCGCTCAGATTGGAAATAATCCAGGCTTTATCTTTTTTCACGATGGCAATTGAAAAGCTGTCTACCAGACTTTTTAACTGATCTTCATCATTAGTCTTTGGAATTGTTGCATGTACTTCTGAAAGCGCAAATGCCACAAAAAGTACCAATAATAGTTTCTTCACAAGATTATAAATATTTAGTAATTTCAGGTGACATAGGTGTAACCGCAGAACGAAAACGATGAATCAGATTTCCATTTTCATCGATAAGGAATTTTTCAAAGTTCCATTTAATATCACCGGTAAAATCAGGATTTGCAGTAGTAGTAAGATGTTTGAAAAGCGGACTAATGTCGTCGCCCTTTACACTACTTTTTTCTGCTAATGGAAAAGTAACCCCAAAATTCTTTTGACAAAACTCCTTAATATTTAAATTTTCACCTGGCTCCTGGCCACCAAAGTTGTTTGCAGGAAAACCAATTACCACAAGTTTATCTTTATAGGTATCTGCAAGTTTCTGCAAATCAGCATATTGTTTTGTATAGCCGCATTTTGATGCTGTATTTACTATTAAGACTTTCTTACCTTTATATTTTTTCAGGTCTAGGGTCCTGCCATCAATATTCTGAACCTTGAATGTATAAATTGAAGGTGGTGCTGTAATAAACATTGCGAGTATTAAGAGTAGTGTTTTCATAACATAAATTTAAAATATAAAAACTTAATATATATCAAAAGATTTGACGAGAAACTAAAACTAACAATTATCTGACAATAAGAGAATTAAGTTTAGGCCCTTAAAAAATATTTATGATCTATTGGGCAATTCAAGTAATATAAACTGAGTAGTATTTCCACTTAAATTCTTAATAGAAAAGAATTGTCGCCTATTAATCACAAAAAAACTTCCGGATCCGAGCGTCTGAATACTGGTTTTTCCATTTTCCCTGGCTTCAATTTGGGCGGCACTGAGAGATATAAAAACTAGCGAGTGTTTTTTATTTTTTGATTTAAACTCAACGCCCTCTGTAAGACTAAGCCGGTAAGCCCTTACCCAATTCGTATCAATTTCTAATTTAAGGTTTGGCCATTCCAATGACTTTTGTTTAAAAACCGCCTTTTTCATAAGTAACTCCACATCCATTACATGAAAGGTGTCATTGTCAGCGTTCCACACCCGGTGAACACGATTATTTGGGGGTGCCAGATTTTCAAATCGAATTTCTCCTGCTTTAGATTTACCCGTTATTGGTAGTTATCCTTGCACCTGCGAACCGGTAATTGTATTTGAAAACCTGATAAAAAATGATGGTGTACGATGAATATGATATTGGGAGGTATCGCCAGGAGGTACGAGGACATTCAGGATACGTATTTCTTTATTCTGAAAAACAGGTAAATGCCTGGGTTCTTCATGAACAGGCACCTGCGCCTGTAAAACATTGAAGCTCCTTGTCAAAACAAAAATGAATAATGAGCTTCGGAAACTTAATTTGAAATATGTCATCTTTTGTTACCTAATTAACGAGTTCGATAGATGCACTACTATTTCAATCAATTACGAGGTATCAGCTTTGAGCTATAGAGAAGAACCGAGAATTAAAATTTTACAAGACACCTATTCCCTATTTCCTATTCCCCATCAGCTCCCTACTCATACCTTTTCCAGAGTTTGAACAGTCATTAACCATTTATATCGAGCCAGTATTTAAGTGCCGTCCGGTATTCGTATGTGAATCTTATCAATTCCAAATTTCATTCATCTCAGTCAGTATCATTGGTTTTCCATCAGTAACAACAATGGTATGTTCATGTTGAGCCATAAAACCTCCTCTATTTCCAACCATTGTCCAGCCGTCCTTCAGAGTCTCAGCAAATGTTGATGTTGTTGATATAAATGTCTCTATAGCAACAACAGAATTCTTTCTAAATCGAGCCTGATTAAAACGGTCTCTGTAATTTGCTATTGCACTTGGCTCTTCATGGAGACTCCTCCCTATTCCATGGCCCGTAAGATTTTTTATTACTTTGTATCCATATTTTTTGGCTTCCATTTCCATCAAATGCCCGATATCTGAAATTCGAACCCCGCCTTTTATATTGAATATTGCTTTATGTAAAATCTTCTTTGACGCATCTATTAATTTTTGGTGTTTGTTGACATCATCACCAATAACAAATGAGCCGCCGTTATCAGACCAAAAACCGTTGAGTTCGGCGGAAACATCAATATTTATCAAATCGCCCTCTTTCAATATACTTTTATCAGACGGGATACCATGACAAAACTCATTGTTCACACTTATACAGGTCCAGCCCGGAAACCCGTATGTTAAATAGGGAGCTGATTTTGCCCCAAAGTCAGATAATATTGCCGCCCCATATTCGTCCAATTGTTTTGTAGTCATACCGGGCTGGGCAAAGTTTCTCATTTCCTTCAAAGCGTAAGCAACAGCCTCACTTGCCTTTTGCATCCCAACTAGTTCTTCTTCTTTTGATATTGACATTTTTACTTAATTTTTGTTAAAGCTGTCATCATAGCCCTCGATTGCTAAATAACCACTTGCCGAATATATACCTCTCAAAACGAATCAAATCGTTTATCCACAAACAGTACACAAAAATACATAATAAAGCCTTTGGCTTCACTAAAAGTCCTTTGACAATCCTCAGAAAGATCTCCTCGTTAATGCTTACTACCTCGGAATTATTTATAAATACTTAGGATTCAAATGTCTTTCACACATTAATCCTCCCTTAAACAGGGCATTATTTCGATCGGCTTGCAATCGAACACTAATCGAACACTAATCGAATCCAAGCCGGTAAAAAACTAGGTCGCGTCTATCCTGACACTCTCTTGCTGATTGCCTTACCCCCAGTTTGGACTCCACTTACGGCCATCTCCTGCCAAAACCTGACAATTTCTGCCATAAGAGGTCAAAACAGGCAATAAGTCTTTGATTATAAACAATTTAATCGGCAGCAAGCGTATGTTTGAGTAAACATTCAAACCGGTAATAATAATGTGAAACAGATTTTTTCATTTAAATTTTAACATCATGGAATTAATAAACAATGACCTTGTAATGGGTTCGAGTGGTCGTTTCGGCGATCAATTAGTTTACAGACAGCGCGGAGGCAAGACAATAGTTGCCAGAAGACCAAAGAAGAAAACTGTACCTGCCAGCGAGCATCAACTGAAAGTACAGGAGCTTTTTGCCGAGGCAGTACTCTACGCAAAAACAGTGATTTCCGATGAGGCAAAAAAGGCCGTATATCAGGCTAAAGCAAAGCCCTATAAGTCTGCATACCTTCTTGCCCTCTCTGATTTTCTCAGGGTGCCAGAAATCAGGAAGTATAATGTATCTGATTATGCCGGGCAAATTGGTGATCAGATTAGTATTCGGGTTTTCGATGATTTTAAAGTAGAATGGGTGAAGCTGATTATTAAAGATCGTACAGATAATACGATCGAAGAAGGATTAGCTATGCCTTCAGAGAATATGGTAGACTGGATTTACACGGTTACTGCCGCCAATCCAAATTTTTCAGGTACTAAGCTGATCATCAGTGCAGCGGATATGCCTGGCAATACCAGTATACAGGAAGTGATCCTTGAATAATCTTTCCGAAATATGGTGATAACCAATTGTTGTCTTGAATGAGACTAGCGGGGTCTCATTCTTTTTGGAAAAGAACTTGATCTTCAGTATGCCGGGTAATAAATGGTCAGAAAACAGAATAATGGCAAATTCTTATCTTTTCATCGCTTTTGCTTTTAATTCTTCAGGCATTTTTTCAATTGCATAACGCAATGCTGTCCGCGGCATTATTGCCTTTTTTGATAGTACATAATCAAAAACTTCCAATTGATGAGCTTCGCTAGCTGCCTTCAGCATCCAGCCATAGCCCTTTTGTACTAAATCATCTTTGTCCAGAAGGAGAATATCTGCAATTTCAAAAATATCTTTCAGAAACTTACCCTTCCGGGCAGGAATAATCAGTGTTACAGCAGACGCTCTTTTGGCCCAGCGACTTGGTAAACCTGCCCATTTCTTCAAATCACTGAGGTATTCAGGATACATCATCACAAATGTTCCAATGGTATGGTTGCATAGTGTATCACAATCCGCCCAATTATTGACATAATCCATCACCCAATGTTCGAAAATTTTAAAATCAGATGGCTCATATAACTTATGCTGAGATTCTGAAAATTTACAGGCGATAATCGCTTCCTCAAGGTATTTTGATTTCCATAGTTCTTCGCAAATGGCAAAAATATCCTGCTTTGAATATCCCTTCAAGCGACCGTAAAATTCCTTCCCTATCTTGTTGACTTCAGCATTTTTTACGCCATAAACCAATGCTTCTTCCCCTTTTTTGAAAAAGCGGCTTGAAGATTCAAGCATTTTACTGTCAGAACTGTTCCTTAATGCCTGACGAATTTCATTGAGCAATGTTTCTTTCATCGTGATGAGTACTTATTTCAGTTTTTTCTTATAATCGATTATACTTTTTAATTCCTTTAATGTCTCCTCATTTTTAATTTCGAGAACCAGGGGAATGAGTTTTCCTATTGGTTTTACTACAGCGAAGGAAGATTTAACCTTATTGTCTATATCCAAATTTAAAACCCCTAAACGGGTTTTTTCTGTAAAGTAGAAACTTGTTTTAAAGAATTCATCCCAAACGGACAACCAAAGAATTGTTTTCTTCTTATAAGTTACTTTCCCTAACCAGGCTTTTCCGTCTTTATAATATCTCCAATTAAGAGCAAGTCCTGCTTCAATAAAACATTCGCCGATCTTCCTGAATATATTATAACTGTTTTTGTCAAGGATAGTTTGAAATAGTCTATCGCCGGGGATTTGCTCCGGATCCCTTAACATCTGTTGGGGATTTATGGCTTCCATTTGGGTTGTTTCAGTTTTCCTTTGTTATGTTAATTACTATGATGAAAATACCTGTAATATATCACTTGCTACAAGTCCAATCCATATCTAAAATACTCAATTCTTCCCAGCAAAAAGCCCCACCGTTTCCGGCAGGGCTCACAAATATCACTCAAAAAGACAACTGGCTCTGGTTTCTTAATTGTTGCATGCCAACTCTCAATTGTCAACTGTCAATTATCAATTATCAATTATCAATTAATCAACTACATCCCCCCTGCGTTCCGCAGTTCAGACACTTATAACAAGTACCTGATCTCACCATGATATGGCCGCAATTGCTACAGGCAGGAGCATCAGACTGACCACCTCCGGAGATATCCAGAACAGGCTTTAGTTTAATGCTTGAAGTAGTAGAAGAGACAGTAACCGATGCTTCAATAAAAGAGTTTGAGGCATCAGGGTTCACATCACTATCAGACATTTGAGGATTTCCAATAATACCTTTTTGTTCAGTGATCACATGCACCAGATCCGTACGACCCAGATACTCATAACCCAGCATTCTGAACATATAATCTACAATAGAGGTTGCACTCTTGATATTATCGTGTCCTGTAACCATACCTGATGGCTCGAAACGGGTGAAGGTAAATTTATCAACAAACTCTTCCAATGGCACTCCATACTGCAGACCCACAGAAACTGCGATAGAGAAACAGTTCATCAGGGAGCGGAAAGTTGCACCTTCCTTGTGCATATCCACAAAAATCTCTCCCAACGTTCCGTCTTCATACTCCCCGGTACGAACGAATACGGTTTGTCCGCCAACGGCAGCCTTCTGAGTGAAACCACCACGTTTACCCGGCAGATTCTTACGCTCTACAACAGAAGATAACTGACGCTTGAACTTAGTATCTGTTGAACGCTCAAGGATCGCTCTTGCGGCATCTAATACTTGATCGGCGGTAAGGTCACTTAACTTGACATTAGCGGCCTGACCTAGAACTTCTTCTACAGTATCCAGCTTATCTTCTTTACTATCAGCCGATTTGGTAGATAATGGCTGAGATAATTTACAACCATCGCGATAAAGCGCGTTTGCCTTTAAAGCAAGTTTCCATGATAATTCATAGCAATCTTTGATTTCCTCAACTGTTGCCTCATTTGGAAGGTTGATTGTTTTAGAAATCGCACCTGAAAGGAAAGGCTGTGCTGCGGCCATCATTTTAATGTGACCATGAGCATGAATAAAACGTTCACCTTTCTGACCACATTTATTTGCGCAATCAAAAATCGGATAATGTTCTTCTTTCAAATATGGTGCACCTTCAACAGTCATCGTTCCACAAATAAATTCATTTGCTTCTGCAATCTGCTGACGGTTAAAACCAATGGCACGTAAAAGGTTAAAATCAGGAGAGGAATATTGCTCAGATTTGAATCCTAAACGATTTAAACACTCTTCACCAAGGCTCCACTGATTAAATACAAAACCTATTTCAAAAGCTGCAAGTAATGATTTGTCAATTTTCTCTAATTCATCTTGAGTAAACCCTTTGGCAGCCAGACTGTCGAAGTTAATATGGGGAGCACCCTTTAAGGTAGCTGCACCTTTTGCGTAGTTTACAATAGCTTCAATTTCATGCTCCTTATAGCCCTGATTACGCAATGCAGCAGGAACACCCTGATTGATAATCTTGAAATAACCACCACCCGATAATTTTTTGAACTTAACCAATGCAAAATCAGGCTCGATACCGGTTGTATCACAATCCATTACCAAACCAATTGTTCCTGTAGGTGCTATAACTGTGGTTTGTGCATTACGGTAACCATATTTTTCACCAAGCTCAACCGCTTTATCCCAAGAATTGCAAGCCGCAGCTAATAAATAATCAGGACAGAATTTAGGATCGATCCCCGGAGGCGCAATCTCAAGTCCTTCGTAAGCATCATTATTATACGCAGCATAGCGATGGTTACGCATAACCCTTAGCATATGCTTTTTATTTTCATTGAATTTCTTGAATGTACCCAGCTCTTTAGCCATTTCTGCCGAGGTAGAGTAAGCTGTACCGGTCATAATCGCTGTAATTGCACCACCAATTGCACGGGCTTTATCACTATCGTATGGAATTCCGGCAACCATCAGCATGGAGCCAAGGTTAGCATATCCCAAACCAAGTGTACGGTAATCATAAGATAGCTGAGCAACCTCTTTAGATGGGAATTGTGCCATTAAGACAGAAATTTCCAGAACCACTGTCCATACACGGCAGGCATGTTCAAAACCTTTTACGTCAAATACTAAAGTTTTAGGATCGAAGAAATGTGCAAGGTTAATGGAAGCCAGGTTACAAGCTGTATTGTCCAGGAACATATACTCTGAACATGGATTAGAAGCATTGATACGTCCGCCTTCAGGGCAGGTATGCCATTCATTGATTGTAGTATCGTATTGTATTCCCGGATCGGCGCAAGCCCATGCTGCAAAAGCAATATCCTGCCATAATTTCTCCGCCGAGATTGATTTTACCGGCTGACCGCTGATGCGTCCGATTAAATCCCAGTTCCCACCATCTTCAAGGGCTTTGAAAAAGGCATTAGGAACACGTACAGAGTTGTTAGAGTTCTGTCCGGATACGGTACGGTAAGCTTCACCTTCATAATCTGAAGAATAACCCGCAGCAATTAAGGCGGCAACTTTTTTCTCTTCTTCAACTTTCCAGTTTACAAAACCTTCGATTTCAGGATGATCCAGGTCCAGACAAACCATTTTCGCAGCACGACGCGTGGTTCCACCTGATTTGATTGCTCCTGCAGCACGGTCACCAATTTTCAGGAAGGACATCAGACCTGAAGAATAACCACCGCCAGAAAGTTTTTCACTTTCACCACGGATTGCCGAGAAGTTAGTTCCTACTCCTGAACCATATTTAAATATTCTGGCTTCTCTAACCCAAAGATCCATAATACCACCGTCATTAACCAGATCATCACTTACTGAAAGGATGAAACAAGCATGAGGCTGAGGGCGCTCATAAGCTGAGGTTGATTTTTCTAATTGATCTGTATCAGGATTAACAAAATAATGTCCCTGAGGCTTACCTGTAATTCCATATGAGCTGTGCAATCCAGTATTGAACCACTGTGGTGAATTTGGTGCGGCTAACTGGCCAACAATAGTGTAAACCAACTCATCATAAAAGACATTCGCATCTTCTTTGCTTGCGAAATAATTATAACGCTCACCCCATGATCTCCAGCAATGGGCCATACGATGGGCAACTTGTTTGATGCTGTTCTCAGATGAAGTTGATCCATCAGGCTGTGGCACTCCAGCCTTACGGAAATATTTCTGAGCTAAAATGTCTGTTGCTACCTGGCTCCAGGTTTCGGGCACTTCTACATTCTTCATTTCGAAAACAGCATCCCCCGCAGGGTTACGAATCACCGAGGTACGTTTCTCGTATTTGAATAAATCATATACGTTTACCCCCTGCTTGGTGAAATATCTTTGGAACGTAAGACCTTTTCCTGTTCCTTTTGCCGCTGAGTTTGAAGAAGCTTTTGCCATAAAAAAATTATTTAATGTTGTAATTGAGCCAGTTACCCTCAAGAAAAATGTTTGGGGGTTTTTAATCAAATCTATCAGTTGAAGCCATTTATATTGAAGCAGAGTTTTCCACAGATTGTTAGTGTATCTGCACCCCAACACTTAATCTGTTAGTAATAGTATGATTTAAAGCTATTTAACTATGTGGAAAACTCTAAAAACAGGCTATTTTAGGAGATTTTTATTACACTCATTTACACATTAAAAAAGCCGGCTTTTACCGGCTTTTTTAATGAAATTTTAAGCTGTTATAACCTAATTAAACTGATCAGGCACCCCGGTTAATCCACAATAGTCACCTTGATCATATTGGTCTTTCCTTTCTTCTCGATCGGAATGGCGGCAGTATTGATTACCACATTACCAGATTCGACCAGTTTCTCTGCTTTCAGTATCTGATTTACATCCCGAATGGTTTTATCTGTGCTATCAAATTTATCATAATAGAAACCGCGAACACCCCATAAAAGACTGAGTGTATTCAGAAGTTTGCGGTTACTTGTAAAGATAAATGTTGCTGCTTTTGGGCGGTAACTGGAGATCTCAAATGCAGTGTAGCCTGATGAAGTCATTGAAATAATACCGACAGCATGGGTCTTTTCAGCGAGAAATACTGCAGAACCGCAAACTGCATCACCCATATAGGTTGATGAACTTTCATTTAAAACTTTAGTGGTGTTATATGGATAATCATTTTCCTCCACATTCCTAACAATCTTATGCATGGTTTCTATAACAATCAGCGGGTATTCACCAACCGATGTCTCACCACTTAACATCACAGCATCTGCTCCATCCAGTACAGAGTTAGCCACATCATTCACCTCAGCTCGTGTAGGACGGGGTGAGGTAATCATACTTTCAAGCATTTGTGTAGCCACAATAACAGGTTTTGAAGCCGCACGACATTTTCTGGCGATCATTTTCTGCAACAATGGAACCTGCTCCATAGGCATCTCAACCCCAAGGTCACCACGGGCTACCATCACCCCATCAGTTGCTTCAATAATCTCATCAATATTATCAATAGCCTCCGGTTTCTCGATCTTGGCTATTACCCGGGCAGTTTTATCACTTCTGGCAATAATCCGCTTTAATTCAATAATATCATCTGCCGAACGGACAAATGATAGTCCAATCCATTCCACATCATTATTGAGTGCAAATTCAAGATTTGCGAGATCTTCCTCAGTCAAACTTGGAATAGAAACCTTAGTATTCGGAAGATTTACACCTTTACGGGAAGTTAAAACTCCTCCATAAACAACCTCACACTGAACGGAGTCTTTATTGTTGGTGCTCAGAACCCGCATCTGTATCTTTCCATCGTCAAGGAGAATAATTTCTCCGGAACGCACATCACTTGGAAAACTCTGGTAAGTGATATAAATCTGTTTATCATCTCCTATCAGTTCTTTGGTGGTAATCTCAATCTTATGCCCGCTTATCAGGTTAATTCCACCGTCTTTAACTAAACCGATACGGATTTTAGGGCCTTGCAAATCAGCAAGAATTCCAACATTCGTTTTATACTTTTTATTAATATCACGAATAATGTCAATCACCTTTTGATGATCTTCCGCCTTACCGTGAGAAAAATTCAATCTGCAAACATCAACACCAGCCTTTATCATATTCAGCAATACTTCCTTCTTTGCAGAAGCAGGGCCTAATGTGGCTACAATTTTAGTTCTGTTATGAACCGTCTTCATCTGTTCTTATTTAATTTAAATATCATTTGGACAATTAAGTGTACTTAATACACCATCCCAAAGGGCTAAAATATGAGATTTTCTTTGGATTTCAATTTTTTAGGGTCAACTTCTGCTGCAACAAGTACCTCAGGAATCTTATTTAAACCATTAATTATTGCTCTAAGGTCCTCTGTATGGATATAATTCTGAATTAATAAAAAGAAATCTACCTTTTTCATTTCGGGCACCAGAAAACCTTCCGTACCTTTATTTGCCAGTATATACAATTCTGTTTCGGATTCGGGCATCAGAAAAAAATATCTGCTGAAATAAAATGGCTCTTCATCAGTATTAAAAGGAAGCTCCAGATCAGTGATTTTGCAAAAATTAGTTCCGAGTTGTTTATTAGTTTTAAAACAAAACATATAGTCCTTAAGTTGTGTAGTAATGGCTACCAGCACAAAATCGAGGTCAAGTTCAAATTTTAAAGTAGTTTTGTTCAAGGGATATATTCAATATATTTTTACAAAGGTAACATGCTTTATCCTTTAAAATGTCGCTATGTTAAAATAGCTAAAAACAAAAAGGTTTGAAAATTGCCAGAATTTATTTTTCTTTGCACAGAATTATTAAACAATTAAATCAAAAAACCATGTCTGATATCGCTTCAAGAGTTAAAGCAATTATCGTTGAAAAATTAGGTGTAGACGAAAGTGAAGTTACACCAGAGGCATCTTTCACCAATGATCTTGGTGCCGATTCATTAGACACCGTGGAATTAATCATGGAGTTTGAGAAAGAGTTCAACGTGGCCATCCCGGATGACCAAGCTGAAACTATCGGTACTGTAGGCCAAGCCATCGCTTATTTAGAAAAGAACGTAAAGTAATTTTACGATATCCTAGCTATAAATGGAGCTTAAAAGAGTTGTTGTTACAGGACTAGGTGCGCTTACTCCAATCGGTAATACTCTTCCGGAATTCTGGAACAGTTTGATCAATGGGGTAAGCGGCGCCGCTCCTATAACACATTACGATCCTGAAAAATTCCGTACAAAATTCGCTTGTGAAGTCAAAAACTTCAATCCTGAGGATTATATGGATAAAAAAGAGGCCCGTAAACTCGATCCTTTTGTTCATTATGCAATTGCTGCCTCTGACGAAGCAATTAAAGATGCAGGTTTAGACTTTCCTAATCTTGATACTAACCGAATCGGTGTAATCTGGGGTTCTGGAATTGGCGGTTTAAAAACCTTTACTGACGAAGTTGTAAACTTTGCACATGGTGATGGAACTCCACGTTTCAATCCATTTTTTATTCCTAAAATGATTCTGGACATTGCTCCTGGTCATATTTCAATTCGCCACGGCCTGCGTGGTCCGAATTTTTCAACAGTTTCTGCCTGTGCATCCTCAACAAATGCCTTAATCGATGCCTTTAACTATATCCGCCTGAACATGGCTGATGTGATTGTTTCAGGAGGTTCTGAAGCTATTATTAATGAAGCAGGGATGGGCGGTTTTAATGCCATGCATGCACTTTCAACCCGAAATGATGATCCCTCAACAGCATCACGTCCGTTTGATAAAGACCGGGATGGTTTTGTGGCAGGTGAAGGTGCAGGAAGTATCATTCTCGAAGAACTGGAACATGCAAAAGCCAGAGGTGCTAAAATTTATGCTGAACTAATTGGTGGTGGCATGAGTGCTGATGCAAATCATATTACTGCACCGCATCCGGAAGGCCTTGGTGCCAAACTGGTTATGACCAATGCTATGAGGGATGCTGGTATTTCAACTTCAGATATTGATTATATCAATGTTCATGGAACTTCTACTCCTCTTGGAGATATAAGTGAGGTTAAAGCAATTCTTGATCTGTTTAAGGAAGATGCTTTCAAGCTGAATATCAGCTCAACAAAATCAATGACTGGCCATCTTTTAGGTGCTGCAGGTGCTGTTGAAGCAATTGCTGCTATCCTTGCGGTTAAAAATGATATTATTCCCCCAACGATTAACCATTTTACTGATGATCCTGGTTTTGACCCACGATTAAATTTCACATTTAACAAGGCTCAAAAACGTACAGTAAATGCTGCTTTAAGCAATACATTTGGCTTTGGAGGACATAATGCTTCGGTTATCTTCAAAAAATACAAAGCCTGATTTTGATATCCCGTATTCCGGATCTGTTAAAACCTGTATATTTTTTTTGCATCATTAGAATTGTCGGTCATTAATGCCATTTTCCAGAATTTATAAACTTTATTTCTCTCCAAATCGTGTTTACATACGGTCTTTAGAGAATCTTTTAGGTTTTGTTCCGGGGAATCTGCGGCTTTATCGCATGGCATTCAGACATCGTTCAGTTGCTATTGAACTTAAAAATGGTACAAAGAACAGCAATGAACGTCTCGAGTTTCTTGGCGATGCAATTCTTGGCTCTGTAATAGCTGAGATTCTTTTCAAAATGTATCCCTATAAAGATGAGGGATTTCTCACAGAGATGCGCTCAAAAATAGTAAGCCGGGCAAATCTAAACCAGCTTGCTAAACGACTTGGACTGGATGAACATATCGAGTTCGACAATAGACTTATTGGCCCCAACAATAAACAAGGCTCCTTACTTGGCGATACTTTCGAAGCTATGATTGGGGCTGTATATCTGGATAAGGGGTATAATTTTACACGCAATTTTCTGATAACAAGAATTATAAAGCCACATATCGATATTCACACTCTTGAACTCACTGAAACCAATTTCAAGAGTAAAATAATTGAATGGTGCCAACGCCACGGTAAAGACATCAGTTTTGAAATTATTGCAAACGATGAGGGTGAAAATTCAAAATTATTCACAATCCAAATTAGTATAGACGGCGAGAATTGTGCTATTGGTCGAGATTACAATAAGAAAAATGCTGAAAAGCTAGCCGCTGAAAAGGCTTGTGAGTATTTAAAAATCTGATTTAATTGAAATCTTAGGTAAGATAATACCAAATTATGTTGCCTGAATACTTACTGTTCGACAATAAATTTCCATATTACATCTCTTAAAAGGCAAATCAGGGACAATTCCTGATTTTCAGCAGACAAGGAATCTTCTAAAACAGCAAAATGGTAAAACTACTGAAAAAAGTTGCCTCATTTCTGTTCCTGATATGGGGCTTTCTGGTATTCATATCTGCAATGATCTTTGTGCTCCCGTTTATTCTCCTGATGTCGGCACTTTTTAAAAAGAAAAAGGGACAGAATATTTTATTCTTCTTTCTTAAAATATGGGCATGGATATTCTCGGTTCTATGCTTCTTCCCGGTAAGGATCAGAGGAAGAGAAAAACTAAATACAGATAAAGCTTGTATTTACGTTTGTAATCACAACTCTTACCTTGATGCCATAGTGGTTGTTTTATCAATCCCTGGCTCATTCAAACCTTTGGGTAAGATTGAAATGGTCAAAACTCCAATTTTTGGGATGATTTACAGACGGGTAGTCGTGCTAATTGACCGAAAAAGTCAGGAAAGTCGTGCCAGAAGCGTAGAAGAACTGAAGTTTGATCTTGAAAATGGTCAGTCTATCCTGATTTTCCCTGAAGGAACTATGAACCGGACCGACAAACCTCTCTCAGAATTTTATGATGGAGCTTTCAGACTTGCCATTGAAACTCAAACGGATATTGTGCCTATGGTTATATTGAATGCACGAAAACTACTTCCAAGGAACAATGCATTGGGTATCAGACCTGGCGTACTAGAATCTATTTTTGCAGACAGGATTAATGTAGGACGAATGAAAACTGAGAATTTAGGAGACTTAAAAAACAGAGTATACAGATGTATGGAAGAACTGATTATCAAAAATCGTCCTTAATATTTAAGATTTCTCTCAGACAAATCAGGGGCTTTTGGTAGTGGGGGTAAAGATCTGATTGCTTTTGGTCTGCCTGCATCGTTGAATGTCAGAAGAGACTTCTTAATATAATTGATCATTGCATACTCATCAAACTTTTCAATACTTTGATAATCAGGCCGATATAATATCATGAAGCTTTTAAGATCATCGCCTTCCAAACCTGTTAAACTAGTGACTACGTAAGAACTGAAACGACGGTCAATCTCAGATTCCTGAAGTTCTTTTATATAATATGCATTGAAACGACGGGCCTGAGCCGGTGTTTTACCAATCAGTTCATATAAAGCAGTGAGCGGTCTGAATATATAAGTCAGAAAAGGAGGTTTTCCTCCATAATACGATCCTTTCTTACGGTACTGATTCCTTACCTCATCCAGCTCTTGTTTCTTGCTCAGTCCCACCACCTTAACTTCAGAAAGCCTTATTACAGGCTGCAGCATCAGTACCTTATCGGAGAGCTCCAAAAGAGGTAGAATCAGATCCGAATAACCCGATTTAGACAAGCTGAGCGTATCTCCTACAGAAGCTGCAATCCTGAAAAGGCCCAATTCATTACTGAAACTTGATATTCCTGTTTTTTTATTCAGGATATAAACACCGGAAATTCTTGATGCACCTGATTTTTCCATGACCAAGCCCTGTACATTGCTCTGCTGGGCTTTGGCTGGCATAATAGCTAAGTATGCTATTATCAATAGAAAAATATTTAATACTACTTTTATCATATCTCTGGTTCGGCATCAAAATTACTAAAAGCAGACTTAGCTTTTAATCAAATGAATTATTTATAAGGTCTCCAAACTGTTTCAACGCCTTTCCAATTAAATCCTATCTTTGCAAAATGATAAAATCCATGACAGGTTATGGCTTGGCAGCCAATGATTATTCCCGTGCAAAATATACGGTAGAAATCAAATCATTGAATAGCAAGTTCCTGGAGCTTTCTTTAAAACTTCCTAAAGCATTTTCAGATAAAGAGTTCTTGTTGAGAAACGAATGCAGTAAGCAAATTGAAAGAGGCAAGGTAAACATTAGTATTAATGTAGAATATGCAGAAACTACTTTAAAAACCTCTAGTATTAACCAGCCATTGCTCAAACATTATTATGATCAGCTTAAAGAAGCAGCCGGTAATCTGGGTTCAATGGATAACAATCTATTTCAAATGGCTTTAAATTTTCCTGATGTCATTCAATATAATTCGGATGAAGCCAGTGAAGATGAATGGAAAATAGTATTTAAAACCTTTGAGGAGGCCCTAAAAAACTTTCAAAACTTCCGTCAGGACGAAGGGAATGTTCTGAGACAAGATCTGATTCTCAGAATAAACAATATTGTAGAAGGAATGAGACTTGTATCCATACATGAACCGCTTCGGATTCCGTCCATCAGAGAACGCTTAAATCAGTTTCTGGAAGAGGCTGTAGGTAAAGAAAATGTTGATCATAACCGATTTGAACAGGAACTTATTTATTTTATTGATAAACTGGATATTACAGAAGAGAAGATTCGTCTGAAAAGTCATTGCGATTACTTCCTTGAAGCACTTAAAGACAAAGATGCTAACGGGAAAAAACTTGGATTCATTTCTCAGGAGATCGGTCGTGAGATCAATACTATGGGTTCAAAAGCCAATGATGCCAAAATGCAGCAGATCGTAGTAGGAATGAAAGAAGAACTCGAAAAAATTAAAGAACAACTACTAAATGTACTTTAATTAATAAGTTTTATAGATACTAAACATATAAAATAGTTGTCAGCTATCCAGAAAAACAACTGATAACTGACAACTGACAACTAATTAGCAGTGAACGGCAAACTAATTATATTTTCAGCTCCTTCAGGTGCGGGTAAGACTACAATAGTCCACCATTTATTAAAGAAGATTCCTGATCTTTCATTTTCCATTTCAGCGACAACCAGACATCAGCGCGGTGATGAAGTAAACGCTAAAGACTATTATTTTATAAGTAAAGAAAGTTTTCTTCATAAGATTGCCCAGAAAGAATTTGTAGAGTTTGAGGAAGTTTATACCGGTACCTTTTATGGTACCTTGCGCTCAGAAATTGACAGGATATGGTCTGAAGGCAAACATGTAATCTTTGACATCGATGTGATTGGTGGATTACACCTGAAGAAAAAATTTGGCGATAGTGCCCTGGCGATTTTCGTTCAGCCCCCATCACTCGAAGTGCTGATCGAAAGGCTGACCAGCAGAGGTACTGACCTCCCTGAAAAACTTGCTGAACGCATAAAAAAAGCAGATAAAGAATTACTTTATGCCGATCAGTTTGACGTGATATTGAAAAATTACGAGTTGGAAACAGCCTGTAAAGAGGCAGAAAAACTGGTTAGAGAATTTCTGGCTCAATAATTAAACAGTATGTTTAGATTACCTTGCCTCGTATCTCATATCTCAACTCTCATATCTCCAGAAATATGAAAATAGGATTATTCTTCGGCTCCTTTAACCCAATACATACCGGCCATCTGATCATTGCCAATTACATGGCTAACCATACTGATCTTCAGCAGGTTTGGCTGGTTGTTTCGCCCCATAACCCTTTGAAAGAAAAGAGCGATCTGATCAATATGTACGACCGTCTGGAAATGGCAAAACTCGCCACCGAAGATGCTACCAATATTCGGGTAAGTGATGTGGAACTTAAGCTTCCACAGCCATCTTACACGATTGATACCCTTACCTACCTTCATGAGAAGTATCCGGAACATGAGTTTAGCCTGATTATGGGGTCAGACAACCTCGTATCATTAAAAAAATGGAAAAATTATGAGCTCATCCTGCGCGACTATCATATTCATATTTACCCGCGCCCAGGATTTGATAATCATGATTTTCGACAACATCCATCGGTTAGTATTACTCAGACCCCATTGATGGAATTGTCGTCAACTTTTATTCGTAAGGCTGTTAAAGAAAGAAAAAATGTTCAATATTTTGTACCTGAAAAAGTGCTGAAATTTATTGAAGGGAAAAACCTGTATCGTTAATTCAATCCTATCAGGGTTTAGAACCCTGACAAGATTAATCCCGGACATTTCCGGGACTATAAGCCCTAATATTTTAAAACTTGAGCAACGAAAAAACCATTTTAAAACTAAAACTCCCTACAGACCCGCTTTGGGTTAAGAATGTGGTGGAAAGTAATATCGAAGAAATCCTGACAGACCATGCCTTTTGTGAGCAGAAAGCTGCCAGTAATGCAATTACCCTTATTGTCCAGAATCCTAACTTATCTGATCTGGTTCAGGAAATGGCAATGCTCGTTCAGGAAGAAATGGACCATTTTAAACGGGTCCACGATCTGATCCTTGCCCGGGGATATACCCTGGGTCGTGAACGCAAAGACAATTATGTCAATGAGTTACTTCAGTTTGTAATTAAAGGAGGCAGTCGCCAGGATCAACTCATAGACCGATTATTATTTTCGGCAATGATCGAGGCACGAAGTTGTGAGCGCTTCAAAGTGATGTCTGAGCACATTAATGACAAAGAACTTTCAGATTTTTATTATGAATTGATGGTCAGTGAAGCTGGTCATTATACTATGTTTATCACTCTCGCCCGCAAATATGCAGGCGATATTGATGTAGAAAAACGATGGAAAGAGTTTCTGGAATATGAAGCGAAGGTGATTCAAAATTACGGCAAATCTGAGACGATTCATGGGTGATTATCCATCATTTCGAACACACAACCCCGATTGTTATTATTTAATGAAATTACGATGTGTGGAGAAATCTCACAGTTTAATGTTACAAATCAATTAAGGTTGTGCTATATACAGGGGTTCCCCAGTCGTACCTCCTTCGGAATGACAGAGTAAAGTACTACTTCTTATACAACAAAAATATCGCAGGCCTCTTATGCAAATCAGGGACTTTATTCTTCCAGTCTTTGATACTTTTTGTTTGAATAAACTCATCTTCAGAGTTCAGATCACAGGCAATACACAGTTTTGTATCCGCTTTACAACTTCGAAGAATCTCCTCAAGCATTGGATTATTACGAAAAGGGGTTTCAATAAATAACTGAGTCTGACTATGCCTTTCAGCCAAAGCCTCAAGTTCTTTAATCTTGTTTGCCCGTTGGACTTTATCGATGGGCAGGTAACCATGAAATGCAAAACTCTGTCCGCTAAAACCAGAAGCCATCAATGCCAGCAGAATAGAACTGGGTCCAACGAGTGGAATTACTTTTATCCCCTTTTGATGAGCCAGGGCAACAATTTCTGCTCCCGGGTCAGCAACCCCCGGACAACCTGCTTCACTCATAAGACCTACATCTTTTCCTGATAAAAGTCCTTTGAAAAATTCATTTAAATTGCCCTCACGTTGATGTTTACCATAATCATGAATAATAAGTTCGCTTTGGGGAATCTTCAACCCTGCTTCTTTTAGAAATCTACGTGCTGTTTTACTGTTCTCAACTATATACTCATCGATTTGATTTATTGTTTCCACCAAATAGGGCGTGAACGACTTCGCCGAAGCATTTTCTGCCAATGGAACAGGAATGAGATAAAGAGAGCCTGAAAGCATGTTTAGTTTTTGCTACAAATTAAAACAAATTCTGCTCAAATGAGTTATATGTACTAAATAGTATGTGAACATTGATTGAATAATACTATAGAAAACAGTCTTACGTAATAATTTAATTACAATACAACCTTTGGCAAAATTTTATCTTCTTATCTATAAGATCACACAAATTAAATTTTAGGAGCTATGAAAACTAACATCAAATTCCCGGAATATTTGGCTGGACTATTTTTATTCCTGTCATTTCTATTACCGGCACAGGTAAAGGCTCAATATGACGATGTTTCTCTTGAAACTTTTTACGAGGAACTTTCCCCATATGGCGTATGGATCAATGACCCACAATATGGTTACGTATGGCGCCCGGATGTAGATCAGGAAGATTTCAGGCCCTATTATACTAATGGTCATTGGGAAATGACCAAATATGGAAACACCTGGGTATCTGATTACAATTGGGGATGGGCGCCATTCCACTATGGCCGATGGCACCATAATAACCGGAGAGGTTGGATATGGATTCCTGATACCAGATGGGGACCGGCATGGGTAAGCTGGAGAAGTGGTGGTGGTTATTATGGATGGGCACCTTTGGGCCCCGGTATCAATATAAATATTAATATTGGAGCAAGAATCCCGGATTTCTACTGGGTGTTTGTACCGCAAAGACATATCTATTATGACAGATATCCCCGCTATGACAGATATAGAAACAGGAACATTTACAACAAAACAATCATTATTAACAATACGTATGTATACAACCAAAATCGGTATTATACAGGCCCAAGGCCTGATGAAATCAGAAGAGTGACCCGTCAGCCGGTTCGAATTCATGATGTCAGAGATAACAGACCTGCGAATTATGGAAATAGCAGAAGTGACAGGCCACAGGTAAACAGAACACCCGACCGAAGCAGTAATCCCGGACAGAATCCACGTCCTGACCGTCCGTCTGATAACTCAGGAGGAAGAGGTTCTGTGACCGGAAGAGGATCAGAGCCTCTAACTGATAATTCGGTAAATCGGGGAGCCGTTAGACCTGAAAACAGACAGATTCCGGCTTCTTCACAAAGATCAGTCAGAACTTATGACAACCAGGATATCAGGGGAAGTCAAAGCAGCAGGAATGGGCAAGGGTCTCCAATAACCGATCGTCAGGAACAAACCAGGCAGTCACCAGGAGAGCAAAGACCTGAACGTGTGGCACAGGCACCGCGTCAGGTTCAGACGACCCCTGAACGGATTCAGAGAAGTACAGTTCAGAACCGCCAGGCTCCTTCACAGAGTCGGCAGGGTTCAGAAGGCCGAAGAAATTCTTCATCAGGTCAGGAAAGTGGAAGAGGCGGTCAAAACAGACCCTCCAGAGGCAACTAGAAACAAAAAGCCGGCTAATTAGCTGGCTTTTTGTTTTAAATAAGCTATTTTAATTTACTGAGTGCAGCACGCAACCTTGGAATCATTTGTTCAATATCCTGATTGGAACATCCTCCAACAGAAGCTCTGAACCAGTTTACACCGCTATCCGTACCAAATGCCGAAAATGGTACGATTCCCATTTTTGCCTCTTTAATAAGATAGAAATTGACTTCGGCACTATCCTTCAAAACCTCACCTTCCGGCGTAATCTTACCTATATAATCGACCTTTACGGTTAGATATATAGCACCCATCGGATTGATCGCATCAACGGCAAAACCATCCGTTTTAAGTTGAATTATACCCTGATAAAGAGTATCCAGGCTTCTTTGAACTTTCGCCTTAAAATTTGTCAGATAATTATTTAATTCAGTCGTCTGAGTTAAGAATTTCGCTGTCGCCACCTGCTCAGGTTTGGGTGCCCAAGCCCCTACATGACCAACAATGGTTTTCATTTTATCAATTACATGTTCAGGACCGAAAGCCCATCCCACACGAACACCAGTAGCAGCAAGGCATTTAGATATACCATCAATATAAATTACTCTTTCTTTCAGCTCAGGCCTTAAAGTAACCGGATCAAAATGAAACTGATCACCAAAAGTCAGAAGGGAATAGATCTGGTCATACATGATATAGAGTGGTTTTTCATCAGATCCGCGAGTCTTATTCTCGGCAATTACCAGATCACAGATCTCTTCGAGATCTTTTTTGGCAAACATGGTACCGGTAGGGTTAAGCGGTGAACACAAGGCCAGTAAAGTAGCACCTTTTAAATAAGGACGGATATCCCCAGCCGTAGGCATAAAGTTATTTTCAGCTGAAGTTTTAACTGCAACCTGCGTTGCACCGGTAAAACGACAATAATGATTGTTATTCCATGATGGTGTAGGATAAATCACCTTATCTCCTGGATCTACCAGAGCCATGTAGGTTCCATAGATTAAAGGACGTGATCCACCTGCAACAAGAATTTGCTTACTGTTGTAGGATAAACCAAATCGCTCCTTCAGAAAAACTGAAATATTCTCACGTAATGCAGCCACACCTTCAGCAGGTGGATAATTAGTTTGATTTGCCTGATAAGCATCAACGATTCCGTGTTTCAGCTCATCAGGAATAGGAAAAATATTCGAATCAAAATCCCCAATAGTCAGATTCGCGATCTGTTCACCTTTACTCTTCAAGTCGTTGATCTGTCCCGCGATTTTTATAATTTCTGAGCCCTCAAGGGTACTTGCTATTTTAGATACCTTCATTTCTATGCTATATATTCTTCAGGATATTAACCTGTTTAAATGATATTTCCTACCTGATTAATGCTTCAATAGCATTGTCTACCTTTTCAAAATTGAAGCTTTTCAATAGCTCCTTAAAAGCTGTATTAATCTGCTCATTACAGAGATTCCCAATACTGCCCTCATGTGTATGCTTAACACTAGCTGGTGCTTTAAATTCTCCTCTTTCAATTGCTGCTCCAACTTTTTTATAAGCTTCCCTGAAAGGCACTCCGTTTAAAACCTCTTCATTCACCGCATCAACACTAAACAAATATGCATATTTCTCATCCGCAAGAATATCATCCGTAATACTGATAGATTGCAACATAAAGCCCGTCATTTCCAAACATTCATTTAAAGATTTGAAGGCAGGGAAAAGATTCTCCTTTAGTAGCTGAAGGTCACGGTGATATCCAGATGGAAGATTCGTAGTCATAAGTGCGATTTCATTCGGCAAAGCCTGTATCTTGTTGCACCTTGCACGAATAAGCTCAAACACATCCGGATTTTTTTTATGAGGCATTATGCTTGAACCGGTGGTAAGTTCATCAGGGAAACTGATAAATGCAAAGTTCTGATTAATGAACAGGCAGGCATCCATAGCTAGTTTTGCTAAAGTTGCAGCAACCGAAGACATTGCCTGAGCTAAAATACGCTCAGTTTTTCCGCGCCCCATCTGAGCATAAACGACATTAAAGTTCAGCGAGTCAAACCCTAATAATTCAGTAGTCATTGTACGGTCTAAAGGGAAAGAGGAGCCGTACCCTGCCGCAGAACCCAGTGGATTTTTATTACAGATTTTCCAGGCCGCGAGCATCAACTCCATATCATCGGCAAGACTTTCTGCATAAGCACCAAACCATAATCCGAAAGATGAAGGCATAGCAATCTGCAAATGCGTATAGCCTGGAAGTAATTTATCCTTGTGCTCTTCACTTTGTGCAATCAGTTGTGTGAACAGAATATCCGTATTTCTTACCAATCCCTGAATTTCGCTTCGAAAGAACAATTTGAGATCTACCAGAACCTGATCATTTCTTGACCTTCCGCTATGGATTTTCTTGCCAGCATCTCCAATCCTTCGTGTAAGCAATAATTCTACCTGAGAATGTACATCCTCAATATCTTCTTCAATAATAAATTTACCTGCCTGGACTTCCCTGAATATTTGTTTAAGACCTGCCTGGACCACTTCAAGATCCTCTTTATCCATTAACCCAATCTTTTGAAGCATACGGGTATGGGCAAGTGAACCTAATACATCAAATGCAGCTAGTTGATTATCCAGCTCCCGGTCATTTCCAACAGTAAATTTTTCTACAGACCGTTCAGTTGCTGTATCCTTTTGCCAGAGCTTGCTCATAGAACTGCTTTAAAATTTGTAAAATACTGTCTCTTAATTGTATCCCATTCGGATCTCAAAATACTGTAAAAAACTGTGTTTCTAATGTACCCGTTATGAATTTTCATGTGCTGGCGTAATACTCCTTCGCGGGTAGCCCCAATTCCTAATAATGCCTGCCGCGACTGATGATTGCGTTCATCTGCTTTAAATTCTATCCTGTTTAGCCCCAAAACCTCAAAAGCATAACTTAAAATCAGGAACTTCATCTCTTTATTCAACCCACTTCCTTGAAAATCACGTCCAATCCAGGTCCAGCCAATCTGTCCGCGTTCATCTTTCCAAGAGATACTGGCAAGTCGGGTACATCCAGCTATCTTATTAGTTCTTTTATCTATAATTACCCAAACAGCACAGGTGCCATTTTCGCGATCTGTTATTGCAGTTTTAATATATTTATTTAACTCAGCAGGTTGTGAAAGATCCTGAAGTCCGTAAATCCAGAGACTATCATCTTCTGCTACCTCTTGCAACGCTTTCTCATCTTCCAGTACAAGAGGACGAAGTAAGGCCCTTTCACTTTCTAAGGTAATATTCAAATCCTTTAACATTACACAATCTCGGTCAATAATTTTATATATAGGTCAATTCCTTCCTCAATTTCACTAACATAGATAAACTCATCAGCCATGTGTGAGCGTGCAGAATCCCCGGGGCCCATTTTTAATGAAGGAATATCAAGTAAGGCCTGATCACTGGTAGTGGGAGAACCATAAGTTTCCCTACCCAAAGCGATTCCAGCCTTAACAATGGGATGTTCGATACTAATTGAAGATGGCTTTAAACGGGTTGACCGTGGATTAACATCACAGTCAACATTCTGACTTATAATCTTCAATACTTCTTCATTCCTGTAAGCATCTGTTACCCTGACATCAACTGTAAAATTACAAACTGCAGGAACAACATTATGTTGGGACCCTGCTTCGATTATAGTAACATTCATCTTAACAGGGCCAAACAAGGCTGATTTCTTGGCAAATTCATAGGTTCTGAACCAATTAATATCCTTCATCGCCTTATAAATTGCATTCTCACCTTCTTCCCTCGCAGCATGACCAGCCTTTCCATGTGCAACGCAATCTAAAACCATCAAGCCCCGCTCGGCAATTGCCAACTGCATTAATGTTGGTTCGCCTACAATTGCAAACTCAAGAGAGCCCAGTCTAGGAAGTATCAGTTCAATACCATTATTGCCTGAAATTTCCTCTTCAGCGCTTGCCGCGAAACAAAGGTTATATTTTAAGTTCTTCTTATCATAAAAATGAATAAATACTGCAATAAGGGATACCAGACAGCCTCCTGCATCATTACTACCCAAACCAAACAATTTTCCATCAACAATATCCGCAGCGAAAGGATCATGACTGTAACCAGGATTAGGCTTTACCGTGTCGTGATGGGAATTGAGGAGAATGGTAGGTTTATCCGGATCGAAATGCTTATTGTACGCCCAAACATTATTGATTACACGATGGGTTTTTACACCACGATCCTGCAAAAACTGCTCAATTGCCGAGGCAGTATTTTCCTCTTCTCTACTCAGTGAAGGAATGCTTATCAGCTTGCGCAATAAGTTCAGACTGTCATCAAACAGTTTACTGGCCATTTTATTTAATCGTTTGTATATAATTCGCCAGCTTTTTGGGCCGATAATTTAATTCCTTTAATCAATGAAGAGCTAAAACCATTATGTTCCATTTCATTCAGTCCAGCAATGGTACATCCTTTTGGAGAGGTCACCTTGTCGATCTCATGTTCAGGATGGCTATTCTGCTGCAATAAAAGCGATGCCGCTCCTTTTGCAGTTTGTGCAGCCATGCGTAAAGCTTCATCAGCATGAAAACCAATCTCAACTCCACCCTGTGAAGCTGCACGAACAGCTCTAAGGAAAAATGCAACCCCACAGGCGCAAAGTGCGGTAGCGGCCGTCATCAAATCTTCATTTATTTTAATTACAGAACCAACGGTTTCAAACATCTTAATCACTTCCGCAATATTTTCGGCCTCAGCATTATCCGATGCAACACAAGTCATAGATTCACCAATTGCAATTGCAGTATTTGGCATAGCTCTGACCACCTGAACCCTGCTGCCCAGTTTAGCACGTATATCAGCACAACTAACTCCCGATATGACAGAAATCACCAGGTGTTTAGCAGGGTCGATAGCACCATCAATCTGCTCTAGTAAATTATCAAGTTGCTGCGGCAACACAGCCAGAATGACAATAGAAGCACCGGCAGCAGCAGCATAATTATCTGAACCTACCTGAAAGCCCTGTTCTACAATAGCATCAAGTCGCTGAACACTACGGCGCGTCAGGGTAATATCAGCGGGTTTACAATAATCAGCTTTAACCAGCCCTTTAGCCAGTGACATACCAATATTCCCGCTTCCTAAAATTGCTGTTCTTCTTGTTCCTGTTTTCATTATGTACTGATTAAGCGTGTACCAAAATTATCATCACTCAAATTTGGTAATGCATCAGCTTTGCCAATACAAACCTCTTTCAAGCCTTTATTTATTGCTTCAAAGGCATTATCCAGTTTAGGAATCATCCCATCATTTATTATTCCCTGACGTTTTAATTCACTGTAGTAATGCGGATCTATTGAGCGGATTACTGACGCCTCGTTATCTACATCCATCAAAACACCTGCTTTTTCAAAACAAAATATAAGAGATGTTTCATACGCCTTAGACATAGCAACGGAAATTGCCGAAGCAATGGTATCGGCATTAGTATTTAATAGCTGCCCTTTTCCATCGTGTGTAATAGCAGAGAAGACCGGTATAAATCCTGCTTCCAGTAATTTATGCAAACCATAGTGATCGATAGATGTCTCATCCAGATCACCCACAAAGCCATAATCCACATGAATTGTTTCATTCTTCTCCTTTGATAAAAGTGTTTTCAAGGGCCGTCTTTTTGCATGAATTAAATTTCCATCAGCACCTGACAAACCGATTGCATTACAATTCTCAAATTGTAATGCTGCAACAATATTCTTATTGATCAAACCGGCATATACCATAGTCACAACTTTCAGGCTTTCTCCATCGGTAATTCTTCGGCCTTCAACCATTTGAGATTTGATTCCCAGATCTTCGGCAAGTTTGGTCGCAATTTTACCACCACCATGAACCAGTATTTTAGGTCCTTTCAACATCGCAAAATCCACGATAAATTGTCGTAGACTTTCCGGATTGTCGATCACATTTCCTCCAATCTTTATAACCTTCAGGGATTTCATAATAAACCCTCCAACATATTCTTTAAAACAGTTTGAGCCGACCAAACCCGATTAGCCGCTTCTTTTATGACCAGGGAATGCGGCCCATCCAAAACTTCAGCGGAAAGCTCGAAATCACGACGTACCGGCAAACAATGCATCACTTTGGCCTTATTGGTTTGCTCCAGTTTCTTATGGGTTATCATCCAGGATTCTCCATTCTGAACGGCTTTACCATAATCATGATAAGATGACCAGTTCTTGACATAAACAAAATCAGCACCCTGAAGCGCAATATCCTGATCGCATTCAATCTCTGCTCCTTTCGTAAAGTTATCAGCCAGGTCCAAGCCTTCCGGGTGAGTGATTACAAAATCAATCATTCCTTCCGTCTGTGCACGGCACATCCATTCAGAAAATGAATTTGGAACGGCCTGTGGCAAAGATTTTACATGCGGAGCCCATGTTAAAACAACCTTTGGTTTTGCCACTTTTTTATTTTCTTCAATAGTGATCAGATCAGCAAAACTCTGCAATGGATGCAGGGTAGCACTTTCCAGACTAAGCACCGGAACTTCACTATATTTCACAAATTTATTGAACAAACCTTCGCTATAATCTTCTTCACGATTCAGCAATTTAGGGAACGAGCGAAACCCAAGAATATCACAATACTGGCCCATCACTGCTGCTGCCTCGCGAATGTGCTCTACCGTTGTGCCGTTCATCACTACTCCGTCTTCTGTTTCCAAAGCCCAACCTTCTTTGTCCAAATTCATCACCATCACATTCATACCTAAATTCATGGCCGCCTTCTGAGAACTTAAGCGCGTTCGCAGACTCGGATTCAGGAATACAAGTCCAAGGGTTTTATTCTTACCCAGCGATTGATTTGCATAAGGATTTGCTTTCAGGATTAGTGCCTGTTCAATGAAAGATTTCAGGTTTTCAACATCATTAACGGAAGAAAATAGTTTCATATTCGTAAAAATAGCCGTATTTTATTTATTCAATTCTGCTTTCAAAGCTGTCAAAAATTGATCAGTATGATCTTTTGTGATATTCAGTGCAGGCAATAGTCTGATCACATTGGGTTTTGCCTCGCCAGTAAAGATACGATGCTTGAAAAGTAAATCCTTTTTTACATTTGCATACTCTTCAGAAAGTTCTATTCCGATCATCAGACCCCTTCCGCGAATCTCACTGATTTGAGGTATATTATTCAATTCTTTTATCAGATAATTTCCAGTTTCCTCTGCATTCTTCATCAGGTCATCCTGTTGCATTACTTCCAGAACAGCCAATGCAGCAGCACAAGCTAAATGATTTCCGCCAAAAGTTGTTCCCAATTCACCATACCATGGCTTGAACTTAGGTGAAATGGAAATTCCTCCGATTGGGAAGCCATTACCCATCCCTTTTGCCATTGAGTAAATATCAGCCTCGACCCCCGAATAATCGTGAGAATAGAACTGACCAGTCCGACCATAACCGCATTGCACTGAATCAGCAATATAAACTGTGTCATACTTATCACAAAGGCTTCTTATCTTCTGCAAAAAGCTCTTTGATGCTTCCCTAATACCACCAACACCCTGAATACCTTCAATAATAACAGAAGATATCTCATTACCATACGACTTAAATGCATCTTCCAAAGCCTGTTCATCATTAAACGGGAGGAAAGTCACATTATCTGTTTCATTTACCGGAGCAATGATTTTGGGATTATCTGTTGCCGAAACGGCTAATGAAGTACGCCCATGAAAAGCACCCTTAAAGGCTATAATCTTTTTACGATTGTTGTAAAAAGAGGCCAGTTTTAAAGCATTTTCATTTGCCTCCGCACCAGAATTACAAAGAAAGAGCTGATAATCTGGTTTACCAGATAAATTACCAAGCTTTTCGGCAAGTTCAATTTGTTGCGAGATAATCACCGAGTTGGAATAGAAACCAACTTTATTTAACTGCTCTGTAACACGTCTCACATAATGTGGATGTGTGTGACCAATTGAAATCACAGCATGTCCTCCATAAAGATCCAGATATTTATTTCCATCAGAATCCCAAACAGTACTGTTCTGAGCTTTTACAATTTCTATGTTATTGAGGGGGTATACGTCGAATAGTTTCATTTTATGCGAATTATAAATTTAAGTTGTAGGTTATAAGTTTTTCCAACCCACAACCTAACCTTTTGTATTAATAGATATTAGCATTGCCTTGAACTCGTTTTTAGATCTTTCTAAAAACCGATCATCATCAGTCGTTAAGTAGTCGAGATCTTTTACCAGCAAAAGAAAATAATCAATTTCATTAGCCGGGCCCAAATCAATATTCAAAAATCTTCCAAGATCATTATTAGAATTTTTATCACAACCTTCCGCTATATTCGCTGGAATTGAAGATGAGCATCTTCTAATTTGACTTGTTAAAGAATAAATTTCCTCCTTAGGACAGCCTTTGGTGAGACAGTAATTTTAAAGGCTAATCTCATGTGATTTAACCCATACTTTCAAGTCTTTATAGTTTTGCATTCATAAACTTAAAACTTTGATTAGCAATTATAATTTACTTAACCCAAGGCCATGGATGAACACCATCGTCGAAACTCTGTTCTCAAATACCTGGGAGAATTTATTCTAATTTTCATAATATCTTCAAACTTATAATGTACCAAGAGTTTCCAAAAACTTATAATTTCCAACTTAAAAGGCAGCGGCCTTCAACCTCAAGCCCTGGGTTTCCCCAAGCCCGAACATCAAATTCATATTTTGTACCGCATGCCCACTGGCACCTTTTAGTAAATTATCTATAATACTGATAATAAATAATTTATCTCCGTGTTTCTCTAAATGAATTAAAGCTTTATTGGTATTCACTACCTGCTTTAGATCAATGTTGCCTTTACTAATATGGGTAAAGGGATGATCTTTAAAATAGTTCTCGTAAAGATTATAGACCTCATCCAGACTAAGTTCAGTTTCAGTGTACATTGCCGCCAGAATCCCACGGGTAAAATCGCCTCTTTGCGGGATGAAATTCAGTGAGTGATTAAAGTTGCTTTGCAACTGACTCAGACTTTGTCCGATCTCATTAAGGTGCTGATGTTCAAAAGCTTTGTAAACCGACAGGTTATTATTTCTCCAACTAAAATGTGATGTCGGGCTAAGGCTTTGTCCGGCACCAGTAGAGCCAGTAGTAGCATTTATATGCACATCAGCGTTCAATATCCCGGCAGCGGCCAGAGGTAATAATCCAATCTGGATACAGGTAGCAAAACATCCCGGATTGGCGATATTATGCGCTTGTCTGATCGCTTCCCTGTTCAATTCAGGCAAGCCATAAACAAAAGACCTGTTTCCAAGTACCGCATTTGGATTTAATCTGAAATCCTGAGAGAGATCAATGATTTTTATACTCCCGGCTATTTCATGATTATTCAGAAATTTTTTAGCATCACCATGTCCAACACAAAGAAAAAGAACATCAATATCCTGAGAAAGTGAATCTGTAAATTTCAGATCAGTATCACCAAATAGATCAGAATGCACATCAGAAAGAGGTTTTCCAGCATTACTATTACTATGAACCCAACTTATTTCAGCCAGAGGATGGTTGATCAGTATTCTGAGCAATTCTCCACCTGTATATCCTGCTCCACCTGCAATTCCTATCCTGATAGTTCCCATTGTTATTATTTTTTATCGTGTACCCGATGCCAGATCATTGTCTGGTTTCCAAATATTTTTGAGAAGCCCTTTACATCTTCTCCTGACCATGAGTTATTCATCTCACCATAACTTCCGAATTTATTCGACATAAGATCATTTTCCGACTGAATTCCAATGATCTCAAAACGGTAAGGATGCAATTTCACATATACCTTTCCACTTACACTCGCCTGTGTATCAATTAAAAATGCTTCAATATTACGCATCACAGGATCATGGAACTGCCCTTCATGAAGCCAGTTGCCGTAAAAGCTTGATAACTGATCTTTCCAGCTCAACTGCCATTTGGTTAAAGTATGCTTCTCAAGAGTATGATGAGCTTTAATAATAATCATAGGTGCTGCAGCCTCAAAACCAACCCGCCCCTTAATACCAATAATAGTATCACCTACATGAATATCTCTTCCAATACCATAAGGTTGTGCAATCTCCTGTAGTTTCTGTATTGCTTTAACCGGTGTTAAGTTTTCCCCATTAATTCCAATCAGCTCACCCTTCTCAAAATCAAGTTCCAGCTTACGGGGCTCAGTTTGAGTAAGCTGTGTTGGCCATGCCTCTTCTGGTAAAGTTTCATTAGAAGTCAGGGTTTCTTTACCACCAACCGAAGTACCCCAGATACCTTTATTGATTGAGTATCTCGCTTTCTCGGCTGTATATTCGACACCATGCTTGTTTAAATATTCAATTTCGGCTTCACGGCTCAATTTCAGATCACGGATTGGGGTAATAATTTCAACTCCGGGTATCATAATGTTGAAAATCATATCAAAACGCACCTGATCATTGCCAGCACCAGTACTTCCGTGTGCCACATAATCAGCACCAATTAGTTTCACATAATTGGCGATTGCTGTAGCCTGACTTACACGCTCAGCACTGACTGAAAGTGGGTAGGTTGCATTCTTTAGTACATTACCAAAGATAAGGTACTTGATACAGCTTTCGTAATAGTTCAATGTTTCGTCAACTACAGCATGCGAGGTAACCCCAAGGGCATAAGCACGCTGCTCGATCTGCTTCAGCTCTTCCTCAGAAAAACCACCCGTATTAACAATTACGGAATGGACTTCCAGATCACGGTCTTTAGATAAATAAATACAACAAAAGGATGTATCTAAACCTCCGCTGAATGCTAAAACCACCTTCTTCTTCATCATTTAATTTTGTAAAAGTTTAACAAATAATGCACCTATACCTGCAATCATTTTCAATGAATTGCGTAATTTTTCTTCAAGTCGTTCGAACAAAGTCTGTTTACGTGCAACCTTACTCAAACGCTCCTCGACCTCTAATTTTAAACGCTCATCTTCTTCTTTCATTTTGCGCTCAATTTCTTTCGCCTTTTCTTCAGGGTCCCAAAGCATAGCCGTACACATACAGTTTTTACGGTCCTTGCTTTTCAGTATATCGTAGTTAACACAGCTCTGGCAGCCTTTCCAGAAATCCTCATCCTGGGTTAGTTCCGAATAGGTTACTGGTTCATAACCTAACTCTGAATTGATTTTCATAACCGCCAATCCAGTAGTTAAACCAAATATCTTAGCCTCCGGATAACGTTTACGGGAAAGGTCAAAAACTGCACGTTTAATCATCCGTGCAAGTCCGCGGTTACGGTAAAAGGGATTAACGATAAGCCCCGAATTTGCGACAAAGGCACCGTGGCTCCAGGTTTCGATATAACAAAAACCGGCCCATGTTCCATCCTTATGGAGTGCGATAACAGCTTTGCCCTCCAACATTTTTGATGTGATATACTCAGGGCTTCGTCTGGCTATGCCGGTACCTCTGGCTTTAGCAGACTCTGCCATCTCATCACAGATCTGTGTTGCGTATTCAATATGCTGTTCTGTTGCTGGAATGACAACAAATTCGTTTTCTTTCATTGATTTAAAGAAAAAAATCCGGTTTTGAATCGGAAAAAAGACTACGTTTTTAGTCTTTCCTTTTGTGAATAATCTGATTGATTGATTTTGCCGGCAGAAATCCTCCGGTTACCTTGGTTTAATG
>CAZGWG010000020.1:0-31185 GCA_964529165.1 uncultured Sphingobacterium sp.
TGAAGTGAGGTAGCAAAGTAATCACAGCCGAGATCAGGAATTTTAAAATCTAGTAATGCAAAAGAGTGTGCACCGTCACATACTACCTCCAAGCCATGGCGATGAGCCATATCACTAATCTTTCTAACCGGAAGAATTTGTCCCACCCAATTAATTACATGAGTAACGTGTATAATTTTGGTTTTAGGCGTAATCGCACTTTCAAATGCTGCTACAATTTCATCATCATTCTCTACCGGAAAGTTAAAGCTTAACTGTTTGTAGATAATTCCATCCCGCATAGCTCGCTGTTTCCATGCATTCATGTGGTTTGGATAATCAAGCTTACAACCAATAACCTCGTCACCAGCCTTAAGATCCAGGCCCAGAATTACTGTATTTAAAGACTCTGTTGCATTCCGATTGATCACAATTTCTTCCTTATTGCATCCACCAAGTTCAGCTAACTTTTCACGCAAAGGTTCTCTGCCCTGATCAAGAATTTCCCACATAAAATAAGACGGTCCTTCATTGGTTAGTTTATTATAACGTTCAACAGCTTCCTGAACCACTCTAGGAGATGGACTAACACCTCCGTTATTCAAGTTGATAATTTGAGGACTAACAGTATAAGCTTGTTGTATAACGCTCCAGTAGTCTTCATCTGCGGCCACAGAAGTTGGTGAAAGATGACTTACCCTTGAGTTGGCTGATGAAATTTCTGCAGCGTGTAATTGATTAAACAAACTGTTTGCAGAGAAAGCTCCGGCCATTAAGCCTAGCTGCTGTAAGAATTGTTTACGTCCTGACATTGTTTTTTGATGAAAATGAAGTATCTGTTTTGCTGAAATCAGGAAACAAATACCACCTAAGTATTTAATTTATAAAGAGTGGTTTGAATGGCAATCAATCACCCCTCAAACCACTCTGTTTATTCTATTGATTGGTTCTGCACATTAATTGCCTTTACCATAATCCGGCGATTTTTTATCGAACCAGATTCTTTCGGAATTAAGTTTAGAAACGGTAAAATCGTTAGGAGTGAATCCCTGCTCAGTCATTGCAGCGGCCCAATTGGCATTGTTAACCTGTCCAGGATCCAGTGTCCACCATCTTCTCGGCAGCACATCACTGATAGGCTCGCGTGCAAGTAAGGTAGAATTGTTTTTTGGATAACCTGTGCGGCGAGCAAGAGTGAATGCTTCGTTAGGCTCGCGATAAAAGTTCAATAGTGACTGGATGTAAATTTTCTCCAGATCATTGGTTCCATCAAGTTTAACTTTTGGATTCGCCAATTGCACATCAACTAATGCATCGATGTTTGTAAATGATGTTGAACCGGCTGCCACAGCAATCTCATTCATAGTTTTTGCAGATGCACGAACACCCTTGTTATACCATTCGGCCGCAGTTCCTTTGGTATTAACTCCGGTACCATAACCCTTTTGTATAAATTCAGCAATCTGGAAACATACCTCTGCATAAGAAAACAACACATCGATAACCGTACCGCTTCCTCTGTCTACTGTTGGCGCAAAGAATTTACGATTAACTGTTGAAATTAATTGATACCTGTTTGACCCTCCTGCATTAAGTGGGTTTACAAAATAGGTGCTTACAGCCGGATTAGACTGAAAATCAGCCGGGCCTCCCTGATACATAATATTCGGATCATTGGTATTTATCCATGATGGCAATGTTTTATTGTATTTTGTCAGTGTATCTCTGAAACTTCCCTGTAAAGAGTTTTTGTCATAATAGATTCCCAGACGAGGGTCAGCAGATGATTTCAAAAATTCAATTGCTGTTCCAACTGCAAAGTGACGACTGTAAATATCAATGTTATAACCATCAACTCCGAAAGGAAAATAGGTTGGATTTGCATGAACCAATTGATCAGATGTAGAACTGAACGGACCAACCGCATCAGCCATCACCTCCTTAAAGATCTGAGTTGCCTTTGCAGGATCCTGATTCTGATATCTGGCTGCAATTCTCAACTTCAATGAATTGGCAAGTTTGATCCATTTTGTAACATCTCCTCTAAAAAAGACATCATTATCACCATACGAAACCTGATTGCCGGAAGCCTTTTGAAGTGTAGCAATTGCATCAGACAACTCTTTTAACCAGGTATTATACAAGGTCTCCTGATTGTCATATTTAGGGTTGTATTTAGCTTCATTCCTTCCTTTATTGGCTTCAGAATAAGGCATTGAGCCATTCATATCGCTAACCTTTAAAGCCATCATTACCTGAGGGATATAGGTAATCGCGTTGATTTGTTCGTATTTCTCCTTATCTGCTTTAAGAGCAATTATCCTGCGCATCTCCACCAAATTTGGCAGAACACTTGAATAAAAAAGATTATAACGACCATTTACGGCGGTAGTAGATACTGCATAACTTTGACCTGTCACTAATTGACATGCTGACAAAAAATGTGTAAACCCTTCATTCCAATACTCGCCACCACGTGAAGTTTGCATTGGCACTAATGAGGAGGTAAAGAGCAACCTTACATCAACATCAGTAACAACATTTGGATTAACATTTACTGTATCAAAATCTTTAGTACATGAGCTTGTAAACAAGCTGCTGAATGCTGCTAGTATGATATATAAAAATTTCCTTTTCATTTCTATCTTATTTAAAATGTGTGTTAATAATCAATACTGATTATTAGAAACGGACCTTTAATGAACCGCCAATTGACCGGATCATGGGTAAAAATCCTTCTTCACCTACTGCTGAAGTTAAATTGGAATTTAACGATGCAGGATTCATATCAAAAGGCAAAGAGTTGTACAAATACCCCAGATCCCTGCCAATCACACTTACAACAATTCCGTTTACCTTAAGCTTGCTTGCAAGGCTTTTTGGAAGGTTATAGGATATTGCCACCTGACGAAGTGCAACCCAGGTACTCTCTCTTATCCAGAAATCAGATACACCTGTAGAAGAAGATGCATAACGATAGTAGAACTGCGGTGCATGTGTAGGCTCAACCAAACCTGCTGCATAAGCCTCTTTGAAAGTCATACCACCTACATCTGCACTTGATCCATTCGGTAAAGTCACCTTCTGACCTATAGGGAATACCCCATCAATAATCATCCCGTCATCATAGGTGATACCATCGTATTTACTAGTCCAGGTAATCCCTCCGTGTTCAGCATCTCTTCCAAATAAAGTATTCGGAAGTACGCCTGTATGAGTTCCTGATCTGATTGATGACATCGCCATATCGCCTCCAACTTTTGCATCAAACAATACATTCATTGACCAGTTCTTAAATGTTAAATCATTTGAGAATCCTCCTCTGAACTTAGCATTGATATCGCCGATATCCTGATATTTATTACTTCTTTGAGGGAAAGCTGCACGAGCATCATTTCTCCAGGCAAGTACAGTCATTCCATTTTTAGGATCCGCTGCATTCGCAGGATTAACATACTTTAAAGATTGGGTAGTAGATCTTATTGTTCCATAAGATTTCCCAACAACAGCCCATGAACTTGCATCAAACGCTGCTCCACCAAGGGCGTAGTCTGTTCTGCCTTCAGCAAGGGAAACGATCAGATTCTTGTTTCTGGAGAAGGTTAGACGGGAATTCCATTGAAAATTCTGTGTCTGAACCGGAGTTCCGTCCAGAGAGATTTCAACTCCTCTGTTCTGAATATTACCGGCATTAATTTTAACTCCGGATACTCCTGACTCAAGCGGTGTTGAAATATCAACAATCTGATCGTAGGTATTATCCTGATATAAAGTAACGTCAAAACCTAAACGACTCTTCAGGAAACGCATTTCCATTCCAATTTCTTTCGAAATTTTTCGTTCAGGCTTTAAATTTGGTGATAATGTACTGCTTGAACTGAATCCTGCACGTGTAGGTTCACCAGGTAATCCGATAACCTTTCCAGCAAATCTATAGCCCGGATTGATCACAAATGGATCTGTATCCTTACCCAGAGCGGCAATGTTAGTTCTTAACTTTGCAAAAGTTATGATTGAAGGAAGCTTGAACGTTTCAGAAGCAATCCATGAAAGACTGGCAGAAGGATAATTGTAAAAATTATTTCCGGTTCCGTCTTTGTATGTTAAAGCCGAAGACCAGTCACCACGCCATGTTGTAGCCAGATAAAGTTGATTTTTATAATCAAAATCAGCACTTGCATAAACAGAATTGATCTTTTTATTATAGTTTACACCCCCAGTAACAAGTGGTGAATTCACAGAGTTCGTAATAAAATAATTACCTGGCACCATTAATCCACCTGAGGTATTTCCCTGTGTAAATGAACTGATAGAATTGTACATTTCGCCACCGGCAAAACCACTGAATCCTAAATCTTTTGCTATTTTAATCGTATTGAATGACAGTATTCCTTTGATAAAGTTGCTCTCTTTCTTTGATTGATTTAAAGTATAGGAGCCTCCGCTGAAGTCAGTAAACTGACCCAGAGCTTTATTTTCATACTTGTCATAATTGTTATTCATATTACCTTCTACGGTAAAATTGGCCCATTTGGTCAATTTTGCATTTAAAGCAAACCGCCCCATAAAGTTTCTGCTGTCCATTGTGGCAACAGTGTTATGCATGTTAAACCAAAACTCAGGAGCCATTACTTTATTGGTCTCAAGCGGATTAGTTCCTCTTGGCGATCCGCCAAATAACTGACTGGTATATCTTGACTGCTGATTCCAGTATTTTGTATCATAATTACGCGGGAACATCCAGGTATAGGCAACACCCCAGTTATCTCCTGCAAAAGTATCAGTATAAGGAGCCCAGGCCAGATTCTGAGGATTAGTATTATCACTTGAGGTATAACCTCCACTTACATCTGTACTCAACCAGTCAGCAAGTTTATGGGTAATCCTCAAATTGAAATTATTTCTCTTCATCTCATTGTTAACAGAGATCCCGGTCTGATCATCATGCGTTGCAGAAAATCTGTAGGTAGTTTTGTCACCAGCTCCAGAGAATGCAACGCTAGTTGTACCTAAAGTACCATTCTGAAAAGCGTCAAGGTAGTTATTAGGTACAGCTTTGTACTCTGTCCAGGTACCATCGTAATTACGGACTTTCTGATTGGCAAATCTTGGGCCCCAGTTCTCATTTTCACGATTAATCGCCGGATCTATATATGGATCTTTAGTAATCGGATCTATCGGAAATACTTTGGTAGTCCACATTTGATTTGGCTGGTAGTTTGGATCACGGGCATCTGTAAAGAATGCTCCTACAGAGCCGCCTCCATATTCATTTTGAAATTCAGGGCCTTTGTATGGATCATAAACCATGAAATTTTGTGAAAAATCAACACCTATCCCGTTTGTTTTACTACCCTTCTTTGTAGTTATAAGTACTACTCCGTTAATTGCTCTTGAACCATATAAAGCTGCAGCCGATGAACCCTTTAATATCGAAACACTCTCGAAGTTCTCACTGTTCAGATTCGACAGGTCATTGGCAAAATCACGACCACCTGAAACAGACTCGTTATCAACAATTACTCCATCAATAACAAATATTGGTTGATTATTCTGACTTAGAGTTGAGTTTCCTCTGATTACAATTCTTGAGTTTCCAAAGGGGCCTGATGCACTCTGGTCAATTTGAACACCCGCTACTTTTCCCATTAATGAATTAACAGGATTTAATTGCTGAGTTGCTGCAAGGTCACTTCCTTTAACTTCAGTTACCGAGAATCCAAGGCTTTTTTTCTCTTTAGACATTCCTAAAGCTGTTACTACTACCTCATTAAGAGAAGTATTAGCCGCTTCCAGCCTGACATTAACAGTGCTTCGTCCGTTAATTGAAACCTCCTGAGTAATAAAACCGATATAAGTAAAAATTAATGATCCTACATTATCAGGCACATTGATTGAATATTTACCGTTTATATCAGTTGTTGCTCCTATTGTAGTACCCTTAAGTTTAATACTAACACCCGGAAGAGTTTCGCCTTTAGTATCAGTGACTACACCACTCACCACAATGTCTTTTACTTCATTGCTTTGAGGCGATATTACCACCAAACCATTATCCAGCACCCTGAATTTAAGTTCCGTATCCTTTAAAATCATTCCCAGAACATCCATTACGGGAGTATCTTTAACGCTTAGGGTAATTGATTTGTCTGATGGCAGGTTTTCTTCGCTGTATAACAGTCTGATATTGCCTTTTTGTTCAAGAATTGAAAAAGCTCTCTTAAACTTCACGTTTTGGAAATCAAGATTTACTTTAACGTTTTGAGAATAACTGTTCGCTGATACTTCCAGGACAAGAAGGAATGTTAAAATTATTGTCCAGTTGAGCATTAATAAAAGTTTTTTGGTTGTGAAATCAGGTAACAGAACTTTATTGTATAGTTCTCGTTTTTTCATACTTTTGTGAATTACAAGGTTAATAATCTGATTATGTAGTTGGACTACGATTGGATTTTAAAGGCAGGGAATGTTGGCGCATTTCCTGCTTTTTTTTGTTTAGTAAATCTTTACTTCATTTTCTGTGAGTTTATAGTTAAACGATTTAATTAATTGCATGGCTTCTAAAGCCTGTATTATATTCTCATTGATAAAAATTCCTGTAAAACGATAAGATTTGATCTTGGGGTCATGCAACACTATTTGCACATTGTACCAGCGTTCGAGTTTTGGAAGCAATTCTTCAAATGACTCATTCTGGAAAACGAATTTGTTTTCTGTCCATGATATCTCTTCTATGTATTCATTCCCGCCAAAAATAACCGGAGAAATATTTTCAATAGTGAGAACAGAACTACTTTTCTGACTACCCTCAATCTGGTTCTTTTTAACCATCGCAAGCTTTTCAGAAGGTTTCAGAATAAATTTCTGATGAGTGCGACCATTTACAGTCAGCTCAACCGAACCCTTCATCAGTGTTGTCTCAGATTCTTCATCCTCCGGATAGTCTCTGATGTTAAACTCCGTCCCCAATACTCTAATGGCAACTTTGCTAGTTTTTACAATGAAAGGATGAACTTTATCATGAGCTACCTTAAAGAAAGCCTCTCCTGTAAGACTCACATCCCGCTGGTCTCTGTCAAGCATATCTGAATTGTAAGAAATTCTACTGTCGCTGTTTAAAAGAACAATAGTGCCATCAGGAAGTCTGAATTCTTTACGAATCCCTTTACCTGCTATCACTTCTATGCGCTCCTCTTTACTTACCGGCATGTAGTTTTTTACAAAATGAGTGGTGATAAGTAATAAAACACTGGCAGCAAGCGCAAGAATAAAAGCTGGTTTTTTAAAATAAGTCAGGTTCAGTTTTCTATTTGATCTGAAATCGAGATCAGCTTTGTATTTGACTTTATGCTTATTAAAAACTTCTTCAAGATCTGGTTTCTCCTCACTTTGCCCTAGCTCCCATACCTGTTCCAGCAAGGCTTCATAATATACTGCATCAGGCGATTGTGTCAAAAGGTATGACAACTCACCCAACTCCTCTGCCGTTGCTTCACCTGCAATCTTACGGGTTATTAATTCAACAATGCGTTGTTCGTGCATACCTGCGTCTGACTCTTTTTTAAGTATTTTCTTTAAGGACAATAAAAAGAAAGGAATTCCCTAGTCGGCAGCTAAATTTATTTTCAATGCTACTTGATCTGAAACTCAGACTTGAAAATTTTGGCCAGCTTTTGGGTAGCGGTTACAAGGTGGGCATCAACAGTTTTGACTGAAATAGATAAGAGCTCACTAATTTCCTTATAACTAAGGTTATTTTCTTTTGCCAGCTTAAAAACGAACTGACACTTTGGAGGCAATGATTGTATGGCACTTTCAAGTCTTATTTTCAACTCATTATCAATGATAATTTGTTCAGGACTTGAAGTATCAAAAAAAAAGCTCATATCGACTTCATCAATAGAGCTTGTTTTATTTTTAGATTTTTTCTTGAGAAGGTTGAGGGAAAGGTTTTTTGCTATTACAAGTGAATAAACATGCACATTTTCAATATCGGGCAATGTTCTTCTATTCTTCCAGAGTGTAACCAACACATCTTCAGAAACTTCTTCAGCCTCTTCATTTGAACGCAAAATGCAAAAAGCAAATTTCTTTACAGGCAAATAAAGGATATCAAACATTTGCCTGTACGCCTGTTCACAGCCCGTAAGAGCTAATCTTTTGACAATATCCGGCAAGTCTTGAAATTGCTGTTTCAAAAGGCAAATAAATTTAAATATTAAGAGGCAGAAATTTAATTAATAAATTAACAGAAAAAAAATCTATTCTTTCTTTTTGGTTAATATTTCCCATATCATATCATAAACCTGAGTAGCAATTAATTTATCTCCTGAGTTTTTCCGATCCGAAATTAACACAGGCTGATACTCAGGAAGTACTCCTGTTCTACCATGCGAGCCTTTTACAAGACTTGCGTCAAGCGGAATCACATCCATCACATACCTGAACCCCGATTTTTTCCTTAAAAGTTTATAGGCCGCCCGAAATTTGGAACTCATGAACATCTCTACCGGATCATAGCCTGGCTTTTTATGAATATCAACACAGCGTGCATAATCAGGGGCTTTCGCATCATCAAGCCAAAAATAATAGGTAAACCAACTGTCCTCATCAGATACAAGTACCAAATCACCAGAACGTTCATGATCAATATGATATTCAACCTGTTGAGCCTTATCCAGAATCAGTTCAACTCCCCTAACCTGCCTCAATATTGAAATCACCAAATCCTTGCATGATAGATCATTGATATAAACATGCGCAATCTGATGGTCAGCAACAACAAACGCTTTTGAAGCTCCTGGATCAAGCAACTCGAGTCCTCTTTCTTCGCGGATAGCAAGCAGACCATGCTTACGAAACAGCCGGTTCAAATGCAGGGGATTGTTGACCGGAGCTATACCATACTCAGACAGAATGACTATCTCTGCCGAACGCTTTTCATAAAACGCAACCAGCTTACTGAGCAAGTCATCAATCTCTTTTAGCTCATTGGCTATCTTTGAAAAGTCGGGGCCAAACTTTTGCAGGCAATAATCAAGATGTGGTAAATAAATCAAACTTAATGTTGGATCATAAAGTTCATCCGTAATCATGGATGCTTCAGCAATCCACCTCGAAGATTCTATATTAGCCCCTGGTCCCCAGAACTGAAAAAGAGGAAAAGTACCAAGCCTCTCCTGAAGAATATCACGAAGACCGGCAGGATATGAATAACAGTCAGGCATTTTTCGGCCATCAGCCAGATAATTTGGACGAGGAGTCACTGCATAATCAGCACTTGAGTACATATTGTACCACCAGAACATTTTTGAACAAGTGAATGTAGGATCAGCTTTTTTTGCTCTTTCCCAGATCTTCTCACCATTCACCAGCTTGTTTGATTGTTTCCAGAATTTGATCTCACTGTCAGTACGGTCATACCAACCGTTTCCGACAATCCCTGTTTCAGATGGCCACTTACCTGTCAAATAAGTTGATTGAGCAGAGGTAGTTAATGCCGGCAATACAGGCTCAATGAGCATAAGATTTTTGCGTTCAATATATTCTCTTAAAAAGGGCATGTGCTCACCCATGACAGAAGTCGACAATCCGACAACATCAATTACTACTGTTTTATTCATAACCCTGATTTTATACCAATAATTCTCTCACCCAGTTCAGTTCCCTGACAATACTATCAGCAATTGGCAGTTTTAATTCATTCGGCAACACTTCCCAGGTATAGGTTTCAACCTCCATATGATCTGTAAATGGCCTGCTCTTCTGAATTTTCAGAACTTCAGAAATATCGTCCTGGGTCGACTGGAGCATACCGAGATCTCTGACAAACACAGGTACATGAAAGTGAGCCCTCCATTCTCTTACCAAAGGATTAGGATAATCATCTAAAGCTTCGGGAAGATCACGATATCGCACAAAATGACCATCTTCCTTTCTTGCCACCACCTGATGAAGATAGGTCGGTTCATTATAGCTTGCAAATGCCTTAGCAATCTCCGATCTGAATTCCGGATTAGCAGGGATATCTGCCTTTAATGCCGCACTGATCTGAATTTTACCTACCCGGATTCCCTTACTGCCGAGAAGTTCAACAAGCTTGACATGCGATTCGTAGCCTATAGCAAAATGACATACATCATAGCAAAGACAGATATGCTCCTTAATCAGCACTTCCGTTTCTTCAGAACTTATATTAAGACGACCCGGCAAAATTTCCTTAGAAAGAGGTAAAAGCACCTGCTCATACCAATCAATAAACTCAGAAGCCGATTCCAGAATACCATCAGGTTCAGGTTCAATGTCCAGATGCATTTTAACACCAGTTCTCTGGCTGATCCCAATCAATTCTTCTGCTACAGCTATAATATTATGAGTTGCCGCCAATGTTGCGTTTTGAAACGCTTCCTTTTCAGAGAACCAGAATCGATAACTAAGAGGAGAAGTGGAAATCCCTCCTTCCATTCCATCTGGCAAAAGATCCGACAGTATCCGAAAAAGTCTTAAAGTATAATCCACTCTTTCTTTTCTCGTCCAATCGGGGGCATGAACCTGATCTTTAACAACAGCATGATGAAAATTTCCGTAAGGAAATCCGTTAATCGTAAATACATAGGCATTATTTATTTTGAGCCATTCTTTGAACTCATTCAATTCTGCAGTATCCTGCAGGTCTGAACTTGCAGAATTAGAAAGCCTTAATCCTATTCCCATGGCCTGGTTTCCACACACCTCTTGGTGGATAGCAGGAAAATTCGATTTTAATGCATTGAAATGATCCTTCCAACTCTCTCCAGGATGGATATTAGTACAATAGCTTAAATGTCCGGATACAAGTTTCATAAATCAAATCAAAGATTATGGTTAAGTATTCCTGCTTTTTTGATGAAGTTCTTTTAAATAGTCGGAGGCCCTTATAAGAATTTCAGGATCAACCTCATGTACCTCCAGGCCTATGCCAATGCTATCAAGAAGCATAATTGTAAGCTCACCTCCAAGATGTTCACGAAACTCTTCAAGTCCGGATAGAATTGCCGAATTCCCAGAAGATATCTGCATAATTGGATGCGAGAGCTCGAAACCCAGTTTTGTTAATAAGTTCAGAATTCTTTGGCTTTCACTATCAGTTAAACGATCCGAAAGGCATGAATAAACTGTATCAAGTGCCATTCCCATAGCGACAGCCTCTCCATGAAGTACTTCAAACTGTGAAAGCTGCTCAAGTTTATGTGCGCTCCAATGACCAAAATCCAGTGGCCTGGATGAACCGGTCTCAAATGGATCTTTACCTGCAATATGCTGCATATGAAGTTCTGCACATCTCCTGATCAGATAGTTCATCGCTCCCATATCCCGATCAACTAACGCTCCTGCATTATCTTCTATCCAGGAGAAAAAATCCGGGTCTTTGATCAGGGCAACCTTAACTGCTTCTGAAATCCCTGATCGCCAATGCCTTTCATTTAAGGTTTTCAGATAGAGCTCATCATTAAAAACAGCTACAGGTGGGGTGAAAGTGCCGAGAAAATTCTTTTTCTCAAAATAGTTAATACCATTCTTTACTCCGATTCCCGAATCGTTCTGTGATAATACTGTTGTAGGAATGCGAATATGGCGGATACCCCGGTGTGAAACAGCCGCTGCGTAACCAACCATATCAAGAAGTGATCCTCCTCCAATCGCTGCTATATAAGAATGGCGATCTATTTTGAAGGTATTCACGGCCTCAAGTATCTTATCAAAATAACTTGTATCATTTTTTACAACTTCTCCTCCGGGAACCATAATAATCTCCGGAACAAGTTGCACAGCCTGATGAACCTTAAAATATGCCCGTATTTCAGCAATGACTTCATTACCGGAATCGGCAAATCCCTGATCTATTACGAAAAGTATTTTTCGTGGGATATTTCCATTCTCCATACTGCTCAAAAAATCATTGAACAGGAGATTACCCTGACTAAAAAGGGCGGATGTAAAAAAGACTTTATATTCGAACTTAACGGAAAATGACTGCTGTAAGTAATTCATAAAATTGATACTCCCCATAACTTTCAAACAAGCCAGAGGAGCTGATTATTTTTGATAAAGATAAATTTCAATTAAGTAACTGCAAAACGTTTTGCCAGCCATAAAGATAATGGCAAAAGCATTGCAATGAGCAGAGCGAAAAACACCTGCCCATAAGCCGAGGCCCATGCCGCATCCATCAGGATAAGTGAGATCACACCGGCTTTAACTGCCTTCCCGATATTCTTTCCCACTGGATCTTTTATAGCCCTGAATAATGGCTTATATATCATCCAGGCAAATGGGATTAAGAATAGCGCTGCATAGAAAAGATGCTGCTGAAGGAATGAAGAATAAAGTATGAATCCGATTACGATCAGGTATAGAAAAGCACCCAAATAGAGTTTACTCCTGTCCGATCCATGCACTTCCCCCTGACTGATCATCGTGATAGAAAAAATATAAACCAACGGCACCAAGCCCAGAAGATACTGATTTTCAAGCGATATGGATACTATGCTGATTCCCAGCAAGAGATTTAATCCACGACAAAGCCCCATATTTAATGGCCCTAAAAAAGAATGATGTTTTCCAAACTTATTATAAATCAGTGCAAAAACAATGATTAGTAATGCAATAATACCCGATCTCATGGAAAACGAAAAGGCCGTTAAAAGTCCCATTCCTAACAGCATAATACCGAGGAGAGTTGCTTCCATTATACTCACAGCCCCGCTTGGAATCGCTCTTTCAGGTCTCTCAATCTTATCCAGTTCAGCATCGAAAACATCATTAAAGACAATTCCTCCTCCATACAAACCAATTGTCGACAAGCAAAGTAGTAATACGCCTGAAAATTCATAAGCAGCAGCAAGGAAATAACCCGAAATAGCTATTCCTGCAAGAACATCTGCTACCGAGGTTACAATGTTGGCTGGCCTCATCAGGCGCAGAAAAATGAGAGCTCTTTTCAAGATATTAACTGATAATCATAGAAGATTTATCTGTTCTTGGCTGCTGTCCGCCGCGCAGTACTGTATTTCCTTCAAACTTTTCCGACTGATCAATAGATTGTGGACTGCTAAAATCTTTCTCATCAATCTGTCCGCTCTGTCCAAATGCGGTAATTGCATTCGAATAGGTAATCAGTCGGATATCTTCATCACTGATTCCTCGTAATTTCATCAGGGCAGCCGTCTTTGGAATAGCCAAAGGATCACTAATCCCCCAATCTGCCGCAGAATTGATCATAATACGCTCCGGACCATATTGTCTGGCGACTTCAACCATACGTTCATTACCCATTTTGGTAAAAGGATAAATTGTAAAAGCAGCCCAGAAGCCTCTGTCCAGAACTTCCTTAACTGTCTCTTCGTTATTATGATCAATGATAACCATGTAAGGGTCAATACCATGTTCAACCGCAATATCCATGCTACGCTGCGTTCCTCGTTTTTTATCACGATGAGGTGTATGAACCTGAACAGGCAGGCCGGCCTCTTTAGCCAGTTCCAACTGAAGTCGATAGTACTTCTCTTCCGCGGCCGTCTGATCGTCAAAGCCAATCTCACCAATACCAACAACTCCTTCTTTGTAGATAAATAGTGGCAAAATCTCCATTACCTCAGCAGCCAGCTTCTCATTATTTGCTTCTCTTGAATTTAACCCAATTGTACAGTAATGCTTAATCCCAAACTGAGATGACCTGAACCTTTCCCAGCCTACCAGGCTGCTGTAATAATCCCTGAAGCTGTCAATACCAGTTCGGGGCTGGCCCAGCCAGAACGCGGGCTCAATCAATGCTACCACTCCGGCATCAGCCATTGCCTGATAATCATCAGTTGTACGTGAACTCATGTGAACATGAGGGTCGAAGAATTTCATGCCCCTGATGATCTCAAGATCCATGGCTTCAGAAGGCACCTGTGGTCTTCGGTCTTCAAATGAATGGCTACAACACATATTCTGTTAAATTAATTATTTTCTTCTTCCTGAGCCATATTTGCCCAGTTTAGTTCTTTGTTTTTTATTGCATTCAAAAGCTCCGGATAGCTTTTCAGCAGCTCTGAAGCTGATGCAGAACCCGATTGAACCAGGGTTAATGCAGCAGCCTGCTTCTCCCTCAAGCTTCCCTCAAAAAGAACTTTTTGAAGATCAAGCATTAAGCCCTCATCTAAAAATTTGCTCGTAAACCTCCATAAAAATGGATTGATCTTTCTTTTAGCTGCCCATCTTTCGTGTGCATAATCTGTGAGGGTAAGCGCAAGCTCGGCGTTGGCTCTTTCATCAATACCAGGAATCTGAATAATATCCTTATCGGTGAAAAATGCTTTCAGAATTAATTGATTCCAGGCTTTTTCATCTAGATATTTCTCAGGATATGGATTATGATACATAATTGCTTCAAGAACCAGACCGATATTGCTGCGAATACCTTCTGCACATCTCAACTTCCAGCGATCAGGCCAAGCCAATACTGGCAGGGATGAATAAAGAGCAACAAGTTCGGAAACCTCAGCAGCCAAAAACAGATTTTCTATCGTTTTAATATATTTCTCCTGATCTGAAGGATCAAGATGCAATAATAAACATAAGCGACCAAGTCTATCGGCTGTCCAGTTTTCCACAGTAAAACCGGGCTTTACATGATCAATCTTACTGACCAGATCCGCACTGATCTGAATTACTGATTTTCCTGTTTTTCTGGGCATCAGGGCAAAAGCGGTATTGATAAGGGCAGCAGCATCAGACGATAATTTTTCACTTAACCAGACCCAGGTATCCAGACTAACATTTGAACGGGTTACTTCCTTAATGAGTGCCCTTAATCTTTCTGCATCGTAATCGAACATGTCCAAATAAATTGAATTTTTATTCTTGTGAGAAGGAATAAAACATTGCGAAAAATATTAAAAAATAACTACAATATGAAGTGAAAATCAGTGAATTTAGAAGTATTTATATTTCAAATCCCGCCAGATATAAAATAATTTAAAGCAAGTGCAGCGGCAATAATTAACAAACCAAAAAACTCCCTGGTCTTTTCGATATAGGGCTTGGTAGCCTGCATACTTTCAGTAATACTAGGTTTTTTATACTTTACAATCCAATCTCTGACTCCATCCTTACTGAAGAATAAGATTACTGCATATACCAGATAAAACCCAATCAGGAATAAATAAGATACCGGAAAAAACATTCCAAAACCTGCAAGCCCACAAAAGACAGAAGCCGCAAGATAAATCGGAACCCAAAGCCAGGAGTCATTATCGTTAACATTAAACCAGGCAAAAACCAGAAAAGAAAGGCAAAAAATAATATTAAGGATTATTAATAGCATAGCTGATTAAGATTCATAATCCGAATATAAACATTCAGGCCGATTACAAAAATGATATTAAGCACAATTAGACAGTTTTCTTCTTAAATCCGAAATAAACAAGAGGCTCTGTCCGTCCGAAGAGGCGAAAGCCAATTATGCTCAAACCGATTTTCTATTAATTCTTGCTTCTGCCCAGAAAGAACAAATAAAAGCCGGGTGGTGCCGACTTTAACATCACTATGTGGAGAAAGTCAACACATAAAGTAAGCATTCAGAAAAACGATTAAACTTAACCATCTGACAATCAATCAAGTACACATCGTGCCAAAAATGGCACCATTATTATAAGTACTGTCTTAGAAATATATTAGTTAATTAAAAACAAAGCCATGAAAAAATTAATTTTATCAGTAGCTGTTATAGCATGTACCGGGTTTACAGCATTACAAGCCAGAACAACAGAAAACATTCCTGCAGCTTTATATTCAGTACAGGATAGCGTAACTAAAACGCCTGTGGAATTACAGGATCTTCCGGATCCGGTAAAAGCTACCCTTGCATCTGACGCCTATAAAGATTGGACACCAACTGCTGCATTTCATGTAAAAGACTCTGCAAAAAGCATTGAGTACTATCATATTGACGTCAAAAAGGCCGATGAAACCAGATTTATCAGACTTGACAAAGAAGGTAAACCGGTACAGTAAAGTAATCTTCAAACCAATTAAATTCTACTACAAAAGCCGGATGTCCTCCGGCTTTTGTAATTTTGCTATATCAGCACCTATGAATGGCAAAAATATTAATAGTCGAAGATGATCTGACTTTCTGTACTATACTGGAAGGCTTTCTGGGTAAAAAGGGGTATGAAACCATTATACAACATACCGCCGGCAAAGGCATTGCTGCCCTGGCACAAAACACCTATGATCTGTTGCTTCTGGATTATCGTCTGCCCGATGGTAATGGTCTTGATGTATTGTCCTCAATGCATGAGAGCGGATTACAAATCCCTGCTATTGTTATGACCAGCTTCAATGATGTCAGGACTGCTGTACGGGCAATGCGTTCCGGAGCATTTGATTACATCACTAAACCTGTTAATCCCGATGAGCTGCTCATGATCATCAGTGAGGCTCTGGAACGTCATACAAAACCAACAAAAAAAACTCCTGTTTCAACCGGCTATATATCTGGAAATAGCCTGGGCTCAAAACAGCTAAGCGAATATATTGAACTGGTCGCTCCTACTGATATGTCTGTAATTCTGCAGGGAGAAAGTGGTACGGGTAAAGAATATGCCTCCCGTGCCATACATTTGAAAAGTAAAAGAGCCGATAAACCTTTTATAGCTGTTGATTGCGGAGCTTTATCAAAGGATCTTGCCGCCAGTGAATTATTTGGTCATGTAAAGGGGGCTTTTACCGGAGCTTTGAGTGATAAAAAAGGTCAGTTTGAAGCTGCAGATGGGGGAACACTATTTTTAGATGAAATAGGAAACTTAAGCTATGAAGTACAGGTAAAATTGCTCCGCGCTTTGCAGGAACGATCTATTCAACCTGTTGGCAGCACCCGACCAATACCCGTTGATGTCCGGATCATTACTGCTACCAACGATGATCTTCTTAATAGCATCAATAATGGAAACTTCAGAGAAGATCTTTATCACAGGCTCAATGAATTTAAAATACAACTACCAGCCTTGCGAGATCGTGGCAAAGATCTTAACATGTTTATTGAACATTTTATAAATATGGCCAATGGAGAACTTGATAGAAATGTAAAAAACCTCTCGCCCGAGGTATTTGCTATTTTTGAAAGTTATGATTGGCCTGGCAACCTTCGTGAACTAAAAAATGTAATCAAACGGATGGTATTGCTGAGCAAAAAAGAGATTGCCGATACAAGTTGTTTGCCGGAAGAAATGACAGTTGCTCTGAGTGACTTTCAAAAACCATCAAGCCTGGACCTGAAAGCTTTAAACGAATCTAATGAACGTGCATTGATAGAGAAGACCCTTGTAACCGTAAAATACAATAAATCGCTGACTGCCAGGCTTCTCAATATAGACCGTAAAACATTGTACAGTAAAATCGAAAAATATAAAATCGAATAGTTTAGAACGGCTGAATCAGTTTTTCATCAAGCATCTTTTCCCGGATATAATCATTGAGTCTTTTTAGATCCAGGAGCAAACCCTTTATTTGATTTGATAGTTTAGCATCCATTACAACAATCTCAGCTAACACCAGTTCAACTTTTCTAAAACCAGCGGCAAGTTCATTTTCACCAATTTGAGCTATACGTCCGGCAATACGATGTGATAAAAGCCTAAGCTTTTCAATTTCCCCTTCAGCATGTGCCAGACGAAATTCGTGCCCATCAATTGAGGAATCTTCCAGAAAACGTGCAAGTATTTTATTTTGAAGGCCCTTATCACCCAAGGTCATTTTATGGAGCATTGCAAATCTGAAGGATCCAATATCTTCTGAATCTTCAGGAATAACATTTCCATAAACCATCGACAGAAGCTCATTTTCAGTGAAAGGTTTCACCAGGAGTCCCTCAAATCCTTCACGATGTATTAACTCCCGCTCAAGTGGCAGGGCCTGTGCCGTCAAAGCATAAATCCTGACTGCTTCCGGAATGCGCTCTTTAAGTGCCGACCTAAGCTCCTGACCGTTCATTCCAGGCATTCTCATATCAATTAGAATGCAGTTTACCTCAGGGTCCCAGTTCGCATTCAGGAGTTCCTGTGGATTACTGAATGAGGCATAGGGAATATTATGCTTAAAAAAAATATCAGAGCATAATTGGAGGATAAATTTATCATCGTCAACTATCCAAACCTTCCCCTTAAAAGTTTCTCTCCAGGATAAAGTGCTCTCCGCAATGATTTCATCTGCTTTATCTGCACGCGAATATTTCAGGTATAGCGTAAAACAACTTCCCTGACCAACTTCACTTTGCACATAAATTCTTCCTCCAAGGGCCTCTGTCAGCGATTTCACAATGCTCAATCCAAGACCTGTACCTGAATTTTCATCCTGCTGGCTCACTGCTGCCTGCTCAAACTCATTAAATATGTGTTTCTGACTTTCCATAGGAATACCCCGCCCGGTATCCTGTATGCGAAAAGTTATATGCACATCTTCACCATGATCTTTAGACAATACGGTAAGCGTAATTTTGCCTTTACTGGTGAATTTGACAGCATTACTCAGTAAATTGAACAGAATCTGCTTCAGGCGAAAAGAGTCCCCACTAAGATAGGTAGAAGACATGATCTGATAATCAGTAAGCAAATCAATAGACTTCTGTGAAGCTTGCATTCTCATCACTGTTGTAACCTCATCCAGCAAGGCATGAAGATTAAACACAGTACTCTTAAAGGAGAATTTACCCGAAATGATCCGGCTATAATCCAGCACTTCATTAACAATCTGCAATAAATGGCCTGAAGAATGATAAATGGCTTCAATATCCTGTTTTCTGGGCATATCCTGTTTATGAACTTGTTCAGAAAAGCCAATGATGGCCTGCAGTGGTGTTCTGATCTCATGGCTCATATTAGACAAAAACCGTTGCTTTGCTGCACTATGGTATTCAGCTTCATCTCTTGCAATTTCAAGTTCCCTGCGATATTTATTACGCTTTGAAATATCCGTAAGGATAAATACAAGCAGGACTGCCGTAATAAAAAAGCAGATGATAATAATAATATTAATACGGTCGATACCTCTGTTCATAACACCTTTTGCATGAGTATTACCAAGAGAAACCTGCGTAATCAGATCCTGTTCAACCTGCTCAAGTATTTTCAGCATTTGACTCGTTAATATGCTTCCCGAATTTGCCAACTGTATCTGGTTACTAACAAAATTTGCACTTTTCCGGCGTTGCTCAGCCTCAAGATCCTGTACTTCTTGCTGTACCTTACTAATAAGGCTATCCTCTTTGGCATGAGAAATTGTATCCAGCTTAACATTCATCTCCTCACTCACTACCCGGCCCGGTAAAGCATACTGAAGTTTATTCTTCTTTCCAAACAATTTGCCAAGCAGACCACCTGGAGCCTCATTTTTTTCAGGGGAATAAAGAGTAGTATGAGTCCTCTTCTCCGTAATCAGCATCGTTGTTGTATCAGACTTCTTAGAACTACTAATGATGAGACCATTGATAGATCTTACTTTCCCTGAAACTCCTTCATTACTTATCATGCTGTCCCTCACACGCAAATAATCTAAAAATAATCGCTCGCGCTTTAGCAACAGCCCTCTTAAGGCAGCAATTCGCGATATCTGCTGGGGATCATTCTGATATAAAACTTTAAGGGAATCCATAGAACTATTCAGATCCTTCAACTTATTCATCAGAATATCCCGGTAATTACTCCTTCTCCTGACTACCATTTCGCTGTGAATCTGATCCAGATTACTGATCCCCCTGTATAGATCATTAACTTTGCTTAACCTTTCATTCGGAATAGAAATATTTTGTACTGTTGAAAGCATCTCCCTGAAGGCGACTTTACTGGTAGCCCATGCAAGAAAAAGAGCAGTACACGCAATAATAAAGGATATAATGATTTTACCTTTCATAAAGCAGCATATCAATGTTTTACATACTAACTAACGCATCCCCTATGAAGACTTGTATAGTTTATGCATCATAAAACTTTAGTGCCTATCAAAAAACGAACAGGAATCAATAAGCCGTTTAAGGTTTGTAATGTAAAATCAACAAGATTAAAAAAGATTAGAACAATGAATATTGAACATTCCCGCTGAGGAGAGTATTTTCCGGGGAAGCATTTGAACCACTTCTTCCGACATGAAATATTTCTGATTCCATATCTCTTGATGCCACAATTATTTGTGTACTTAAAGCATAAGGCTTGAACAGATCCAGAACCAGAGCTGGTGAATTATTATCCCTTGATAAATGTGAAAGCAACAAATGACTCATATGTGTTCCATTCCCGGAAAAAAGCTCCAGAGCCTGCTTATTTGAAAGATGACCATTAAGTCCCCTGATACGAGCCTTTAAATGATACGGATATCTTCCATTTTCAAGCATATCTTCATCATAATTAGCTTCAAGAAATGCAGCATCGCATTCAGCGAAATAGCGGATTACGTGCTCACAAGGGAAGCCAATATCCGTGAATACCCCCACTGTGAATTCTTTGTTCTTTACCGTAAAACTATGCGGCTGAGAAGCATCATGAAATTTTGGAAAAGGGGTAATAATAAGTTCTCCGATATTGACTGGTTGATGGGGATTAAAAGATCTTATCAGGCCTGGATCAAGTTTAAGTCCTGATCGGTTTAGTGTCAGACTGGTGATGTAAACCGGCAGTTTGTGTTTTTTTGAAATCACCTCGATTCCCCTGATATGATCGGCATGCTCATGAGAAACAAAAATCGCTCTGATCTTTTTTATTTCCAGCCCCATACGTTCCATCCTTTTTTCAGTCTCGCGACATGAAATTCCAGCATCAATTAGTATTGCATCATTTTCGTTTTCAAGGTAATAGCAATTTCCATTGCTCCCGGAATTTAATGATGCGAAGCTTAACGACATTTGTACTAAAATAGATTTAGGAGATTTCTCAGGCCATAAATTTACAGAAAAAGGATTAAAGACATCAGCTTATGTGATTATATTAGCCCGAGAAACAAATCGATCTGCAATTGAAACTTATGACTATAAAATCATTTTCTCCGGGAAGTCTTCTTTTATTTGCTGCCTTCATCTTGCTAAGCAATAGTGCATTATCGCAACAAAGACGTTTGATAAATTACACCGAAATTGGTGCTCTGATTCATGCAAGTACTTCATTAAGTGGCAGTCCAACATTAAATGGGTTTAGAACTCGTACCGGGGTTACAAAACTCCTTAATGATAACTTAGGAATTGGATTTGCGCTTGGGACTGATAATTATCGCAAATCAGGGGGAGGAAATTATAATACATTACCCATTACAATTAATGCCTCTTATTATATTGATCCAAAGCTCAGCGGACTCAAATTAGATGCTTATGGCGGCTATGCCATTAAGCTTTTTAATAACTTAAATAAAGGATTGACTGCAGGTGCTGGAATTTCGTACTCCATACCTGTAAATGCAGGTCTTAATCTGGGTCTTCAAACAGGCTATAATTATCAAAAGATCGACTTCCCGACGAATTTCCAGATTTCAGAGAACTTTGATATAGGCAGCATACGCCTGGGACTTGGAATAACTTTTAAATGATTTCAAGTTTCAAATTTTAAAGGCCTGTTTGATCTAAGGCTGACAGGGTTTAGAACCCTGTCAGCCTTAGGCCTTATTAAATTAAATTCATTAATTTTGCAGTTTTACGGCTCGTATAAGATTCCAATATGTCAAAAAGCACCTATAAAATAGCTGTCCTCCAGCTCAATTTAAACGATATTGCTGAGAATAATTTAAAAAAATGTCTAAGCTGGGTTCGCGATGCCGCAAAACAGGGAGCAGAAGTAATCTCATTACCGGAACTTTACAGCAGCCACTATTTCTGCCAGTCTGAAGACACAGCAAATTTTGCATTAGCTGAGCCTCTCTACAGCACATCATTCATTGCTTTTAGTGCATTGGCAAAGGAACTTGGGGTAGTCATTATCGTTCCTTTCTTTGAAAAAAGAATGGCTGGAATTTACCATAATAGCGCCTATATAATCGACACCGATGGATCGGAGGCCGGATTGTACAGAAAGATGCATATTCCGGACGATCCTCATTTTTACGAAAAATTCTACTTCACTCCCGGAGATATTGGTTTCAAAACTTTTCCAACGCAGAAAGGAAAGATCGGCACACTAATCTGCTGGGATCAGTGGTATCCGGAAGCTGCCCGATTGACAGCTCTGCAAGGTGCAGAAGTATTGTTTTATCCAACTGCAATTGGCTGGCATCCACTCGAAAAGGATCTATATGGTGAAAAGCAGCATGGAGCCTGGATGAATGTAATGAAAGGTCATGCTGTTGCAAACGGAGTTTATGTCGCTGCGGCAAACAGGATTGGTCTGGAACAGTATTTACCAGATACTGCCGGAATTCAATTCTGGGGATCATCATTCATTGCTGGCCCTCAAGGCGAAATCCTTGCCCTGGCTTCCCACGATCAGGAAGAGATTCTCATTGCAGAGGTTAACCTCGAACTACAGGAAAATGTACGTCAGAATTGGCCTTTTTTCAGAGATAGAAGAATTGATGCTTTTGCCGATATTACAAAAAGAGCAATAGACTAATATGAGTACAGCTAGAAGATTTCCTGCTGAATGGGAAAAACAACAGGGCATATTACTTTGCTTTCCACACAATGGCAGGGACTGGCCGGGCAAATTTGCGGCAGTTCAGTGGGATTTTGTTGAATTCATTAAAAAAATAGCCCAATTTGAAGAAGTCTTTCTTTTGGTTAAAGATGAACAACAGAAAAATAAAGTCTTTGAAATGCTTGAAAAGGCTCATGTAAATCTCGAAAAACTAAGTTTTATTTTTCAAAAAACCAACAGAAGCTGGATGCGTGATTCCGGCCCTATCATTGTTAAAAATGGTGATACAAGGGAAGCTTTAAATTTCCATTTTAATGGATGGGCAAAATACAAGAACTACAAGCTCGACAGACAGGTTCCCTCAACTGTGGCAAATTATCTTAAGATACCACTGACACCAGTTTTTCGCGATGGCAAACCGGTAATCCTCGAAGGCGGCGCTATTGATGTAAACGGAAAAGGTACCCTCCTTACTTCAGAAGAGTGTTTGATGCATTCAGATATCCAGGTAAGAAACCCGGGCTTTAGCCGCGCTGATTATGAAGCAGTTTTTAAAGAATACCTTGGGGTAAATAATGTGATCTGGCTTGGAGATGGAATTTTCGGAGATGATACACATGGTCATATTGATGACTTATGCCGCTTTGTGAATGAAGATACCATCATCACTGTTGTAGAATCAGATCCTAAAGACAATAACTACAAAGCACTACAGGATAACCTGCAGCGACTGCAGAATGCGAAACTGGAGAATGGTAAATCACCCAAAATTATCAGTTTACCAATGCCTACACGACTTGATTTTGACGGACTTCGCTTACCTGCAAGCTATGCTAACTTTCTAATATTGAATAATTCTGTACTCGTACCGGTTTTTAATGATTCAAAAGATCTGGAAGCATTGAATATCATTGCAGGATGTTTCCCTGACCGAACGGTTATCCCAATTAATGCTACCGATCTGATTTGGGGATTTGGGACATTGCACTGTTTAAGTCAGCAAATTCCGGAGTAAAAGAATATTGGAAAAATGGTGGGAATTGTTTTAAAAAGTGAAAGAATTCAACTAAGGTCTATCTTAACTTCCGATTTAGAAGCTATTCATAACTTGCACTCCCTCCCTGAAACTGACAAGTTTAATACTCTAGGCATCCCTGAAAATATTGAACAGACAGTAACAATAATAAATCTGTGGCTTGCTGAAAATAACAAGGAAAAGATCCAAAAATTTACCTTTGCAGTTGAATTAATTGAAGACAAGGAATTTATTGGCTTAATTGCCCTTAACTTAGGCAAAGAGAAATTTCAAACTGCTGAAGTCTGGTATAAACTTCATCCTGCCTTCTGGAATAAAGGCTATGCTACAGAGTCCTTAAAAAGGATAATTGATTTTGGCTTTAAAGTGTTAAAACTTCATCGGATTGAGGCAGGTTGTGCAATTGAAAATATTGCATCAATTAATGTTCTGGAGAAAGCCGGGATGATCCGTGAAGGACAAAAAAGGAAAGTTTTACCATTAAAAACCGGCTGGTCAGACAATTTTGAATATGCCATTTTATCTACTGATTGGCATTAATCAATCCTGAATAGACAAATCCCATTTACTAATTTGTAAATCTGCCCAAAACATCCTATATTCAATTGAGTTTTATGCTAATTTAATGCCGTGAATTAGCTGGCCTAATTTCCCGGGCCTTCAAATTTCCTTAAAGCCATTTAACTTTAAAGAAATATTCTTCCGGCAAATCGATTCAACGATTCAAGATCTGCATATTTTCCGCTTTCGCTCCGGAACAGCCCGGGAATTGTTCTTATATACTTCGTATCAGTTCCGGGACAGTTCCGAGACAGCTTCGGGAAATACCCGAATCCTTACCGAAGGCTTCCCGGATCTTTCTCAGATCTATACGGATCTTGGTATAGTCAAAAGACGAACAGAATACGAAGAAATTGAATACCTGAAATATAGTTTTTGAGGGTAGTATTTTCGTTTAAGTAAAAGTAGTCAATTCTTACTTTTCTACTCTGAACAATAAAAAAATGTGAAGAACAAAAGAAAGCCAATAACACTGATTTGATATCTGCCACCCCAACCAAATGACCATACAACAATCAACTGACGGACATAACCTTAGCAGCCCACCCATCACCCAAAATATTCTACTAAAAATCCGGTATGACAGAATATAAATTCCTATTTTTGTCAAAATCGTCAAGACCAAAAAATCAAGACAATGGAAGCAAACTTTGGAGAATATATAAGAACATTAAGAACTCAAAGCGGTTTGACACTTACTCAATTAGGTGCTAAACTTGGCATTGACTCTGGTGCATTGAGCAAAATTGAAACAGGGAAAAAGGAATTTGATGAAGCTTGTTTACCTAAACTTGCAGAGACTTTTAACCTTGATTTGGAAACACTAAAATCTGAATTGATAAGCGAGAAAATTGCATATACACTTTATCAAAACAAATGTAACGATAATGTACTTTTTCTCGCAGAGGAAAAGGTAAAATACATCAGACAGAAAAACACAATACAAACAACGATTAAGCTATAAACATTATGTATAACCAGACAGAATTAGAAACAATTTCAACTGTGGAAGAACCGCAAATGTTTATTGACTTTAAAACCAATAATCAAAAAAAATCCATAAATAAGAATAAAACGTTCAAAATCGTATCGCTATTTAGCGGTTGCGGAGGTTTAGATTTGGGGTTTTCGGGAAACTTTGATTTCAGAGACAGACATTTCGACAAAACAAAATTCAAAATCGAATATTCAAACGATATTGACCCAGCGGCTGAATACGTCTATAATGCAAATACCTCTTTTTTCAATAATCACGAATTACATCGTGAAGATATAAAAGATGTTGACTTCAAAAATATTCCAGATTTTGACTTTTTGCTTGCGGGTTTTCCTTGTCAGCCATTCTCAAATGCAGGATTAAGAAAAGGCATCAATGATGAAAGAGGAAACCTTTTTGAAGAGTGTGAAAAACTGCTAAAAGTTGGGCTAGGAAGAGAAAACAAACCTATCGGTTTTGTTTTTGAAAACGTAAAAGGAATTATGTCTTCCAAAATGGAAGATGGCACAAGTATTCCCGATGAAATAGTAAAACGTACCGAAGAATTAGGATTTAAAACTTGTTACAAACTTTTAAAGACAAGCAATTACGGTGTTCCGTCTAACCGTCAGCGATTAATTATTATTGGCATTAGGAAAGACCTTGATTATTTTGATTTCAATTTGTTAGACCAAATTGTGGCAGAATATAATTTGCCAAACGAAACGGATAACCCTTACGATTTATACCTTGGCTCTGCTTTATGCGATATTCCTAGAAATGCACCGCAAGCAAATGATTTTTGGAAATATTCACCAGGAGGGCAATATATGGTTGACAAAATCGGACCTTGTGAAGATGGTAAAGAAGCGTTAGCGAAGTTCAAAAAGAAAACACCATTAAACAAAATTAGTCAAACAATTTCTAAAGGTAAGTCTTGGAAAAGTATGAACCCCGAAGATATGTCAGAGCGTTTTAGAAAAATTTGGGACAACCCCAAAAAATATCACGCACCGAACTTTTATCGCAGGTTTGCATTGGGCGAAATTAATGGTACAATTACGGCTTCGGCTCAACCCGAAAACTGTGGCATTACCCACCCTTTTGAGGACAGGAGATTTACAATTAGAGAGATTGCAAGAATTCAATCTTTCCCAGATAATTTTAATTTCCCTTACAAAACTATAGCAAATGCTTATAAAGTAATCGGCAATGCAGTACCACCTGTATTTGCTTGGGTTATAGCCAAAGCTTTAGAAAAGCATTTAGAAAATGGAGCAGATTAATCATATTAAAGCATACATTCTTGGGTTACTGGTTGGAAGTGGAAAAATAGACGAAAACACTTTTGTTATTGACCTTCCTTTCAAAAAATGGGGAATGGAACCCAAACGTATGAATATTATTGCTACGGATATTCTTACGAAAATTTGCCAATATTTCAATTCATCATACAACTTCAATGTAACTTATGAGATTGGGAATGGCAAATGGTTAATTATGCCTATTGACAATTCAGATATTTCAAGTTTAAAAAATGACTTGCAATATTTAGGATTGCCAATTGGTGGATTTCTGCTTTCTTCTGCTGACTTATCTACTGCTAAATCAAAATTAACAGGTATAAACACAGCAAGTTTCTTGTCTGGAATTTTCGACACAAGGGCAAGTTTGACTTTATCGCACAGAAGATTTACCGATGATGCACCAGTCGTTTCAATTGAAATTCCTGGAAGTACAAGGAATTTTAAATTAGTTGTACAGTTATGTTCTTGGTTAACTGATTTAGGTTCGATAACCGACCAAATATTATACAATCATCCTAACCAACATTCAGCATCAGACCCCGATTACAAAGGTTGGAAAAAAGGGTTTAAAATTCGGTTCTTGGTCCGTTCATTTCTTACTCAATATTCGTTTGCATTACAAGCAAAATCTATTGATGTAACAAAAATTGAAAAACACCAAAAGAAAGAAGAACAAATTCCTTGTTTTTTACGAAAGTTAAGAACACCAAGTCCAGTTTCAGTTCATACAGACCAAAATTCCGAAGAATTACCAATTGAAGTGAGAAACAAATTGTTCTTTCACTATCATCATTTTTGTGCTGTTTTGGAATGTCCACACGCACCTGTTGAGGAAATTGAAAAGCTAGTTAAAAACAAACACAGATACATCAACTTCTTTCCGAGATTATCAAAAGGAACGAAAAAAGAACTTTTGAAAAAACTTAAAGAAATTCAATCAGAATATTTTCCTGAACTGGAAATTTCAACACATAAAACAAAGGTTTCAAGACTTATAGAACACGAAGACTTAGAAAGTTTCACAGGAGTTGACCAAGGTATCGCCTATCTTTTTGCAGAAACTTTAAACGGCAAAAGACACACAGGTTCAATGGATGATATTATTCAAAGCCATACATCGGAAATATTAACTGTGAAAACCATTGGAAATACTTTCGACAGTCCTTTATTAGTCATTAATCCAACAAATGATAGAGCGTTTATTTGTTCATCCGTAAGTAATAGCTTGAACCAACAGCTTATTAAAACAAAAATTAAAGCAGATAACCTAACAGTAAATTTGAAATAGTGATACAGAACGAAATAAGCTATTATGAAGAATTTTCAAAGAAATTCAGCCAATACTTAAACACATATCTTGGGGGAAATTACAGCGTTTTCTATTCCTGTAACAAAACTTTAGATTTCATTGTTTCTGATTTAGAAAACCAATCGGGAATTACCATAAAAAAAGAAGGAACTTATATTCCTAAACTGAAAGTTGACATAGTATTTTCTATTATCAACCCCGACAAAAAAGTGCGATTGATATTAATTGAAGCTAAGTATTTAAGCCAATTGAGCTTAAAAGATTATTCTCAATTAGTTGGATATTTACAAGTTGCAAAAACTATTGATTTAGGATTATTGCTTCTTATTCAAAAAGGAATGTCGCCCAACAAACTATCAAACGACTTTCAAGAAATTGTACGATTGAAAAAGATTCCTATGGATTGGTTTATTGATATGAAAAAGATTAACGAACAATACAATTTCAAAACTGGGATTATCAACTATTTACCGGCAGGAGGAATTGATTGGATTGACACAGTAGACATTAACGGAATTTCATCTTTTGAAGAGTTAACAGAAATATTGAAAATGTAATGGAAAGAAGACAAAACAATGGAACTAATATTTTTTGCTGCGAGCCATCTAATTTGAGTAATACTCATTATTACTGATATTTAGAGCTGATTGCCCATGGCTGATTACTCAATGCCATCAACGTCGTTTCATTTTTTACTAAACACTAGCAGTCAGATTAATAGCTACGCTCAAGACAATGGTCATTACGTAAAAGGATTAATAGGGAACAAACTAATTTGATAACTTAATCTTCATTGCCCGTCAATTCTCAATTCGCTAATCAGAGCAGCAAACTATCAATCCGGTGTGCATGTACCAGATTCTCACATGGGGACCAGGTAAAAATGGTGAAATGCCCATCCTGAGAAGCTACAAGTGCGATTGAATCCCGCTGATCATGGACGAATTGTGCAGCAGAAATATGTCTGGTCCCCCCACTACTTGCCGGATTAACAATTATCCCTTCCCCACCTACAACAGGTTCAGTTAAAAGAACCCGTTCCACTCTCGGGCTACCATCAATCCTGCCAATCTTCGCGCCAAAAGCCAACACCTCATAATTATCACTAATCACTGTAGCACCGTCAATTGCGGTAAGTCCGGCAATACTTTCAATCTCCCGGCTGAGATCCCCAAGCCATACACTTGATGTCCATTTATTTTCTTCGTCGGCCGCCATCAAATCTGTCAGACCGGTGAATGCCGGAGACACAGAATATTTAAGAGGCTGTAATATTGATTCCCTCCAAGCTTCTGATCTCGAAGGAACAACCAAAAGGATTCCTCCATGCTTATGTGCCCGCATTGAAGTCGCCAACTGAATAAGAACATTGACAGACTTATCATCAGATTTTGATGTAAAACTAAAACCAAGTAAAGAAGTAAGTAACATCGGACAATCAGGAAGATTAGCACTACTCTCATCCACCACTTTTATCTGGTCGCCTCTAAGCACCATTATATTGGTAAATTTCCCGAAGCCAAGAATCCTTCGGTGTTTAATAACCAGCAGCCCAGGCTCAGAAACATCCAAAACAAAGCAGCAATTTGGTATTTTATGGGTAGTTCCCCAAACATATAAACCGTTCTCGTCGTACCAAACTCCCAGATGAACTCCTGGTCGCTCAACCCCTGGCCCTAGCTTGGTTAGTACTCTACTATTGAAATCCAGTTTTTGCTCAAACTGAAGTGCTGATCCAACCTGCTCAGGAGAAAGGAAAGCAATTGATATTTTGGGTGAGCTCCCTTCTTCTCTTCGCAAGCTTGCCCAGAATGCGGTATCAAGCATAGTTTCAATCTGACTTGCAGAAGGTGCTGCTGCCAGATCTGATTCTTCCCGAAGCATGGCTTCATGCAAATGATCTGCAAAATGCTTTTCAGCAATTAATGAGACAGCCGATGCGGCCTTATAAGTTGAGATAGTAGACATAACTTAACAATTCAAAAACAGATTGCATTTTCAGGGAGCACCAAAAATCTGACTCTTTCTAAGACAAAACTCTGAAATAATCTCATAAGACCGAATCCTGGCTGTTTGATCAAAAATATGAGAATTTATCATAATTTCATTTACACCGGTAGATGTAACGAAATCAGTAAGTGTAGATTTTACTTTAGCTCCTGAACCAATAAAAGTATATTTCAACATTTGCGTAACAGCATAACGTTCTGCTTCATTCCAGACCGTGTCCATCGAAGCAACAGGTGGCTGTATACTTGTCCGCCTCCCCTTAATCACATTCAGAAAAGTATTAAACAATGAAGTGGCCTGAAATTGAGCCTCATCATCTGTATCTGCTGCCACTGCATTTACACAAGCCATTGAATAGGGTTCACTCAAAGATTCGGAGGGTCTGAAACTTTCGCGATAAACCTGCAATGCAGAAAATAACTGACTTGGCGCAAAATGACTTGCAAAGGCGAAGGGTAATCCCAGTATACCTGCTAACTGAGCACTATAGGTACTTGAACCAAGTAACCAGACCGGAATATTCAAGCCTTCTCCGGGTATTGCCCTGACTGCAGACTCTGAATTATCTGATGAAAAATAGGATCTTAATTCCATCAGGCTTTTGGCAAAATCTTCACCTGCACCATCAAGGTTCCGGCGTAATGCTATAGCTGTTAATTGATCTGTACCAGGTGCCCGTCCCAATCCGAGATCAATTCTGCCCGGGAATAAAGATTCAAGAGTACCAAATTGTTCTGCTATAATCAAAGGTGCATGGTTTGGAAGCATAATACCTCCTGACCCTACACGAATTGAATTGGTTCCTGCTGCTATATGTGCGATCAGAATAGATGTTGCTGAACTGGCAATCCCTGCCATATTATGATGTTCAGCCATCCAGTATCTGGAATAGCCAAACTCTTCACAATTTCTGGCAAGGCTCAAACTACTTTTAAACGAGTCGGAGGGTGTTTTTCCTGACAGAATGGGAACCAGATCCAGAACAGAAAGCGGGATGGATAAGTGAGATTCTGTGGCTGAGATGTCGTCCATAATTTTACAAACTATTCCGGGATATTATCCCCGGAATATTTTGTAAAATTATGATTTTAGATTTTTATTTATCGCTGAGCTTATAATCTGAGTGTCACAATAGAGAACAGCATTAACCAGATTAATACCAACTATTTGTATTCGGCTTGATGGCATCTTCAGGCTCTGCAGGCGAAACTGCTTTGCCTTTAGACGCAGCAACAGGAGCCCTTTTGTTAGCTTCTGATGGCCGGTCGGGTTGACTTACTGATTTGATAACCGCTTCTTTCTCAACTTCAGCAGACTCAGGAATAAGATAAGGAATAGCAAAAACCTCCTTTTGGCTTTTTGGAGGGAGTCTATTC
>CAZGWG010000021.1:0-28707 GCA_964529165.1 uncultured Sphingobacterium sp.
GTCAATATGAGTAATGAAATCACCGGGCTTTAACTCACGTAGTTCTTTGAGTGTGATTGCCTGGTTACGGATATAACCTTTCTTCAGTTTGTATTTATAGTAGCGGTCAAAGATCTGATGATCGGTATAGCAAACCAGTTTCTGGGCATGATCAATAAAACCTTCACGTAATGAAAGGTGAACTGGACTAAATTTTACACCGGCATTAAGATCCTCAAAAATACTGTACAAGCGTTCAATCTGTTTTGTCGAATCGGTGAAGATGAGATTTTCAAGACCTGATTTTTCGTTTTCTTTAAAATTATGGATCAGAAGGCTGAAATCCTTGTTGAATGAAGGCTGTGGCCTGATCTCAAAATTTATAGTTTCATCTGCCTGATAATAGAACTGCTTACCAAATTCAAGAATATCAAAGTCCCGAAGCTGATCAGCAAGCAGTTTTTCATCAGTGAAATTAAACTTAGGATCGATCCATTGTGGGTTTTGCTGCTTATCTTCAGCGGAAAGTGCTCGCCAGTATTCTAAAGCTTTTTTATATCCGGTTTTGACCACATCAAAGGTAAACTCCACATCTTTAAACCAAATAATAGTATCCTGATCAATATATTCCAGAAGGGAGATATTATGGTCGGTAAGAAATTTCGATTGGACATTGGGTACTATTGTAATACTTTTTACCTGTTCTACAGATAGCTGATCTTCAATTTCAAATGTCCGGATACTTTCAATATAATCTGCAAAAAACTCAATTCTGTATGGAAGATCATGAGAGAAAGAGAAAATATCTACAATACCTCCCCTGATTGAGAATTGGCCGGGTTCATAAACAAAATCGACCCGTTCGAAATCATATTCGATTAGAAACTCATTAATGAAATCAATGCTTAACTTATTTCCAACAGCAATTTCAAGGGTGTTTTTTTCGAGAGCTGAGCGGTCAATTACCTTTTCTGCAAGCGCTTCGGGATAGGTTACAATTAGTTTCCCGTATTCAGATGAATGATTAAGCTCATTTAGTACCTCTGCCCTTTGTAACACATTGCTGCTGTCTACAAGTGTAAATTCAAAAGATTTTCTGAAAGAAAAAAAAAAAAAAAGAATTTCCTTTTCGAGCAGATTTTCCAGATCACTGAGAAAAAAAGCTGCTTCCTCACGCTCTGGCAGGACAAAAATCATATGCCTGTGCATTAGAAAATACAAAGCTAGCGCAATGACCGAATCGCTTGATCCGACCAGACCTTTTAAATGGACTCTCCCTTTTTTTCCTTTATTGAGGGTTTCTGCCAGAATGGCAACCCGGGGGTCCGATTTATACTGATTTATAATATCCCGAATATTCACGCACTGATTTTCCTTGCAAATATACAATTAAGGTATTATAAGTAATCAAAGGCCCTGATAACTACCAGAAACAGCTTCTAAGATGGCAATTTTCTTATATTTATAGTATAGTGAACTGATAACCAGATAGATTATTAAAACAATTTTAAAGTTTTAGCGTTTAATTATTATCTAATTGTTTCTGAACTTTTTAATAAAACGATTATGAAGAACTCTTTAAAATATGGAATTTTTATTGGTTTACTAAGTGGAATTTGGATCCTGATTATGCACTATGCAGGGGTTTTTGCCCAGAATTCTGTTAATGTTAGTATGGCATGGCTAGAATATGCATCTGTTTTAATTCCGGCAATCGGCCTGTATTTTGGCATAAAGAACTATAGAGATCATATTTTGGCAGATAAGATGGAATTTTTTGAAGGTTTATTTGAAGGATTCAAAATATTGGCCTTTGGAGGGATAACGGCCGCACTTTTTGCTGTAATTTATATGCAGATTAGTTCGATTCCAGAAGACATGGATTTTATGTACAGGGTAGGGGCTGCTGCTTTAATAGGTGTACTTTTTAATCTGGCTATATCTCTGGTTTTAATGAACAAACAGAAACACCTTTAAATGTTAAAAAAATGGCCCGTTGAATTAATTTGTTGGTTAGGAGCATTACTGTTTCTAGGCTTTACACAAACCGGAGCTTTACATTATTCTCTATGCCCCATTGAAAATATTGGTTTTAGCTGGTGTCCGGGTTACGGTTTGGGCCGTTCGCTCAGAAACTTGCTGCACGCTGATATCAGAGCTTCTCTGGAGCATCACTGGTTTGGAATTCCGGCTTTTTTAATTCTGATTTACAGGATATTGCAATTATTAATAATATTCGTATTAAATTTAAGATTACTAACCCGTAATAATTATGGAAAACGATCCGCTTATTAACCTTAAAGGCATGAGTCTTGAGGAATATTCTTATTTGAAACAGGTAATTGCAGGTATGAACCCGCGCCAGGCTCAAAATTTTGTCATGTTTTATTCAGACAGGCGAAAGGATCCCCAGGAAATACTATTATTTACCCTGCTTGGTTTTTTGGGTGTTGCAGGTATTCAGCGTTTTATTACCGGGCAGATGGGAATGGGTATCCTTTATTTTCTGACCCTGGGCTTGTGTTTCATAGGAACCATCGTTGATATTGTCAATCATAAGTCTATTACCCTTGAGTTTAACCGGAAGGCAGCTTATGAAAGTGCTCAGCTTGTAAAAATAATGAGTGATGGCGTTGAGAACTCATGATAAACGCTTCGTTTTTCCACTAAGATATTGTTTAATTAATTTCAGACCGACCGGTTAATCTGCAGATTAATTTGGCAATGTGCTATTCACAGGATTTCTGCGCTAAAAACTTATGGGCTATCTTTGTTTATGAAATTAAGAGAAATTACAACTTTTCTTGAAACGCTTGCTCCGCTTGCTTATCAAGAAGATTATGATAATTCGGGCCTGATTGTTGGCCATCCTGATCAGGAGATATCTGGTGCCCTTATTTCATTAGATTGTACAGAATCGGTGGTTGACGAAGCGATTGAACAAGGTTTGAATCTGATTATCTCACATCATCCCATTGTTTTCAAGGGCCTGAAAAAATTTAATAGTAAAACCTATGTGGAACGGGTGGTTATGAAAGCTATCAAACATGATATTGCTTTGTATGCTATCCATACCAATCTGGATCATGTATCAGTAGGGGTTAACCAAAAGATTTGTGATAAGCTTGGAATAAAGAATCCTGTTATTTTAAAATCCCGGGAGGATTCCCTCAGGAAGCTGGTTACTTTTTGTCCGGAGGCTCATGCTGAGAAATTAAGAGAGGCCATGTTCAGAGCCGGAGCTGGTAATATTGGAAATTATTCAGAATGCAGTTATAATGTAAGTGGGACAGGAACTTTTAACGCCGCTGAGGGTGCCAGTCCATTTGTTGGAGTGCCTGGCAAACAGCATCATGAATCTGAGCTTAGGATTGAGACTATTTATCCGGTATATCTTGAGCAGAAAATTCTCGCGGCAATTATTGAAACACATCCATACGAGGAAGTGGCCTATGATCTTTACCCGCTTAGCAATAGCCATCCACAGGTAGGATCCGGTATGATCGGTAATCTGGAGAGTGATACCGATGAGCTTGAGTTTTTAAATTTTGTAAAGGAAAGGCTTGGTGCCAAAGTCATCCGTCACACGGCATTAAGGTCAAAAAAGATCCGTAGAGTGGCTGTTTGTGGTGGTTCGGGTAGCTTTCTATTGTCTCATGCGCTAAAGGCCGGAGCTGATATTTTCATCACCGGCGACTTTAAATACCATGAGTTTTTTGATGCAGAAGGAAAACTTATTATTGCGGATGTGGGACATTTTGAGAGTGAGCAGTTTACGCAGGAATTATTGTTGGAATTAATTACAGAAAAATTTAGTAACTTTGCCCTCCGTTTAACATTACAGAACACAAACCCCATAAATTATTTGATTTAATGGAACAATCAGTAGAAGAGAAATTAAAGGCATTATTCGAACTTCAGACTTTGCACACACAGATCGACAAGATCCGTCAGACAAGAGGTGAACTCCCAATGGAAGTTGCCGACCTTGAAGATGAAGTTGCAGGTTTAGAAACCCGTATACAAAAAATTAAAGCAGATCTTGATGAATTGGAAGATTCAATCGTAACCCGCAAGAATCTGATCAAAGAGGCTTTGGCAGCTACAAAAAAATACGAAACTCAGCTTAACGATGTTAAGAATAATCGTGAATATGATGCAATCTCAAAAGAGATTGAGATTCAGGGATTAGAGATTCAGGTATCAGAGAAAAAGATCAAAGAGTATTCTTTTGAGATTCAGAATAAGACTGAAGTTTATGAAAGTGCTTTAGCTAATATAACTGAGCGTAAAAAAGACCTCGAACTTAAAAAGGCTGAATTAGATACTATTACGGCTGAAACTGAAAAGGATGAGGCAAGTATTCTTGTAAAAGCTCAGGAGGCTGAAAAACACATTGAAGAACGCTTATTGATTGCTTATAACCGTTTAAGAAGCAATGCAAAGAATGGCCTCGCGGTTGTAACCATACAACGTGATTCATGTTCAGGTTGTTTCAATCAGATTCCACCACAAAGACAGTTGGATATCCGTCAGCGTAAACGCATTATTGTATGCGAACATTGCGGACGTATACTTGTAGACGAAGGTTTTGCTTTGGAAGAAAATCCTGTAGCTTAAACAAATTAATTAATGAAAAAAGCGAGCTGTGAACACTGTTCGCTTTTTTTTTTGCCTTACTATAAATGAATTAACCTAAAAATTATAGACCATGGCATTAATATTCATTCCAGATCCTACGGAAGCGAAAACAACCCGGTCGCCTTTTTTGATCTGATGACCATCAAGTTTATTTTTCAGGATCAAATCAAGTAAAGTAGGTACTGTAGCTACTGAACTGTTTCCAAACTTAGAAATGGTCATTGGCATAACATCCATAGGAGCTTCTCTGACCCCATAAAGTTTAAACAGTCTTTTGAGGATGGCTTCATCCATTTTACCGTTTGCCTGATGTACCAGAACTTTTTTCACATCAACAATGCCAGTTCCGGATTTTTCCATTGTTTGTTGTATTACCAGGGGTACATTTTTTAAGGCATACTCATAGATCTTCCTGCCATCCATTTTAATAAACTTATCGTTTGATATAAGATCAGGATTACTGGATTTCCCGGAATACAAGTAATATGCTTCACCAGATGTGTGAGTTTGCGTTTTATGAGCCAAAATACCTTCTTCAGTACCTTCCCTTCCTTCCAGAATTGTGGCTCCGGCACCATCTGCATAAATCATACTGTCCCGGTCGTGAGGGTCGGTAACTCTTGAAAGAGTTTCGGTACCAATCACAAGAATCCGTTTTGCATCGCCAGAGCGTATGAAGTAGTCTGCCTGTATCATCCCCTGTAGCCAACCCGGGCAACCAAAAGGTAGGTCATAAGCTACACAATCAGGGTTTTTGATACCGAGCCTGTGCTTAATTCGGGATGCCAGCGTAGGTAAAACATCAACCCTTGTGCTGCCAGCAGCAATGTCTCCAAAATTATGAGCAACAATTATATAATCCAGAGTTTCGGGATCTGTTCCAGAACTTTCAATGGCGTTTGAAGCTGCGAAGTATCCAAGATCAGAAGCCATATGCTCCCTATCTGCATAACGCCGTTCCTCAATTTCGGTAATGTCCTGAAATTTTTGGATCACCTCAGAATTTTCCCTTAAAATGGGTTCACCACTTTTTTCGTAAAAGCGATGCTCTGAAAAATATTTGTTTGATATAATATTTGCAGGTATAAAACTACCTGTTCCAATGATTACAGACTTGATTTTAGTGTTCATTAAAAGAAATTATACTGAATACTATATTGGTTTACTGTATTAAAGGTACATATTCTTTTAGAATAAAAATTTTCTTAAAATAAATTAAGCTGTTTTCCGTGAATTGGACTAAAATGAGAGAAATTAAATGGCCGCATGTTTCTGCCTCCCATGTATTTTTTTAAAGATATATTAAACAGCCGGTGAATACTTTCGGCAACCTTGCCATCTCCGCTTATTCTTTTGCTCCAGCGGCTATCATTTAATTTTCCATCATGGCATTGGGCAATCAGGCTCAATACTTTTTCAGCACGGTCTGGATAAGCTTTATAGATCCAGTCTTTAAAAATTTCAGCAATTGAACCATTCAGCCTGACCATAGTAAATGCAGCACCTGAAGCACCTGCGATGGCTGCAGATTTGATAATTTGAGGTATTTCATCACTATTTAAACCAGGAATTACCGGAGCACACATGAGCATTACCGGAATATCAGCAGCAGCAAGACTTGAAATAATGGAAAGCCGGTTTTGACTTGTAACCGTTCTTGGTTCCAGTTTTGACCTGAGATTTTCATTAAGAGAATTAAGACTAATAGCTACGTGTACAAGATCAAAAGCCGCTAGTTCTTTTAAAATGTCCAGATCTCGTAAGAGGAGATTGTTTTTTGTTATAATACTGACGGGATGCTTATACTTTAAAAACACTTCCAGCAGGGAACGGGTAATTTTTAGTTTTCTTTCTATGGGCTGATAACAGTCTGTATTGCCAGATAACATGATAACAGTGGGTTTATAAGTCTTCCTATTCAGAAAGCCTTCAAGTAATTCTGCAGCATTGCGCTTGACGATTATCTTGCGTTCAAAATCTAATCCTGCACTAAATCCATAATATTCATGAGCATTGCGTGCATAACAATACAGGCAGCCATGTTCACATCCCTGATAAGGGTTTATAGAGAGTAAAAAAGGTAGGTCAGGACTTTTGGATTTACTAACGATGTTTTTAGGATGCTCTTCAAATAATTGGGTTGCACTGTTTTGAAGCATAAATTCATCGATACCTTCTTCATGTTCAGCTACATAGGTTGTTTTTAAAAACTTATTGGGAGTATTTACCTGAGCTCCCCTTCCTTTAAAATAGTCTTCGTTTTTAATATATGCCATGAGTCCAAAATACTAATATTTTTAGTACTTTTTGGTTTATTTAGCAATTTCTTACTCACTAGGGTCCGGTAAAGTTCTTTTGATTCAACACCTTTAGATGCTCATATGTCTATAGAAATACACAAAAAGCTAGTCCCAAGCTATTCTGGGTCATTAGAAAAAATTCCAGGCTGAATTCCAATCATTAGGGTTGAAAACACCCTAAATCAAGCTATTTATCTTTCCAGATCAAGCTTATTCCCTTTTGAAGATGGGGCTTTCTTTTTAAAATCGGACAAAAAACATTCAGTAAAATCCATATAAACCTGTTTTATTCAGGACTTAATTTTTAACCGGACACTAATGACCTCTTAGTTCAAAAATTGTAACAGGAGCATAAAAGAGATTTTATGTATCTTTATATTTCTAAAATAACCTATGAGGAATTTAATGTTGCTTTTAATTAATGTGATTAAGAAAGATGCAAAAGGTTCATCATGATCCTGACATTTTAGTTGAAGAGGATCTGCCAAACTATTCCGATTCTGTTAAAGTATCATCAACTAAGCTTAGTACTGCGCCCAAAAGGGTTCAATACGATATAAACCTGTATGTTACATCTGATAGCGGTAAGCCTTTAAGTAAGGCTTTAATCAGTATTGATTCGGCTGGAATAACTGCGGTTTGTGATCAATCAGGGAGGGTATGTATTAAGGCTCTTCCGGTAGGGAGGTATTTTTTGGATATTATTTCTCCGGGATTTATTGCGAAGAGTATTCTCATTTCTAATTTTGAATCCCGATCACGGGAAATTTGTGTTCAATTAAGCAGTAATATTGGATAGGATTAGGGTCAAAACTGAGATAAACTATTAGCCTTCCAGTAAAAATACATAAAGTTCTTTTGGCCCATGAGCTCCAAGTACGAGGGTTTTTTCAATGTCTGCGGTTCGGCTCGGACCTGTGATATTCGATATCATACTAGGTAGATTTTCAGGATATTTTTCCTTCAAAAGTTTAAACCCATCTTTCAGATCAAGTACCAGTTGAGAAGTGTAGGCAATTACAATATGAACATGCGGGTAAATACTTAACCTTCTTCCGGCGGCATTGCCATTAGAAACCATTATACTTCCATTCCTTGCAACGAGCGACTCACATCCTGTAATTCCTACATCGGCATTTAAAAAATCCGTATCGGTACTGTAGAAAGGAAATTCATAGGTGCTTAACAGTTTCTGCAAGTGTGGTTCCCAGCAATAAATCTTACGCCAGTTTTTTTCTTCGGCCAGGTGCAAAAGATTTTCGAAAAGTTCAATTTCGTCTACACAGAACACAAAATTTCCGGAAACAGCGGTTAATTGCTCAGCAAAAAGTGCATCCAGGTGACCGTTATACTCTTCGTAAAGAGCTGATTCTTCTAAGTTGGGATAAGGATTGTCGCGTTTCTCAAGAAGAGCCCTACGGATCTTCTTCAGCATCTTTTCTTTAGAAGTTGTCTCTTTCATGAACAACGCTTTTTAAACCGGAAGAATGAAATTTTAAGTATCATTCTTCCGGAAAAGGAATTTTTTGGAATTGATAGTATTAATCCTGTGATGATCTGTTTTCAGGAAGATCCATGTTATGATCTACCACACCTTCATGGTCAGGATTTTCTTTTGGCTCCTCAGCTTGTGTTTCAGCTTTGCTGCCATTCACAAATTCATCGTAAGTAGTGCGGTTATCAAACGGACGTTTACCCAAAATTTCTTCAAGATCTGACTGGAATAAGATTTCCTTTTCAAGTAACTTTTCAGCGAGTTTCTCTAAACCTTCACGTTTATCCGTCAGTAATTGTCTTGTTCTTTGATATGCCAAATCTATTTGATTACGAACTTCAATATCAATCATTTCAGAAGTCTTTTCTGAATAAGGTTTGTTGAACTGATATTCGCCCTGAGTATCATTGAACGAAACATTACCTACTTTTTCATTCATACCATAGATTGTTACCATGGCATAAGATAATTTGGTAATCCGCTCCAGATCGTTTTGTGCTCCGGTTGATATTTTATTAAAAACAATATCTTCAGCAACCCGACCTCCTAAAGTCATGCACATACCGTCAAGCAATTGCTCTGTGGTGTATAAGAACTGCTCTTTAGGAAGATATTGTGCATATCCAAGGGCAGCAACACCTCTGGGAACAATGGATACCTTAACCAAAGGATCTGCATGCTCAAGGAACCATCCTGCAATAGCATGTCCTGCTTCATGATAAGCCACAATCCGTTTCTCTTCAGGCGAAATGATTTTATTCTTTTTCTCGAGGCCACCGATCACACGATCTACTGCATCCTGAAAATCCTGCATATCTACTGCTTCTTTATTCCTTCGGGCTGCAATCAGAGCGGCCTCATTACACACGTTTGCAATCTCTGCCCCTGCAAATCCAGGAGTTTGAGCAGATAATTTCTTGGCATCAACCCCTTCAGCAAGCTTCAGAGGTTTGAGGTGAACTTTAAAGATCTGTTCACGGCCAACCAAATCTGGTTTATCAATGGAGATCTGGCGGTCAAATCTTCCTGGACGAAGTAATGCAGTATCGAGAACGTCAGGTCGGTTAGTTGCTGCGAGAATGATAATTCCGCTATCAGTACCGAAACCATCCATCTCTACAAGTAACTGATTCAAGGTGTTTTCACGTTCATCATTTCCGCCAACAATATTATTCTTTCCACGGGCACGACCAATGGCATCAATCTCATCAATAAAGATGATACATGGAGCCTTTTCTTTTGCCTGCTTGAACAGGTCACGTACCCTGGAGGCACCTACCCCAACGAACATTTCGACAAAGTCAGAACCAGAAAGAGAGAAGAAAGGAACCTGAGCCTCACCTGCAACGGCTTTTGCCATCAGCGTTTTACCAGTACCCGGCGCACCAATAAGTAAGGCTCCTTTAGGAATTTTACCCCCCAAATTGGTGTATTTTTTTGGATTTTTCAGGAAATCAACAATCTCCATGACTTCCTGCTTGGCTTCTTCAAGTCCAGCAACATCATTAAAAGTTATTGTAACCTGAGATTCCTTGTCGAAAAGAGTCGCTTTAGATTTACCGATATTAAAAATCTGGCCACCGGCACCTCCCCCGGCACCGCCGCCCATTCTTTTCATGATAAATACCCAGAAACCAACCAGAAGAAGTACAGGTAAGATGAATGACATGAACCAACCTGCCCACGGACTTTCTCTGGACTCTGAAATTATAGGAGTACGTTGATTTTCAGGCAAATCTTTTTCAGCAGCTAATATTTTAGACTCAAAACTTTCATAAGTTGCCTGTGTGAAAATATATTGAGGACCGTTAGTAGTTGCATTAAAGCTGCTTTTATTACGAACATCATCATATTTTTTCTGATCTAAACGATCTTTTTTGATGTAAACATCAACACTGTAAAGGTCACCATTTTTATAGGCTACCAGCTTTTCAACATCGCCAGGTTTGAGCATTTCGCTTTCAAACTTCTGGTAATTAATTGTCTTGGCATTATTACCACTGAACATATACTGAACGACAAAAAGACCCAGAATGATGACAGCATAAAGCCACATGATATTGAACTTTGGTGCTTTGGGAACAATTTTTTTGCCTGGAATCTTTTTTATGGGAGATTTTTTATCTGTTTTATTCTCTTTCATTTTGAGCTTTTGTAAAATAGGTATTTTCGTAATTAAATCGCTGAAAATCAGGCGCTTTTAAATGATTTCATTTCTGCATCACCCCAAAGATCCTCAATTCCATAGAATTCTCTTTTGTCTGTTTTAAAAATATGAACAACTACATCGATGTAGTCTAGGATTATCCAGTCCGACTGCTGTAAGCCTTCTTTTCTCCACGGCTCAAGCTTAAATGCTTTAAAAACCTCATCTTCAACACTTTGTGCAATTGCTTTTACCTGGGTTGTAGATTCAGCATGGCATACTACAAAGTAATCGGCTACTGAACTATGGATATTTCTCAGATCCAGACGGACTATTTCATTTCCTTTTTTCTCCTGTATTCCAAAAACAACGAGTTCTGAGATTAAAGTGGATTCTTGTGCAGTTTTATTTTTTATCATTAAAAAAATTAGTTTTGTTGAATCATATTAACGCATCTTAATTGCAAAATAACACTTTTTCAGGACTATTTATTGGTCGAAATCTAATTACTTTAAAAGAGGTAGACTCAACAAATACCTTTCTTAAGGATGCTTTGTCAAAATCTACGCCATTATTGGATGGTACTGTTATAATGGCAGACAGGCAGTTTGCCGGAAGAGGTCAGGCAAACAATTCATGGGTAAGTGAAGCCGGAAAAAACCTGACTTTCAGTATTCTTCTAAAACCTGTTTTTTTGCCACTAGAGAGGCAATTTGATCTGAATTTGGCCATTAGCCTTGCCTTGAACGATTTTTTAAACAAGTGCATACCCGGGAAAGCTTTCATAAAGTGGCCAAATGACAGTTATGTTGCCGATAAGAAAATTGGCGGAATATTAATTGAAAATATTGTCCAGAGAAATACTATCAAACATGCCATAATTGGAATTGGCCTTAATGTTAACCAGGAAGATTTTCCTGCAGATTTAAAGAATGTAACTTCTTTGAAGCAAGCTTTACATCAGGATTACAACTTAGTGCATTTATTGGGCGAAATTTGCAGCTTTATTGAAGCCAGGTATTTACAATTGAAAGCTGGAAATACAGATAAGCTTAGAGATGAGTACATTAGTCAATTATTTTTAAAAGATGAGTTGGCAGAGTTTAGGTTTGACAAAGAGATAAGAAGCGGTAAGATTCTCGGAACGACTGCTATCGGTCAGCTGATTCTTGAAACCGCAGATGGTTTGCGATATTTTAACAATAAGGAGATAGAGTTTATAATTTAAATGGATATGAAAAAATTTTTGGGACTAATTTTTCTTTTTTTTTCTCTTTCCTCTCAGGCACAATTCCCGGATCCTAATGCAAAGATCTATGATCCTGTAAAATGGAGCTTCTCTTCAGAAAAATTAAATGATAATGAGTTTAACCTGGTTATTACTGCCAAAATTGAGAAAGGCTGGCATGTCTACTCTCAGTTTATCGAAGATGGTGGTCCGATCCCTACATCCTTTAAGTTTAAACCTTCTGCGGAATATAAACTGATAGGCAAGGTTACCGAAAGTCCGAAAGCTGTTACTGCTTTTGATAAGAATTTTGATATGCAGATTGCATGGCATAAAGATCAGGCAATATTTAAACAAAAAGTTAGTCTTCTTGTTCCCAAAATAAGTATTGCAGGCACACTTGAATTTATGGTTTGTAATGATGAACGTTGTTTGCCGCCAGCAGAAGTTGAATTTAGTATCCCAGTAGAAAACGGTTCTTCACAGATCGAAATAACTGCATCCAATCCGCAATCAGATAGCACTTCATCTATTATTTTGTCAGCTGATTCTACATCCTCAACCGTCCTCCCAACTGGTAAGTCACTAATACAATCAGCTTCAAACCCAGTAGGTGGCTCTTTGTGGGCCATTTTTATAGCTGGTTTTATTGGCGGACTTGCCGCATTTTTTATGCCTTGTATCTACCCAATGATTCCGCTTACCGTATCTTTCTTTACCAAGAAATCAGGAAGCAGGGCAAAAGGAATCCAAAGTGCAATAATTTATGGTCTTTCCATTATTGTTATTTATGTAGCGCTTGGGCTTCTCATCACATTGATTTTCGGTGCCTCTGCTTTGAATGAAGCCGCAAGCAGTGCCACATTTAATCTTCTTTTCTTTGTCATTTTAATCATTTTTGGTATTTCATTTCTGGGAGCTTTTGAAATCACTCTGCCTTCTTCACTTGTGAATAAGATGGACGAAAAATCAAATCAGAATGGATTTATAGGCCTTTTCTTTATGGCCTTTACCCTTGCTTTGGTTTCTTTTTCTTGTACAGGGCCGATCATAGGAACATTGCTGGTTGATGCGGTTTCCAAAGGTTCTTATATGGGTCCGGCAATTGGAATGCTAGGATTTTCATCAGCTTTAGCGATTCCCTTCACACTCTTTGCAATATTTCCATCCTGGCTAAAGGAGATGCCAAAGTCTGGAGGCTGGCTCAATACCGTTAAAGTATCTCTGGGTTTTCTTGAGATAGCTTTGGCATTTAAATTCTTATCGAATGTTGATCTAGCCTATCACTGGGGTATTTTAAGTCGCGATATTTTTCTGATTATCTGGATCGTTGTCTTTGGATTATGGGCATTATATCTGCTTGGAAAGATCCGTTTATCACATGATCATGAGATCAATTTTTTATCACTGCCCAGGTTGTTTTTCTCTATGCTGATTCTTGGGTTTACTTTGTATATGGTTCCCGGATTATGGGGGGCACCTTTGAAAGCAATCAGTGCTTGGCTTCCGCCGCAGGTAACTCAGGAATTTGATCTTTATTCAAATAGAAGCAGCGGACCTTCAACTGCCGGAACAACAGGAAAGAAATATGCCGGACTGTTTCATGCTCCTCATGGTCTGGACGCATTTTATGATTATGAAGAGGGACTAGCCTTTGCTAAAAGTGTTAATAAGCCGATTTTAATAGACTTTACAGGATGGAGCTGTACTAACTGCCGCAAGATGGAGGCGAGTGTATGGCCCGATAAAGAAGTTCTTAAAAGACTCAGGGAAGATTATGTAATAATTTCCCTTTATGTGGATGATAAAACCGAACTTCCGGCAGATGAAAAGTATGTTTCCGGCTTCAGTGGAAAAAAGATAAATACTATAGGACAAAAATGGAGTGATTTTCAGGCTTCCAAATTCGGAACTAATTCTCAGCCTTATTATGTGATTGCAGATCACGAAGGTAAGGTTCTGGTTCCGCCTCAGGCATACAATCTGGATATCAGTAATTACGTTAGTTTTTTAGAAAATGGTAAAATCGCTTTCGGGCAAAAATGATGGAAATGAATAAGGCGAACATAAAAAATATTGGAGTTTTTACATCCGGAGGTGATTCACCCGGGATGAATGCCGCAATTCGTGCGGTAGTACGTACCAGTTTATTTTATAATCTGAAAGTAACAGGTATTTATCGGGGTTATGACGGGATGATTAGTGGCGACTTTCATCGTATGGAGCGTAAATCAGTGGCAAATATTATTCAGCGCGGCGGGACTATACTCAAAACTGCCAGAAGTGAAGAGTTTCGCACTGCGGAAGGAAGGAAAAAAGCTTTTGAGCAATTAAAGAAGCATAAAATAGATGCGCTGGTAGCCATTGGAGGTGACGGTACCTTTACCGGGGCTAACATATTTTATGATGAATTTAAGGTGCCTGTTATAGGGCTTCCCGGAACGATTGATAATGATCTTATCGGAACAGATTTTACCATCGGTTATGATACAGCAATTAATACGGTTATAGAGGCGGTTGATAAGATCCGCGATACTGCTGAGTCGCATGATCGTTTGTTTATTGTTGAGGTAATGGGCCGCGACTCCGGTTTGATTGCACTAAGAAGTGGTATTGGAACAGGTGCTGAAGCTATCCTGATACCAGAAACCAAAACGGATATTAAGGCATTACTTAACCGTCTGGAAACAAGCCGAAAAGATAAATCGTCAAAAATTATAATTGTAGCAGAAGGCGATGATGCCGGAGGTGCTTTTGAGATAGCTAAAGCGGTCAAAGATAAGTTTCCTGGTATAGACACCAGAGTTTCAATACTTGGTCATATTCAGCGGGGAGGCCCTCCATCCTGTATGGACAGAGTATTGGCAAGCAGATTAGGTGTGGCAGCTGTTGAGTCTTTGATGGAAGGCAAAAATCGCCAAATGATCGGCATTGTGAATGGTAAAATACACTTCACCCCGTTTGGTAATGCCATAAAACATAACCCGGAAGTTAATCCTGAGCTTTTAAAAATTGTTGAAATTTTATCTCTTTAAAATTAACTGTTACCCTATGAAGAATTCAACATTACTCTTCGGAATAATTTTCACTTTGTTGGCGGCCTGTGGCCAGCCAGAAAAAAAAATTAGTGGTGAAAACAATTTGGCGCCTGCTATTTCTCTGAAACTGGAAAAACTGGCAGAAGGATTACACTCTCCGGTTGCCGCAGCTTTTAGTCCGGAAGGCTTAATGCTGGTTTGCGAGCAAACCGGACAAGTCAGGGTACTGGAGAATAACAAATTGCTGGATAAACCTTTCCTGAATCTGGAAAGCAAACTGGTTAAGTTAAGTGGCGCATACGATGAGCGAGGTCTGCTTGGAATCGCCTTACACCCGGAATATGCTAGTAATAAAAAGTTCTATGTGTATTACAGTGCCCCATCCACAGAAAAGGGTAGTGATCATCAATCTATAATAGCTGAGTACAAAGTTTCGGCCGACCCAAAGATTGCCGATACTGCCAGCGGGAAAATATTATTAACAATTCAGCAGCCCGAGAGTAATCATAATGGAGGTGATCTGAAGTTTGGGCCCGATGGTTATTTATACATTGGAGTTGGCGATGGTGGTGGTGCAGGTGATAAACATGGCGAAACAGGCAATGGACAAAATTTAAATACTCTACTCGGGAAAATTCTGAGAATTGATGTGAATACTGATCAGGGCTATGTCATTCCCAATGATAATCCATTTGTTGGCAAAGAAGCAAAACCGGAAATATGGGCTTATGGTTTACGCAATCCCTGGAGGTTTTCTTTCGACAAAAATTCAGGGCAACTTTTTCTGGCAGATGTTGGTCAGAATAAATTTGAGGAGGTAAATATCATTGAAAAAGGTGGGAATTATGGCTGGAAAATCATGGAGGCAAGCCACTGCTTTGATCCGGAAGAGAACTGTAAACAGGAGGGTTTAATCTTACCTATAGCAGAGTATGAACATGAAGAAGGAATTAGCATAACCGGTGGATTTGTATATCAGGGTAAAGAGCTTAGCGGACTTACAGCTAAGTACATTTTTGCCGACTGGACCGGACCGATGTTTTACATTGAAAAAAAGGGTGAATCCTGGATTCGCGGATCGATCAGTCTGGCAGCTAAGCCATCAGGAGATTTAAAAATTATGAGTTTTGCTCAGGATAACAATGCAGAGCTTTATGTTCTTACGAACCAGGATGTTGGCCCAAAGAGTGCCAAGGGTGCTGTATATAAACTGATAAATCCCTGATGAAAGAAATAAAAAATCACTTTATTGAAGCAAGAGAAGTACTGGACAGGTTTATTTCGGATCCCCGGAACTTCCTTCATATTGAACAGGCCGGGGAGGTTTTAGTTAAAGCAATCAGGACTGGCGGCAAGGTGATTTCGTGCGGAAATGGAGGATCGATGAGTGATGCAATACATTTTGCTGAAGAACTATCGGGAAGATACCGGAATGACCGCCCGGCTTTTCCGGCTATTGCAATTTCTGATCCGGGCCACCTGTCTTGTGTAGCCAACGATTATGGTTATGATTTTGTTTTTTCGAGGATGATTGAAGCCATTGGCTCTGAAGGCGATGTGCTTTTTGCAATCAGTACGAGCGGAAATTCTGAGAATGTTTTGAAGGCAATCGAAGCTGCACGAAAGAAAGGAATGAAGGTTGTCGGTTTGACCGGTAAGGAAGGTGGTAAAATGGCAGGTCTGTGTGATGTTGAAATCCGCGCCCCACGTTCAGATTATGCCGACAGAGCACAGGAAATTCATATTAAGGTGATACACTCACTGATTGATTATGTAGAAGTAAGCCTGTCAGCGCTTTGAAAACAACCCTGTCAGCTTTTTAAAAGCTGACAGGGTTAACAATTAAACTTTATCCTCTACTACTACGGCAGTTCCCGAAGAACTTACCATCAGCATGCTTCCATTACTTCCAAGAGTTTCATAGTCAAGATCAACTCCTAAAACGGCATTGGCTCCTAAGCGCGCTGCCTGTTCCTGCATTTCGCGTAAGGCAATATCCTTGGCTTCACGTAAACCTTCTTCATAAGAACCTGAACGGCCGCCGACAATATCTCTGATTCCGGCAAAGAAATCTTTGACAAAGTTTGCACCAATTATGGCTTCACCCGTTACAATACCAATATATTTTACGACACGTTTTCCTTCTAGTTCATTTGTTGTTACTACTATCATGATGTTTTTTCTTTTTGGATGAATAAATCGCTCAATTGTTACAAAAATAGCGATTATGAAAATCTATTTCTCAAATAATGGGTGAGATGACATGGAATTATGGGTAATTAAAATGATTGAATAAGAAAGACTGAGCGATGCTACAACCGTATTTCTGAATAGCCCGGCGCTTTAGCGCCGAAATACCGATATCAGCCACATCTATTATTTTCTAACCTGAATTTCTAATAACCCAAACTTTCAAATAGTGTAGTTTATGGGCTGAAGCCTGAAAACGAACAAACTCCTTAACTCCAGTTAAAGCCTATTGAGCAACTATACTGGTGTCTTATCATAATAACCATGACTGATTCATCAAAATGCTAAGGAGGCTAAATAATCCCCTAAAAACCAATAAACCCATAGCAAATACTACTTAGGCCACATGACATCTGCTATATGTTCCGATAATTGTCTATCGATTGATGATAACAGGAGATTTAGAGCAATTTTTCCGCCACTTCCTTCCAGTTATTAACCCTTTCGTAATCGGTTAACAGCAGGTTATGGGGAGAGGAAAACAATAATTTTCTGCCTTCAAAATCTTTGAAATTCTTGATGCGGTCGTCAATCAGAATGTCAACATTAACGATTTTATGTCCACAGAAAATAATATTCTGCCATCCGATAAATGGAAAATGTTCAGCCAGCCATTCGTATTTATCCTGCAGGGAATTAGGGAATTCCATGGCTGCAGAAACTATAAAAACGTCATACTTTTCCTGAAGCTTTTTTAATACTTCAACACTATCAGGAAATACTTCAAGATCACGGAAAAAGCCCTTTTCGTTGATGTATTCGTACAATTTCTTTTTGGCATGTTCGGGAACATGATGATAAATTTCGTTTCCGGGGAGTATTTTAAGATTGAGGGGGACACCGTAATCACGGTTATAAAGGCTAATAAATTTGGATAGCGGATCGGCAATAACCTCGTCCATATCCACTCCAATTCGAGGTTTTCTTTCAGACATGCCCCAAAAATAGGGATTTACATTTTTTAAATGTTATTTTTTTAATATCTTTGCAACCCCGCAGAATAGACTCCGGGAATATGTTGAATACATAAATATTGAAAAATGGCAACTAAAATCAGATTGCAAAGATTCGGTAAAAAGGGAAAACCTTTTTATCACGTAGTGGTAGCAGACGCCCGTGCTCCAAGAGATGGTAAATTCATCGAAAGATTAGGTTCCTACAATCCAAACACAAACCCTGCTACTATCGATATCAATTTCGATAAGGCATTGGATTGGGTTAACAAAGGAGCTCAGCCTACAGATACTTGTCGTGCAATCCTTTCTTATAAAGGAGTATTGTACAAAAAACATTTGGAAGGTGGTGTTAAAAAAGGCGCATTAACAGCAGAACAGGCAGAAGCAAAGTTTGCTGAGTGGTTGCAAAGCAAAGAAGGCAAGATTGAAGGCAAGAAAGATAGCCTGACTAAATCGAAAGATGAAGTTAAGAAAGCAGCATTAGCTGCAGAGGCTAAGAAGAAGGAAGAAATTGCCGCTGCAATTGCCGCTAAAAATACACCTGCACCTGAAGTAGTTGAAGAAGAAGTTTCTGAAGAAACAGCCGAAACTCCGGAAGTAGAAGCATCAGCAGAAGAAGTTGCTGAAGCACCGGTTGCAGAAGTAGCTGAAGAGGCTCCTGCTGCAGAAGAAGTTGCTGAAACTCCTGCACCTGAAGCTGCAGAAGAAGCTCCTGAATCTGAAGAAAAAGCATAATCAGCTTTAGGCTTTAAAATTTAATTTAACGTCATTGCAAATGTTTAAGCGGCATGAACTCTCTTTTGAGCAGGCCGGAGACATATTCGCAATGACGTTTTTATTTTCATAGCAATGAAGATCGAGGATTGTTTTTATATCGGCTATATCACCAAAACCAAAGGTTTGAAGGGTGAAGTGCAGATTTATTTTGAGTATGATGATCCCTCAGAACTACCACTTGACTCTGTTTTTGCTGAGATTAATGGCAAGCTGGTTCCCTTTTTCATTTCTTCGTTTAAGCTTCAGAACAACCAGACTGGAAATTTTTATTTCGATGATATTGATACGATCGAAAAGGCAGAAGCCCTGGTTCGTAAAAAACTGTATCTGCCCAATAAATTAAAACCTGTTAGTGATGAAGATGAATTTCTGATTACCGATCTTAAGGGATTTATTGTGCATGATGAAACCGCCGGAGAACTTCATGAATATCCGCAACAATTTGTGGCCGTTGTTCCTTATAAATTTAAAGAGATCATGTTCCCGCTGAATGATGATTTGATCGTGGAAATTGATGAGGAGAATGGTATTCTTAAGGTAGACTTACCTGAGGGGCTGATTGAGCTGTATTTGAACGCATAAATATCACTTCCTTACTTCTATCTTTTTTCTCCCCATTCCTATTCCCCCATTCATATCTGTTCCTTCCAGAACAATTGAATAATATCCGGGTAAATCCGCGGCGTAAAAGGAAATCGTTGCTTTACCTTCAGCATCTGTGATGATATTTGGTTCCCAGTGAATGGCCGAGCGAAGGTCGGCAATGCTTTCAATTTTATTCACCGGATATTTGGGCCGGTAAAACTCCGCAGGAAAACTGTAAGGAATAGGTTTATATAAATATACGCCTGGTGTTTTTTTCAAAAATGCTCCATTACCTGAACGGGTGGTTATTTCAAGAAATATTGGTGGTGGGGGACATCTCATGCAGCCTATCATTTTTCTTGCGACTAATGGATCATAGACCGAAGCATATTTTGGTGTTTTTAAGATTTCTATTCCGGTTATATCTTCTGCGGTCAGATAGTCCATATAAATCTCCTCAGTCGCTCCGATTGAACTGATATTTACCCCATCAATAACAAGATTTACATAAGATTGCATCAGGACGTATCTCATCGTGTCTGTTGAGTTATAATCTTTAACAGACAAACCTTTGCCACTTCTGAAGCCTGGGAAACGTTCTTCCAACATTTCATACAAGGTTTTCTTCTTTGCTTTCAGCATATCCTGCTCATCCAGAATATAATCGGCATTCCCCGGGCCATTTCTGTTCCTTGAATCTTTGATGAACTTCTTTGCGGTAACCACCACCTCTTCGAGCACATTTACTCCTGCCGGAGCATCCCAGCGATGCTGTTCATGAACAGTGTTACGGGTACTCTTAATTAGCAGTGTATCAGTGTTGATATACCATGGTACATAAGCTTCATTTGAAGCCGTGAAGACAGGGGGTACAAACTCGTCAACTTCAATACCTACGTTGAAACTTTTACCTCTTTTGTTTCTCGATTGGATCATATAAACCGCAGTATCCGCCAGGGGGAAATCCCTGAATGTAAACCTCCCTTCTTTATTGCTGAGGGTGTCCATAAACAGAAAAGGCTTTTTTGAAAGCAGCAGGACTTCGCTGTTTGCAACAGGTTTGTTAAAAATATTTGTTACTGTACCACTAATACTGAATTCACTTTCAGCAGGAAACAGCAATGGTTTTTGCTGGTTAAGTGTCTCAGGCCAGTTAAAGCCTGTCCAACCCTGGGTTAGAAGGAGATTATCCAGGTCAGCCCATGCTTTATCCTTCTGGTCTGATAGAAAATAATATCCGGGAGCCTCAATATTCCCATTGAGGTCCGCATCGAGGAGCAAAGTATTCAATATATTCTTTTCGTTTATGCTATCACGTTTTACATGGTTATCATCTGTCACCGAAAGCGAAAAGCTACCTTGAACGGGCCTGCCTTGTTTATCCTGAACGAGTATTGCCAATGAAATACTGTCTCTTGGTTTATAAGAAGTTTTATCGCTGATTAGTTTTATTCTGAGTTCCTCCTGATGATCAATAAAAACCAGGCGTTCATTTAAGGGATTGCGATTTTCATTTAGTAAAGAGATCCGGCAAATACCGGAAGGGAACACATCTTTATTGATCAGAATACGGTTCAAACCCTGTTTTAGTACCACAGCAGCGCCATAATATGGCATACCATTTGTCTGTGCAGTGATAAAGAAATTGACCTCACTGTATGGGATATTCGGGCTGTATAAGATCTGAACCTCCAGCGAATCACGCTCTCTGCGGTTGATCACTTTTAATGTGGTGCCGCTACTTTTTACAAGTGGTAAAGGATAGTCTTTGGTATTACCGTCAGGAAGTTTGATTCTTGCGATATAAGATTCACCTTGTATGGGCATCAGCCTGAACTTTCCCATTCCCCTGTGTGTAGAGCTGAAGGAAGTTAATTCTTTTTGATTCTGGTCAAGTATCAAGCCCGAAACAGTAGTACCCTTCCCATCCTCAGCAATCGCTTTAAATGCAATATTTGCCAAGTGTCCCGCTACAAGATGCCCTCCTTCGGGCATGAATTGCAGATCTGTATTTTCAGGCCGCCTGATAGGAAGCGGAATTAGCAGTTTTGTACTGATCTCATTTTTACGCTGATTTTCAGCAATAAGACGTATACTCTCTGCCCCGGCTTTTTCAGGAAGATCGAAACTCAGTTCCACTTCCCCGTAAAGGGAGCTTTCCTTTTCAGCTTTGAACAAGGTTCTTTTGCCATTAGTTAATCTGAACTGCATATCACGCAAGCCCATTGCCGAACCTTTCATATCCCTGAATTGCATGAATAAATTTATCTTATCCTGCCCGTTTACTCTGGCCAGCTCCATGTTTGAATTCACCAGCCAGTTTCGGCCACTAACTGAATTTATTCTGAAGTGCTGCTTAAATACATGATCTTCTCCAAAGTTTCTCATCCAATTGGTATAAGCTCTGAGGGTATAAGACCCTTCAGGAAAATCTTTATTAGTTAAAGTAATATTACCCCAGCCAATACCATTTTGAAGCGGGATCATGATTCTGCTGACCACTTCATTGCTGTCGGAAGCAATTTCAAGATACATTATAGCACTTTTTTGAACGTATTTAAGATTTATCGCATCAAGAAGATAAACTTTGAACCAAATCGTATCACCAATAGCATATTCGGGTTTATTAAGCTGCAGATAAAGTTTTTCTATAGCCTGGTTTTCATAAAAGGTCTTTACTGAATCAACCAGATTGCTTAATTCAGTACCTGAGGGACTTTGGGTCTTGCCTGGAATACTAAAAAGAAGCAGACAGAGTATAATCAGTAGTCCGGCTTTTTTTCTCAGCCTTAAGTGATAATCTTTGTAGCTACTGGTCTGTTGCATGAATGCTTACATCATGAAGGATTTTAATGAATGCTGGGCATAAGTTCCCCAGTTTTTCATGACCTTCATCAGAGTATCCAATAAACCTTTATTGTCTGTGGCTTTTCCCTTTTTAGGGGGCACCAGGCTTCCTGCCGGCAATGACTTATCTGTTACCAGTTTGGCAAACCAGCTCATGTTCTCATGAGGTAAGGCCACACCCAGAATCATCCCCGGTAAGCCTGTAAATGATTCAGGACCTCCGGATACCGGAATTTCATCGGTGTAAAATGCAACCACATAGATCGAATCCATAATAATGGCATTGGCTCTGCGGCAGGCATAGCCGGCAATATCACGTGTTTCTGAGGTGATTTTCCAGTTGATTTTGCGGGTACTATCCCTGACAAGAAAAGTTTCTTCGAAAACAGTCTTCTGAACAATGCTGGTATTTGTTGAAAGGTCTGTGTAAATAATATTATTCTGGGTTGTTGCAGGAATATCACTGAACCAGCCACGGTCTGATTCATCGGCAGGAGCCGGACTGAACAAGGTTTTATCTTTACTGAATGTTAAGGTGCTTTTTAATATCCTGAACTGCGGTTTTGTTTTTTTGTATTGCTCCAATGCCGGTATATAATACATTTCATTATCCTTATTGATATACTTTTTGATCTGAGCATGCATATTCACACTTTTTTCGAATTCAATAATTCCTTCTGTGGCAAAGCGGGCATGCTGAGCAAAAGCGGGCTTAATTGATAAAATGAGTAGCCATAACGTCGCAAGTTGTGTAATTCGTTTCATAAGCTTATTTTTTTGGCTGGCCTCCACCCATATGATTCAGGTCGTAAGAAAGTGAAAGCATAAAATATCTTTTTATCGTTGTAAAGCTATTCTGGCTGATCATATTACTGGTTGCTATCCGGTTAAAACCTCTGTTCTGATTCAGAAGATCATTACCTGTTAGCGATAGTTTAAGGCTTTCTTCCTTCATGAAGCTTTTGGTAAATGTGGTATTCCAGATCAGGCGGTTAAAGTCTTCAGCAAAGGTTTGAGTCTTCTCCTGGTACTTGTAATTTGCATGGGATTGGATTTTAAACTTATTAGGAAGATAAAGCGATAATTCGAACCAGGAATTTGCTCCCCAGCCATTATTATTGATCTGTTTTTGTAAGGACGATTGATTGGTTATATATTCAGGACCAATAGCCCAGTAAAACTCAATTTTTTTCTGCTTATATCTCGAAACAGATAATCGCGTGGTATAGCTGTTTGATCGGGTTTCATTCAGAGCACTATTAATCATATTGAAATAGGTATTAAAATTGGTACTTAAATTAAGTCCTACTCTAAACTCTGTCCCCGGAATCTTTTGGCCGTAATCACCATATAAAGAGAAATTAGCAGGATTTTTATTCGTCAGGTTAATTGATTGGAAGGTACTCTTTCCTGCTGCATCAGTAATGGTATTGTTGACAATGGCATTATGTGTGGTGGAATAATTTCCTCTGAAATAAATCATTTTATCAGTAAGGACTTTGTAAGAATAATAAGACAGATTCAAATTACTCCGGAAAGAGGGTTTCAAATCAGGATTGCCCAAAACGATATTTAATGGGTCTGTATTGACTTTGATCGGTTGAATCTGGTTTAGCGTTGGCTGGCTTGTGTTTCCGTCATAGCGTACGTCAAAAGATTTCTGTTTTGAAAAATTATGCCTGAAAGATGCCTGTGGAAGCCAGTTAAGAAACTCTCTTCTGTATACATTACCGGTATACCGGTCAGTTTGTTTAAAATCAACCGCATTTACACGGGTCCCGAAATTGATAACATTCTTATCTTTCTTGTAATTAAAAATGGCGCCTGCCTGATTGGAAGTCTGGTTGAGTTCGAAGTCATTACTGAACTCCTCATCCAGCAAATCATATTTTCCGCTTACAGATTTATTATAGGATTCCCGTTCAGCAATACTGTTTCCCAGATTTAAGCCATAATTCAGAATCACTGAAAAGGTCTTGGACAAAGGCTCAGTATAGGCCAGATTGGAATTAAAGCCCGAACTACTGACTCTGTTCGTTTTATACTGATCTATGATGTGGGTGCTGTCGAGTGTTCCCAGGCTATTGTAGAAACTGTTTTCAGAATTCAGAAAGCCCGATGCATCATCTTCATCAAATTTTTGGCCCAGAGTCAGTGATAATGTGCGGCCCTTCTTCTTAAGTTTTTTGGTCCATAAAGCACTTGCATTAAAAATCTTCTGATCTCCTTTATTACTAAGACTTCGCTTGCTGCCATTAAGGTTAACACCATTACCTCTTAAGCTTGAAGTCAGGTAGTTATTATTACTTTCAGTGTTTTTTAAAGTTCCATCTACAATAATTTTCAGGTCAGAGGTGGTGTCAAGCTTAACGAGGAAAGTTCCGTCAAATTTTTGTCTGAACATATAATTATCAATAGCCTGATCAGTATTGGTATTGATAATGCCTGTAGGTAAGTTGTTCTGATTTAATGAGTTTTTATCTCCTGTAACGCCAATCGAACCAATTTTGTAGTTCATGTTGATTGAGTATTTATCCTCTTTCCATTTGGAATCATAGTGCATACCTCCGCTTCGGGTAAGCGGAATACCTTCGCCGTTGTACTGGCCATTAAATGATTCTAGTCCTGAGTCATCCGTATTGGAGAACATAATTCCGCCATCAGTGACCTGAACATTTGATGAAGCACTGTACTTGGAATTATCCTGCCAGCCTAAACCCGTTTTAGCCGTATTCGAAACGGTGCCATAGGCCGAAAACTTCTTCTTACCTTTAAAGTAGTTGAACATCCCCTGCCCCTGGTAAAAATCATCATTGCCGGCTCCGGCATCAACTTTGCCGAAATAACCCTGCTTTTTATCCTCCTTTAATTTAATGTTGATTGTTTTAGTCCGTTCTCCATCATCAATTCCGGTAAAAGCAGCCTGGTCACTTTTCTTGTCATAAAGCTGCACTTTATCTACCATATCCCCCCGTAGATTTTTGGTAACCAGGGTTGGGTCATCGCCAAAGAATTCTTCGCCATCTACCAGAACCTTGTTTACTGCCTGTCCGTGAGCAGTAATTTTTCCGTTTTGGTCAACCTGTATACCCGGTAATTGCTTGAGCAGGTCTTCAACTTTTGAATTGGCCTCTATATTAAAGGCAGCAGCATTAAACTCAGTCGTATCCCCTTTTATGGTCATTTGTGCTGCGGTACCTTTTACAATAACCTCTTCCAGCAGCCGCGCTTTCAGTATCATTTTTAACTTTCCAAAATCTTTTAATGGTTTGTCAGCACTCAGCGCAAATGTTTCAACATAATCTGCAAAATCAGGATAAGTCAGCAGTAGAATAAAATTTCCTTCTTTGAGATTATTCAATGAAAAAGCTCCCTTTGCATCAGCTCTGGTAAATCTGACCAGAGTAGAGTCTTTAGAATTCAGTATCGCAATACTTGCATTTTGGAGTCCTGTACCCGATGCGGTATCCAAAGCACTGCCCTTAATTGTATAATTATTTTGAGCGAAAAGGGGCTGCCAACTTAGGAGTAGAACGAGTAAGGCAAAAACCTGCGGCTTCATACCGGATCTGAATTAAATTTCAATAGTTACAATGAAAGACCCTTGAAAGCCTTCAGGATTAATTTTTAACGTGTCAGCTTCTTTGCATTTATCCCGCAAGTTAACCGCTTGATAAGCAAATTACTATACCCTAAAATGGATATTTTTTACAGTAAATTTTCTTGGTAAAATGTTAAATCATGTTAATATTATACCAACAAGACTATTCGATAGATGAAGAGGTTTATGGTCAATGTAAATAACTCATGCTCTCAATAATCTTTTCTACGAATAGTTCGTAAATATACTACGAACTGTTCGTAATGGCAAATGTGTTTTTTGCTGCTGCATAAGCAATGGCATTTAGCTAGGCTATTACCGATACCCTAATTTTGATAGTACTTAATGATATTTTTTATTGGCTAGATTTAAACAAATATTTATTAAGCCATATTTAGGTATTTAACTTATGGTTTTTAATGGGTTAGGATAGGATTAAATTTCATTTACATGAACAATAATATAGAGGCTATTTATAAGATAGCCAATAAACCCTTGAGGAATATCATTGGCCTGATGTCGGGTACATCCTTTGATGGTTTGGATATTGCCTTATGCGAGTTCAGCGGGAGCGGATTGGATACCCGGGTAAAAGTCAGGGAATTTATCAGCAAAGCCTATAAGCCTGAATTTAAGGAGGATCTGAAATCAATCTTTGCAAAGAAGACGGCAGATCTTGAAAAGCTTACCTTGTTAAACGCTTTTATAGGCAGCTATTATGCCCAACTGGTTTTAGAGTCCCTGAAAGAATGGGGAGTAAATCCTGCAGAAATTGATCTGATTGCCAGTCACGGGCAAACTGTCTTCCATGCCCCAAAACATCAGCATCCCGATTCAAAATACCCTAATGCCACACTTCAGATCGGGGATGGAGATCATCTGGCAGTAAAGTCAGGGATAATTACCATCAGTGATTTCAGGCAGAAACATGTGGCTGCCGGTTGCGAAGGTGCTCCCCTGGCTGTGTATGGCGATTATCTTCTCTTTTCAGGCCGTGATGAAAACCGCATCATGCTCAATATTGGGGGTATCTCCAACTTTACTTTTCTGCCATCGGCTTATTCCACCGATTTTTTCTCCTCAGACGTTGGGCCGGGAAATACCTTGATGGACCAGTTCGTTCAGTTACATTATCCGGGAAAATATTATGATAAAAATGCGGAAATAGCATTATCCGGAAAGGTAAACCAGGCCCTCCTGGATGCTCTGCTGGATCATTCTTTTTTCAGAAGTCCTTTTCCAAAAACAACAGGGCCCGAACTGTTCAGTCTTAATTATCTGAATGAGGCCATAAGCAGATCAGGGCAGGCAGATATTTCCAGGCAAGAAATCATGGCCAGTCTGGCGGCATTCACGGCTCAGGGCATTTGCAGAGCAATTTCAGAAGCCGTATCGGGCAAGGGCCCCTTTGAAATTTATATCAGCGGAGGCGGAATGCATAATCCCCTGCTCGTTAAGTACATTGAAGAATATTTTGGCTTTAAATTAAAATACACATCAGACCTTGGCATTCATCCCGATGCAAAAGAAGCGGTTCTGTTTGCCCTTCTGGGCAATGAGGCAGTAGCCGGCGGCAAGACCAATTTTGGTCAACATCCCGGAGTACCTTCAATTTCGATGGGGAAGATCAGTTTTCCGGATTGATAAATTCGATACCATTATAGCAAGTGCTTTCATCAGTTCTTAGTTGGGCTGTTTCTTCGGTTTAAGATTCAAGCAGGAGGATAAACTTTTTCGTAAACAGGTCTGTAAACGTCTTTATATGGAATTAGCGACAGACTAAGTCAAAGTAAAAAACTCTTTTTTTATTACACCAACAAGACATTGCTCTAGACCAACAAGCCCTTCCAATAGACCAACAAGCTTATTGAGTTTATCTAATTCATTGATTATCAAAAACTTATAATCCATATTTTTTGCTTTAGATAATAATTCTCTTTAAGTTTAATGATCTAAACCAGGATTATGAACAGATTAATGCTCTTTCAGTTAACAGGTCTTGTCTTATTATGTTGTTCTCCGCTGTCGCGATCTAAAAGCATCAGGAATGATATAACCATATATGTTACAAAGCAAGTGCTGGCTACCATCTTGCTCGATGCACTTTTCCCAAGGTCGATATTTCCAAAAAGAAAGCTGTGGCTGCCTGATCACAGGCTTATTTATGCTGTAAACCCAAAAACTATGAAAACCAATTAATAAACCAAAAATGACTGTCAGTGGCGGATTGCATGACCGCATAGGAGAGATCAACAGATCTCTCCTTTCTGACAGGATTTCGATTCTGAATCCTATTGATTTTAATTATGAGCTTATATTATGTCAACAATAAGCCGCTATGGAATGGTGATCATGAGGTGCATGAAGCAGGATGTTATTATATGCCCATCGATAAGCAATACCTTGGTGATTTTTCAAATTGTGCAGAGGCTGTAAAAGAGGCAGAGAAAATCTATAAACAAGTAAATGGGTGCTACTGGTGCAGTAGTAAATGTCATACTGATTAGACTAGGAAGTTTTTCCTAGACCGCTGTCGGATAAAATTCTCAGGTTTTCATTAAGAGAATGGGTATCCTTTCAATTTGAGACAAATCATTATCGTCTTCAAAGTTCAGATACTGAGCTGTAAGTGTATCCGTGGCCGCTTCTATTACTTTACTCCGATAGATTCAAAATCAAAGACCATTATTTGAAATAAACGCATCCTGAACAAGAGATTTCTTCGGGAAGTGTTCGAGAAGTGTTGCAGAAGTGTTCGGGAGTTGTTCGACCCGGCTTCGGGAGTTCTTCGGCCGGGAGGCCCTTTTGTCGAAGAACTCCCGAACAACAGTCGAAGCGCAGTCGAACAAACTGTCTATTTTTCT
>CAZGWG010000022.1:0-15464 GCA_964529165.1 uncultured Sphingobacterium sp.
GTTGGTAAAGAACTAACATTTTCGAAGGATTCAACTCAGCAGATTATTGATAATCAAATTAAGTTGGCCAAAGATACCGGGATGCCTGAGGACTTATTAAAGAATTCTCAGGAATATGCACTTTCGGTAAGCAAGGCAGTTCTTGACTGGTCTAAAAAAGATAATTATAAGCAGACTCGCTCAGCGGTTAAGTACACTGTTACTAATGAGGAGGGTAGATGGGTTCCAACTCCTCCGGCATATATGCCTGCAATAGAGCCAAACTGGATGAAAATCCGTACTGTTTTGATTGACTCTGCCAGTCAGTTTTTACCTAAACCTCCTTCAAAATTTAGCAAGGATAAAAACAGTACTTTTTATAAACTGGCTAATGAAGTTTACGAAACTGGTAATAATTTAAGTGATGAACAAAAAGCAATCGCAGATTTTTGGGATTGTAATGGGTTTAAAGTGAATGTTTCAGGGCATGTGATGTTTGCAACTAAAGCAATGACTCCTGGTGGGCACTGGATGGGTATTACCGGAATTGTGTGCAATACTCAAAAAGCAGATTTTGATAAAACTGTATTTGCTTATGCAGGAGTTTCTATTGCCGTAATGGATGCATTTATAGCTTGCTGGAATACAAAATTTACCTATGACCTGGTTAGACCTGAAACCTATATTAACCAGTACATGGATAATGCCTGGAAGCCGTATCTTCAAACTCCCCCTTTCCCTGAATACACCAGTGGACATTCGATAATTTCTACTGCATCTGCTACCGTTCTGACCAAAATTTTTGGTGATAATACTCCATTTGTTGATAATACAGAGAGAGCATGGGGTTGGCCTGACAGGAAGTATGAAAATGTTAAGCAGGCTTCTAATGAAGCTGCTATAAGCCGGATTTATGGTGGAATCCATTACCGTGAAGCCATGGAGGAAGGAATAATTGAAGGTGAGAAAATAGGTGAACTTGTTTACAATAAATTACAGTAATTCTTCAAAAGGTTTTTTTGACATTCCCCATCGGATACAGGAAGATAATGGACATATCCTTAATTCCATTAGTGTTTTTTAAGGATCTATGTCACGATTTTGAGTTTTAATTTAAAATCCGGGATTTTTTAAATAGAATTGCGGCATACAATGTCGTATGCTAAAGAAATAAGAATACCAAAGAAATGAAAAGAATGTTAGTATTGGGTGTTTGTGCCCTTTTTATTGCCTGCAGTAGTTCTTCTGAAAAATCTGGTGATGCCGATACAACTACAACAGCTTCTGTAGTAGCTGACACTGCTGCTCTGAGCTCCGTGGCGAGTGACACTGCAAGTGTGGTTTCTGTAAGTCCCGACCCTGCTACTGAAGCTTCTGCAAGTAAAGCTGCTGAAGTGAAACCAAAAGAAACATCTGCAGTTAAAGATGTAAAACCTGCAGAACCTGCTAAACCAGCCGCAGTTGCCGAAGCTGTAGATACTAAAAAAGGAGAGAGCCTGATTTCAAAATCAGATTGTTTTGCCTGTCACAAAGTGAATGAAAAGTTATTGGGACCAAGCTATAAAGATGTTGCCGATAAGTATTCAAATACAAAAGCTAATGTAGATCTTCTTGTTAAGAAGATAAAAGCAGGTGGAAGTGGAGTTTGGGGAGCAATTCCAATGTCACCACACCCTGCATTATCTGATGATGATGCTGAAGCGATGGTTCACTATATTCTGAGCCTTAAGTAATTTTTTTTTGCAGGTTCTGAGGATTATAATGGTTCTCAGAACCTGTTTCTAAAGGCTCCGGAAGCCATACTGTACTGTAACATTTTCCTGTGTTATTGCACTCCTGTTAAGATAAGTTTAAATTGCATTATAATTTAATCAGTTCATAGGGGAATCCCTATGAATTTTACTCATATTATTGATCCAATATTAATTGTGAATCTTATGCTTAAGTTTGAAGATATTTCTCCCTTAAAACCACTTAGCCTTACGCTTATGTTAATCGGCTCTGTTTTATTTACTAATGCTCAGGATGCTAATGCTCCCCTGTTCAAATCTTCTGCATTCACGGCTTTAAATGGTTTTACCAGAGGGATTGAAGGCCCGGCTGTTAGTCAGTCAGGTATCTTATATGTTGTAAATTTTGCTAAACAAGGTACAATTGGGCAGGTAAGTCCTGATGGAAAAGCCAGTCTGTTTGTTGAATTGCCTTCCGGAAGTATTGGCAACGGAATTCGCTTTGATAGCAAGGGAAATATGCTCATCGCTGATTATACCAATCATAATATTCTTAAGGTTAATATGTTGACTAAGGAAATATCTGTATTTGCGCATAATTCAAATATGAGTCAGCCCAATGATATTGCTATAGACAATAAAGATAGGCTTTATGCCAGTGATCCGAATTGGTCGGCCAGTACAGGTAGAATCTGGCGGATTGACACCAATGGTAAATCTACAAAATTGGATAGCATGGGAACTGCCAATGGAATTGAAGTAAGCCCTGATAATAAATTATTATATGTCAATGAATCTATTCAGCGTAAAATTTGGGTTTATAACCTCTCAGAAAAGGGTGAAGTAAGTAATAAGCGACTTTTTCACGAATTTCCAGATTTCGGTATGGATGGCATGCGCTGTGACGTTGATGGCAACCTGTATGTAACCCGTCACGGAAAGGGTACTATCGCTAAATTATCTCCTTCGGGTAAATTGCTAACTGAAATCAGTCTGGCAGGAAAGCTCCCAAGTAATATTGCATTTGGTGGAAAAGACGGACGGACAGCATTTGTTACCTTGCAGGATAAAGGAAATGTTGAAAGCTTCAGGGTTGATAAACCTGGACGCGAATGGCAAATGTCAAAAAAGAAATAAATATTAATTCAAATAAATTAAAAATGAAAACAGAAAGAAGATCAGTACTAAAGAAATTATTCGCTTCAGTAGTAGGAGTAACCGGACTAAGTGCTGTAGCTAATGCTAAAGGAATTGAATCATCACCGGAAAAAGTAGTGGGTAATGTAACATCCGTTCAGAATGTTCCAATGTTCTCAGGTCATGTTATTCATAATGGATTAGTTTATATCGCAGGAAAAGGAGCACATACTGCACCTTTTGAAATTAAAGCACATACTGAAATCGTACTTAAAGAACTTGAAAAAGAATTAATCAAAGCAGGTTCTTCAATGGAGAAAGTGTTGAAAGTAACAGTGTTTTTAAATGATATCGCTGATTACAAAGGTATGAATGAAGTGTATAAAGGCCGTTTTGGAAGCAAACCACCGGTACGTACCACCGTTGCAGTAGCTAAGGGTGGTGTTCCTGGCGACTCTATCGTTGAAATGGATGCGATTGCATATATTTAATCTTTCAATGATACATACAGGGTTTAGTCCTGTAGCCGCATGAGTTAAAATTATTGCAGCCAATATAGATTTCTATAATCTGTATTGGCTGTAATATTGATGTAAATACCTCTTAAATAACGATTTTTTATATTAAAGAGGTTCGAAATTGCTCGGGAATATTAAACTGTAGTTCGGGTATATAAAACGTTTGATATTAAATATTTTATCTGCATGAACCCGTAACAGCCTGCCAATTCGGGCTAGCTACTCCCATAATAATATGAACTTACCACAGCGATATCTTCAATACTTCTGAAAAACAGAGGATTGAACAAAAAAATATATAGTGATGAAGAAATTTAGTTTTTCTAATGTTCTATTGCTTTGCGGACTAAGTATTTTTTTACTTTCTGCATCTAGTAATTACCAATCTGCCGAACAAAAGCAATCCTTTTTACCGGATACCATTAAACAGGTAACCTGGACTGCTCCCGCATCTGCAGATTCTCTGATTAACCCAGTAGCGGTCTCGCAGGAATCTGTTTCAAAAGGCGAAGAATTGTATAATATGTACTGCTTCTCATGTCATGGAGATACAGGTTATGGCGATGGCCCTGCCGGTGGTTCCATGGGTATCAGACCTGCAAATTTTCATGATCAGCGTGTTATCAAACAAAAGGACGGTGCTTTATTCTGGAAATTAACCAATGGAAAAGGTAATATGCCTCCTTTTAAAGAAGCATTAACAGAAGAACAGCGTTGGCAATTAATCAATTTTCTCCGTGAATTAGGTAAATCTGAATAGTTGATATTATGCAAACTAAACGACGGTTTTTTTTAATTGGGCTACTGATTTTTTTGATTAGTTCTTTGGACTTAAAGGCGCAGAATGATTCAAAAGCTGATGATACTAAGCCAGCCTCATCGAGAATATCCAAGGTAATTCAGTCGACTCCCGTTGCTTTAATCCCGGATATTTCAGTCGAAAAGTTCATCAGCGTACAACCTAATGCTGTACGCTTATTAATTCATCCGGTTTCCGGAGATTTTTATTATACAACTTTTGATGGAGGAGTTTTTCACATTACCGATAAGAATGGATCTCTCATTTCGGAGAAAATCCTGTCAGTAGAAGATCATGGAATAATTAAGCTTCAGGGAGCTGCTTTCGCAGGTTCCGAATTGTTTTTATGTGGAAATACTACTGAAAATAATAATAGGGGCACAAGAGGAAGATTAGTACGGTTTTCAATTATACCTAACAATTCTCCCAAAATGACGGTTGTATTTAATACTGAAGTTTATGGGTTGAATGCAACAACCTGGGACCATGGTTGGAATGCATTAGTCTTGAGTCCGGATGAGCAATATATTTATATTACTTCAGGTTCAAGGACCGGACATGGTGAAATTCAGGATGATAAAGGTATTTATCCCAATGCCCGCGACAATGCATTAACAACCAAGATTTTTAGAATCCCGGTTAATGCGGAGAATCTCGTATTACCTAATGATATCAACGAATTAAAGGCAAAATCTTATCTCTATGCCGAAGGAATCAGGAATGCCTATGATATGGCCTTTGATTCTGATAATAATTTGTTCGCTGTTGTTAACTCTTCAGATTATGATCATTCTGAAGATATGTTTTGGGTAAGACAGGGGCGGCATTATGGATTTCCATGGATTATGGGGGGAATTGAAAATCCACAGCAATATCCTGATTTTGTACCAGATCCTAAAAGAGATCCATTCCTTCCTGCTAGTTCTCACGGAATGTTGATGAAGTATTTTCGAAATGACCCGGATTTTCCCAAAATACCGCAAGGTGTAAAATTTAGTCCCGGAGTTCAAAACCTTGGACCTGATGCCAATGAATACCGTGGACATTCAGGCAAAATACTTGACGGAGATAATACCGGAGTAACGATCAGTACTTTTACCGCTCATAGTTCCCCATTGGGTCTCGTTTTTGACACTAAAGGAGTCCTTTCGAATGAATTTAAAGGTGATGGCTTTGTTCTCAGGAACACTCTGGGCGCAAAATCTAGTTTAATGAAGCCTTTTACAGATCAGGGCAGAGACTTACTTCATCTTGATATGGCCTACGACAAAGGGAGCGACAATTTTTTCGTAAAAACAACCCGTATTGTGGACTCATTTAATAATCCATCTGATGCTGTTTTGCTGGGTAATTCATTGTATATTATTGAATATGACGCCAGAGAAGGAAGTATATGGAAGGTTACTTTACCTGCAGATAACAAGAAAATCAAAAAGCTAAGAAAGAAAAGATAATCAGCAGCCAGGCCTGACCAAGGCAAAGAATTGGCAGATCTGTTTATTATTTAAATAATTTTTGTTTATTTATACCATTAAATTAAAACCATGAGAGTTAAATTATTATTATCATTTGTGTTTGCTTGTATTTCATCTCAAGCCTGGTTATCCGCACAAACAATTCCGAAAGAAGAGCTTATTTTTTTAACCTCTGAATGGAAAGGCGAACGTTTTCCGGACGGCCGTCCAAAAATTGCAGATAATCTTCTGGAGAGAGCGAAAAAAATAGGTCTTGATGATGCATGGCAAGTCTTAAAAGTATCTGGTTATCTTAATCAGTTTGAGCATGGTTGGAAAACCCTGAATGATGAAACTATTACCGGAAGAGCGGTTACCGCAATGTACATGCCTAATCGCCCAGACCTGGAGAAGAATATTAAAGCCAGAGGTGTAAAACAAGGCCGTGTAGGTAATACCAATACCTGGCCGATTGCAGTTTTGAAAAAAGGCGACGTTTATGTAGCGGATGCTTTTGGAAAAATCAATGGAGGTACACTTATAGGAAGTACGCTTGGTAATTCTATTTTCGCAAATTCAGGTAATGGAGTAATATTGAACGGTGCCGCCAGAGATATACCAGGATTAGAAGAGATTAAAGGTTTCAACGCATTCGTCAGAGACTTTCATCCAAGTTTTATGGAAGAGATGCTTTTGATGGGGCTAAATACACCAATCCGAATGGGAGGTGCAATTGTAATGCCAGGTGATCTGGTAGTTGCTACTAAAATCGGAGTACTGTTTATTCCGGCACATTTAGCTGAGCAAGTGGTTGCTACTGCTGAATTTGTAGTAAGAAGAGATAAATATGCTTTCGAAGTGATCAAAGCAGGAAAATATTCGGGTGGTCAGCTAGATAATGAGTGGACTGAAGAGATGAAACTCGATTTTCTCAAATGGATGGAAAGACATCCTGAAGAAGGAAAAATGACCAAAGCTGAGCTTGATGTAATCATGAGCAAGAGAACCTGGTAATTTATTGCACTTAACCAAACCTTATTTTATAACTTAATTTAAAAAATTTTGAAACAGTCGAACATTTATTCTTTGGCATTGGGCATTTCGGGTATAAGCCTTATCGCTGCATTGATTATGTATTTCCAGGGCAATTTAGATGCTACCGGACCTGCACTTATTCTTTTTTTTACTGCGCTGGCAATTGGTGTCAGAGGTACTAAAACCTTTAAAGCATTTTCTTATACAATCTGGATTTTTACAGCTGTAACTGCTTCAATGTTTTATCCTCAGCATTTCACTTCTTTAGGTGATTTTCAGTTTAAAACAATGATTGTTCCCCTTTTACAGGTAATTATGTTTGGAATGGGTTCACAGATGAGTTTTGAAGACTTTACAGGTGTAATCAAAATGCCTAAGGGGGTAATTATAGGTGTTGGTGCGCATTACATTATTATGCCATTAGTTGCTTTTGGAATTGCTCATATTTTTGACTTTCCACCTGAAATTGCTGCAGGTATTATTTTGATAGGAACTGTTCCAAGTGGATTGGCTTCAAATGTGATGTCTTATCTTGCCCATGCAAATCTGGCACTGGCAGTAACAATTGGAGCAATTTCAACAATTATATCTCCATTTGTAACGCCGTTGTTGATGCAGTGGTTAGGTGGTCAATACATTCAGGTTGATTTCTGGCACATGATGCTTGATATTTTGAATATGATTATTATGCCAATTGTTGCAGGATTTATGTTTAACCTGTTCTCTAAAGGAGAAGCAAGTCAGAAATCAAAGACCTATCAGTTAATTGGATACTTTGTTGTAGTATTACTAACCAATTTGGTTTATATGAAGTCAAGTGGTTCTGGTATGGAAGGATTTCTTTCGGCAATGGGTAAATCATTATTCTGGTTCTATATTTTACCAATGGTAGGAGCTATCATTATTCGTAAAATGACGAAAGGGGAGGATAAATGGATGGGTAGCGCACTTTCAATGATTTCTATGGTTGGTATAGCTGCAATTATTGCAATTATTACTGCTGCCGGACGTGATAGTTTATTACAGGTTGGACTTTTATTAATTATCACAAGTCTTCTTCATAACATTGCCGGATATTCTCTTGGTTACGGAGTGTCATGGGCTGCTGGTATGCCTGAAAAGGACCGTCGTACTGTTGCTTTTGAAGTTGGAATGCAAAACGGTGGATTAGCATCTGGCCTTGCCCTTCAAATGGGAAAGATTGCAACTGTAGGATTGGCTCCTGCAATATTTGGACCTTTAATGAATGTTACAGGTTCGGCTCTTGCCAGTTGGTGGAGAAGCAGACCTCCTTTAGAGGATGGTGAAGTACCTGCTGTTAAGGAGTAATGATTGCCGTGTCTATAACTTAAATTTATTGAAATCTCGGATTTAAAAAATAATCAGAGAGTCAGCCGTTAATATGGTTTGACTCTCATTAAAATGAATTCAATTATGAAAAATATGAAGTATCTCTTTGTTCTTTTTATGTTCACAGCCTTTGTAGTGAATGCTCAGTCCAAGGATGAAACGGCTGTTGCTGCCGCCGTTGAAACCTTACATAAAGGTATTGTAGATCCTGAAAAGAGCCTTCTTGAACGTATTGTATCCGAATCGTTATCTTATGGACATTCCGGTGGTAAAGTTCAGAACAAGGCTGAATTCATTGATGATTTGTTTAATGGCGCATTTAATTTCTCTTCAATAACCACCACAGATCAGATAATTGCTGTTTCTGGAAAAAATGCAATTGTACGTCATATCTTTATTGGTAAGGCTACTAATGCCGGAGTTCCAACTGATATCAGAATTGGTAATCTGATGGTTTGGAGAAAAGAAGGCGGTCAATGGAAACTGCTCGCAAGGCAAGCCTTTAGGTTATAATTATGTTGGGATGATCGTCCCATAATTCTCTTGAAAGTGCGCTTTATAATCTGGCGCACTTTTTTTATTTAGTACTTATTATAAAATATCTTAAATATAAAAATGTTAAAACCAGATAGCTTAATCTTTGATCTCGACGGCACCTTATGGGACGCACTAGATACTTACCTTCAATCCTGGAATGATGGCGCAAAAATTGAAAACCTGAATCGTGTGTTTACACGCGATGATCTGCATTATGTAATGGGTTGGGAACGATCCAAAGTACTTAGCCACTTGTTCCCGGATATGGAAGAAGATGCCCGTGAAAAAGTCTATGGCACAATAAATGAATGCAGAATGAAGCTTATGCCGGTAGTGGGAGGTGTAATGTATGAGGGTGTGCGTGAAGGACTTATTAAACTCTCAGAAAAGTATAAGCTATTTATTGTGAGTAACTGTCCGGCAAACCTTATTGTTGAATTTTTAAAATGGGCTGATCTCGAAGAATATATAACCGATGAAATGGCTCATGGGGTTAATTCTATGCCTAAACACCATAATATTAAGCTTCTTATTGATAAACATAATTTAAAATCACCGGTTTATATTGGCGATACCCAGGGGGACTGTATAGAAACCAGGAAGGCCGGACTCCCTTTTGTACTCCTTACTTATGGCTTTGGTACTACAGATGATTTTGACCTTAAATTTGACGATTTTATCAGCTTTACGGAATATTTCATGAATCTGGAAGATTTTGCTTGATGGGAGGGAGTAGGGAAGAGGAAATAGGAAAAAAGGGGAATAGGTCTTGCGATGAGTAGATCTATTTCCCATTTTCTATTTCCAATCAAAAACACTCACTCTGAAATGACTACATTATCCTCAATTCATTTTCCATTTCCAGTTTCCCATTTCCAATCAAAAATGCTAATCATGAATTTACTGCACTATCCCCAATCCATTTTCTATTCCCCATTTCCTATTTCCAAAATGTTAAGTCCTGCAATTATTGCCTGTTTAATGCTCTTCCTCTTTTCCTGTACCAGTTCAATTAAGAAAAATGATCTTTACGGTAGATGGAACTATATAAAGGTAGTGAATGCAGATCCTGAAGATATCACCACAGATCAAGAGCTAAAACAATCATCGCCGGCAATAATTTTTACAGAAACTAATGATCTTATCATTGAATGGGGCGGTAAGCAACTCTCAAGTGGTAAATACAAACTGGATGGTAAGATGATCAGGTATACTGAATCTTTAGAAGGAGGAAAAACAAGAGAATTTCCATTTTTGATCAGTAAACTAAGTGCTGATGAACTGGTATTTCAGACTATGGAAAAGAATTATACTGTTGTTACAGCGATTAGAAAACGCTAAAACAACGTTGACAGGGTTTTAAACCCTGTCAACGTTATATAATATATTATTTTGATTTCTTTTTAGATCCTTTATCCTCAACAGTGCCTTTGGTTTTAGCAGCTTGTTGTTGCCTCATGTAATCTTCCATTCTTTTCTGGAATCCTGAAGTTTTCTTTTCTGATGCAGGTTTCTTTTTGTTTTCCTGAATTTGAGCATGTATTTTATTATCATCAACAAAGGTTCTGATGATGTATTGCTGAGCAAAAGTCATCAGGTTGGCAAGGAAATAATAATAGTTCAAACCTGATGGGAAACTATTCAGTACCCCGAAGAAAATGATTGGGGTGATATAACCAATGTATTTCATTTGTCCGGTTGCACCTGAAACCTGATTATTGAAATAAGTATAAATTAAAGTAGAAATAGTCATCAAAATACACATCAAGCTGATGTGGTTTCCAAGGAAAGGCATTTCAAATCCCAGATTAAAAAAGGCATCATAAGTCGAAAGATCCTCCATCCAGAGGAAGCTTTGCTGACGCAATTCAAACAAGTTAGGGAAAAAGAAGAAGAAAGCCATAATGATAGGAAGCTGCAATAGCATTGGGAGACAACCACCAAGTGGATTCACACCGGCCTTTTTGTATAGCTTCAGGTATTCCTGTTGTAACAGGGTAGGGTTATCTTCACCAACCTTACCCTTGATTTCATCCATCTCCGGCTTAAGAATTCGCATCTTGGCCATTGAAAGGTATGACTTATAGGTAAGTGGCAATAGCACCATTTTAAGAAGAATGGTCAGTACAAGGATAATAAGTCCGTAACCCCATCCAAAGCCTTCCAGAAAGTTAAAAACAGGCAATACAACCCATCTGTTAATATACTTTAATGGCCAGTAACCCAGATCGATTTGTTTTTCAATTTCAAAACCCTGTTTCTCCAGGATATTTAATTGATTTGGGCCAAAATAGAATTCCATAGGGAAGGAAGTACTTAGCTCTCTTTTGAAAGGGATCTGCATTTTAGAAGCAAAAGTCTTTACTACTCCTTTTTCAGGACTCGTATTAACTGTTAATTCTCCGCTGTCAAAACTGTTTTTGGCAATCAGTACATTCGAGAAGAAATGTTGTTTGAAGGAAAACCATTTGATCTTGCCTTCTTTTATAGCTTTAGTTTCAGATTTTGAAAGATCTAAATGATCAACACTCTCATCACCTTGTTTAAAATAGGCACTTGAGTATTTTTGTTCACCCGGAAGATCCTTTTCCTTTTGTTTTAGTACGGACTCCCAGTTCAGGGTAAGATGTTGTTGGGTGGGAGCTACCACATCCTGCATTCCGCTTGTTACTATAGTCAGTCCAACATTGTAGCTTTCACCTTTAAGGCTGTAGATATAATCAATATATTTTCCTTCAGAGTGTGTAAGCCTCATTGTCAGAGAAGACGAATCAGATTTTGAAACATTTAATGATTTGCCAGAAGGAGTAAAATAAAGCTCATTCGTGCTAATATTCTGTCCGGCAGAACCAAAAATCAATCCGAACTTATTTCCTTCACCTTCAAACATGATCAGAGGTTCCTGGGTATAAGTTTTAAAGTTTTTTAGCTCAACAGAAGCAATTCTTCCTCCTCTTGGACTAATCTTAACTTTCAGCAATTCATTTTCAAGAACAACAGGTTCATTACTTCCTGATTGAGCTGATCCGAATGGACCTGATTTAATTAAGGTTGAATCAACTGCAGGAGCTGCAACAGTTTTAGTTGTATCAGGAAGGGCAAGTGCTGCTGCCGTTTCATTTTTGGCAAGCCTTGCTATTGAATCCTGTGTTTGTTTGGCTTTTTCTCTTTTAATATCCTCATCAGAAGGTTGCATCAGATAAGTTGACCCAACTAAGATGATTAATATCAAAAAGAGTCCAGTGAAAGTATTTCTATCCATTATTTTTTAATCTTTTTTGCCAAAATGCTTACTTCTTTTTCGAATAGCTTAAAGCAGCGGCGACAAAGTTAACAAAAAGTGGATGAGGATTATCAACTGTTGATTTTAATTCAGGATGAAATTGCCCTCCAATAAAAAATGGATGATCTTTTAACTCAACGATTTCAACAAGATTATTCTCCGGATTTATACCTGAGGCAATCATTCCGGCTTTTTCAAACTGCTGTAAATAAGTATTGTTGAACTCGTAACGGTGGCGGTGGCGTTCGTTAATCCTGTTTTTTCCATAGATAGTAGCAGCCTTGCTACCCTTTTTCAGATCACATTTATAAGACCCGAGACGCATGGTCCCGCCCTTGTTTTTGATCTTTTTTTGTTCTTCCATCATCGAGATAACCGGATCTTTGGTATGTTCGTCCATCTCAATACTATGCGCTTCTTTGAGCCCCAGAACATTGCGTGCAAACTCAATTACTGCACATTGCATACCCAGGCAAATTCCAAAGAATGGAATCTGATGCTCTCTGACATATTTTATCGCTTCAATTTTTCCCTCAATTCCGCGACTTCCAAATCCAGGAGCAACCAGAACGCCATCAAGCCCTTTAAGTTTCTCTGCTACATTTTCCGGAGTAATGTTTTCAGAGTGTATAGACTTCACTCTAACTTTACATTCGTTTTTTGCACCGGCATGGATAAATGCTTCAGTTATGGATTTATAAGCATCAGGAAGTTCAACATATTTTCCTACAAGCCCGATGTTGATTTCAGCGGTAGGGTTTTTAAGTCTGCCCAGAAAATCTTTCCAGTTTTCCAGATCGGGTTCGTTTTTATTCGGAAGTTTTAATTTACTCAGAACAGTTTTGTCAAGCTGCTCTTTCAGCATCAATAAAGGTACATCGTAAATGGTAGAGGCATCGATCGACTCAATTACCGCATTGATGTTCACGTTACAGAAAAGCGCAATCTTTTTGCGCAGTTCCTGAGGAATATGATGCTCTGTACGACAAACCAGAATGTCAGGCTGAATTCCATATTCAAGCAACATTTTAACAGAGTGCTGGGTAGGTTTGGTTTTTAACTCACCTGCCGCAGCCAGATATGGAATAAGAGTGAGATGGATAACCAGTGAATTGCTTGAACCAAGTTCCCAGCGTAACTGACGAACTGCTTCTATGAATGGGAGTGATTCAATATCACCTACGGTTCCCCCCAGTTCAGTAATTACAATATCATAATCACCCGTTTCACCCAATATTTTCATATTGCGTTTGATCTCGTCAGTGATATGTGGTACTACTTGTACCGTTTTACCAAGATAGGCTCCTTCACGTTCCTTATTAATCACATTTTGATAAATTCTACCCGTGGTAATATTGTTGGCCTTAGAGGTTGGAACATTGAGAAAGCGTTCGTAATGACCCAGGTCAAGGTCGGTTTCGGCTCCGTCTTCTGTTACATAGCACTCCCCATGTTCATAGGGATTTAAAGTTCCGGGATCGATATTAATATATGGATCGAACTTTTGAATGGTTACCCGGTAACCTCTTGATTGAAGAAGCTTGGCCAGTGAAGCGGAAATAATACCTTTTCCTAACGACGAAGTAACGCCGCCCGTAACAAAAATGTATTTGGTCATGATATCTGAAGGATTTGCTAAGAATGTTCTGATTAGTGGAGTGGTTTTTAACCGCGCTCAGCTAATAAAAAACATCGTTTTGTACGGGATCCAAAAGTAGGAATTTTTTTGATAATTATATTATTTGTTGAGAAATTGGGTGGTGTTAATAAGTGGATTTAATTGATAATTGGCAATGGACAGTTGACAATTCAAAAAATGTCGTAAAGTACAACTATCCGTTTTCAACCCGATAGCTATCAACTGTCCATTGTCAACTGTCCATTGCCCATTGTCCATTGCCAACTGTCAATTGTTTTACCTATTTTTACCTTTATTTAAATATTAATATTTCAACTTGACATTCAGCGATTTTAATTTTGATCCTCAGTTATTTGAGGGACTTCAAAGTATGGGTTACGTTAAACCCACCCCAATTCAATCTCAGGCAATTCCATTAATACTCGATCATAAAGATCTAATCGCTTGTGCCCAAACGGGTACCGGAAAGACAGCATCTTATTTGCTGCCTGTTCTTCAGCATATTAGTATTTCTGAAAAAAAACATACCAAAGCCCTCATTCTGGCCCCAACAAGAGAGCTTGCGCAACAAATTGATCAGCAGGTAGAAGGTCTAGCCTATTTTGCAGGTATTAGCTCCATAGCTGTTTATGGCGGAGGTGATGGTATGATCTACGAACAGCAGCGGCGGGCTATGATGGATGGTGTGGATATTGTAATTGCTACCCCCGGACGATTAATCGCTCATCTGGCATCAGGTGTAATTAAACTCGACCACCTCCGGTATCTGGTACTGGATGAGGCCGATCGCATGCTTGATATGGGATTTTATGAAGATATTTTAAGGATTATCAGTAGTCTGCCAAAAGAAAGACAGACCCTGCTTTTTTCGGCTACCATGCCTCCCAAGATCAGAACACTCGCAAATACCATATTAAAAAACCCAGAACAGATTAATATTGCTATTTCACAGCCGGCCGCAGGTATTTCGCAGCAAGTATATATGGTTTATGATAACCAAAAAATAAAGCTGATCAGTTCTTTGCTGAAAGCCGGGGAATATAAAAGCGTTCTTATTTTCTGTTCAAGAAAGGAAACTGTAAAAGACCTGAACAGAACACTCCATAAAGAGGGAATTAAGTCGGAAGCCTTCCACTCTGATTTAGAGCAGGAACAACGTGAAACAGTTTTGAGAGCGTTTAAAAGCAGAACATTGCCGGTAATTATCGGTACAGATGTATTGAGCCGCGGAATAGATGTCGAAGGAATCAGTCTGGTTATTAATTTCGATGTTCCACCTGATCCTGAAGACTATATTCACCGGATTGGAAGAACCGCCAGAGCTGAAACTACAGGTACAGCAATCACATTTGTGAATGAAAAGGACCAGCGTAAATTCTCTTTCATCGAAAATCTTATTGGCAAGGAAATTCCCAGAATGACTCTTCCTGAAGAACTGGGAGAAGGCCCGGTTTATAGCCCCGGTGTGAAGCGACCTTCCGGTGCAGGCAATCGCCGTAACGGAAGGAATAAGAAAAAGGTTTGGGTTAATAAGAAACAGGCCTGATTCAGGTTTTTTCACTATTTGTTATTCAAAACCGGGATTCTGTTTATTTTTATAATAGATAATACTCGTCATGCATATTCTGGAAAATGAATTTCTGTCTGTAGGTATCCATTATAAGGGAGCTGAGCTTTGTTCCATTTCCAATAAAATCAATGGTCTGGAATACCTGTGGCAAGCTGAACCTTCAATTTGGGCATTTCATGCACCTAATCTGTTTCCTGTGGTAGGAAACTGTTTGAATAATGAGATTCTGATTGAAGGAAAGCGATATCCGATGCAGAGGCATGGTTTTGCAAGGCATTCTGATTTTATTCTGACTGAAAGTTCAGGAAATTACGCTGTTTTTACTCTCGATTATTCAGCAGCTACCTTAGCAGTTTATCCGTATAAATTCTCTTTGCAGGTATCTTATCATTTGCAGGATACCGAGCTCAAAGTTGCTTATAAGGTCATTAAC
>CAZGWG010000022.1:15474-28178 GCA_964529165.1 uncultured Sphingobacterium sp.
ATGCTTTTTTCGATTGGAGCACATCCTGCATTTAATATTCCTTTTTCTCCGTATGATACTTACAATGATTATTATGTCGAATTTGTTCAGGATGAGATATTAACCAAACACCTGTTTAATGATTCCGGTTTTTTTACCGGCGAAACCGGGCAACTGCACCTGGATAACAATAGGCTTAACCTTAGCAAAGACCTATTTAAAGATGGTGCTCTCGTTTTTAAGAAGCTTAGGTCTAAAGAAGTATTAATCAGAAACCATAAATCCCCAAATTTCATATCTGTTACCTTTTCCGATTTTGATTCTTTAGGGATATGGGCTGCTCCAAATGCAGATTTTGTATGCATTGAACCCTGGTTGGGCTATGCTGATAATGCCGGCGAAATCCGAGAATTTTCCGAAAAAGAAGGTATTCAAAAAGTGGAAATTTCCAAAACTTTTGAATGCAGTTTCACCATCGGAATTAACTAATGACAACTTCATAAAGTTAAGGTTCTTTGGGACTCTTCAGGTTAATGAATTCCTTAAACCTGATTGCAGAGGATACCGGACAGAGGCTTAAGGCCTGTATAGTATAAGCGAAAAGCGGGAATACCTGGGAAAAGAGCGCATTAATTGATCTTCAATGAAAGGTGCCACAACAATACTTACCGATTAATCATGAACCTGATTATAAATTTCAGATCATAACAATACCTGAGTATTTAAGGCGCATTGATTTTTATTGGTCTCACAAATGCAAAATTTATTTTGAGGACTTAAGCCACATCCGGACAAGATATTGATCCATATCATCTTCATAGATCATTTCACATTGCCAGCCGTTTTTTTCTGCTATTGCTTTTAAGGTATTAAAGTCGACGTATAACCACTTAAACCATTCTCCTTTAATTTTCTGATATTCATATTGGTATGAAATCTCACCATAATAATTACTAGAGATAAATTCATCAGGTTTGTAAAGGTATGCAATATCAGAAGAGTCAAAAATAAGCTGTCCCCCTGGCTTTAATAATATTTTTATATAGTCAAGAAAATGGTGTAGTCCTTCAATATTTTCACAGAGGCCAATACCATTCATCAATAATAAAATGGAATCATATTTTTCGGAACCATAATGCAGGATATCTGCATTAACCACTTTCTTAATCCCCCTGTGTTTCATAATTTCACAAGCCTTTGCAGAGATCTCTAAAGCGGTTATATCAATGCCCCTTGACTGAAGAATCAGCGCATGACTGCCTACACCTGCACCAATATCCAGTGTTTTTCCTTTACACAGATCCATAGCAATAATCTCCAGTTCAGGCATATCAGCTTCGGGCCTGAAGAAAATATCAACCGGCATGTCTTCAGGATGGCCATAGCTGTTATATAGCCATAATTTACTTTTTAGTTTACCCTGATACTGATCTTTTAATGCCTGCCCGTATATATCCATATAGCTATTTTACCTGATCATCTTTCTTAAATTGATTTAAGCCATTAATCTGATCAAATTTTATTTTTTGATAAAAATACTCCTTATGACTTATTCTGAATTAATTTTGTTCAATTTTAGTATAGTATATAGATATTAACACCTGTTGAGCGCTAAAACATAACTTAATTGTAAAATAAACTTGCTGTTATTTATTAACTCCTGAGTTCTAGTGTTATGCTAAAAATGAAATGACCTTAGTAGCATTGAGCAAGCAGCGATGGGCATTTGCTTTGCATATCAATAATAATGAGTATTAGTCAAATTTGATGGCACAAAGCCCAAAGCTCATAGCAAAAAATAATAATCAATTATACCTAAATATTGCTAATATTATTAGTATTTTGCATAAAAAATTACCAAATAAAAAATATATACTATCGTATCATTTAACCTGAATATATGTCAACAGAAGTAAAATGTCCATCCTGTGGTCACTCGTTTCCGCTTGAAGAAGCAATTGGTAAGGAATATGAGCAGGAATTGCGTGATAAAATGATCGCCTGGCAAAAGAAAAAGGACGAAGAATTTCAGAGGAAGGAAGAAGATTTCAAGGTTCAGCAAAAGGCATTATCTGTAAAGTATGAGCAGCAGCTAGCACAGGAAAAAATCAATCTTGAGGAAGCAGTTAGAAAAAGTATTTCGATAGATTTTGAGAACAAATTGAAATTTTTAGAGCAATCGAATAAAGAAAACCAGGAAAAATTAAGACTCGCAGGGCAGAAGGAACTCGAATTCCTGAAGAAGGAGCAGGAATTGAAGACCCGGGCAGAAGAGATGGAGATTGAGATCCAGCGAAAGATGCAGGTGGAGCGCGATCAGATTGTTGACCAGATTAAAAAACAGGAGATTGAAAAAAACCAGCTAAAGGAAACCGAACATCAGTTACGTATAAAAGAATTTGAAAAGCAATTGGAAGACCAAAAGAAACTGGTTGATGAAATGCGACGTAAAGCAGAACAAGGTTCGATGCAATTGCAGGGAGAGGTTCAGGAACTGATTTTAGAGGAAGTATTGAGGGCAACATTTCCTTTTGACCAGATCGGTGAAGTAGGTAAGGGGGTGCGCGGCGCCGACTGTATACAGATTGTCAGGAATAAATTTGGTCAGGATTGCGGCAAGATTATTTATGAAAGTAAACGCACTAAGGATTTTGCCAATGACTGGATCGATAAGCTTAAAAAAGACATGCGTAAAGAGGGGGTAGATATTGCAGTGATTGTAACGCAGACTTATCCTAAAGGGATGACCTGTTTTGGTGAGCGGGATGGTGTCTGGATCTGTTCTTTTGAGGAAGTAAAGGCAGTAGCCTATGTTTTAAGAGATGGGATTCTCAGACATTACAATTCTTCTAAATCGCAGGAAAACAAAGGAGATAAAATGCACATGCTTTATGATTATCTGACTGGGGCTGAGTTTTCAGAACAATGGAAAGCCATTCGTGAAGGATATATGAGTATGCGTTTATCCATTCACCGGGAGCGCGATGCAATGGAGAAAATGTGGAAAATGCGTGAAAAGCAATTGGATAAGGTCTTGTTGAATGCTTCAAGTATTAAAGGTTCTATTGAAGGAATAGCAGGAGCTGATACGATTTCGCTGAGTTTAACAGATGAGAATGATGATCCTTTGTTGCTTGAATAGGAATTTAGTTGAAAGTTGATATCTCATATCTCATATCTCATTACTCATTACTCAATACTATCTGCTACCTTTGCATTTCAAAATTAAAAATCTGTTTGCATGGTGTTGTTAGAGAAATTAAAGCTGAGTAAACCATTGGTGAGAGCGATGACTGATGCTGGTTATTTAGGTCCCAAAGATATTCAGCTAAAAACAATGTCCCGGATTCTTGGTGGTCAGGATATTATTGCTATAGCACCCGAAGGTTCCGGAAAGACAAGCGCTTATGTTTTAGGTTCTCTGATGCGCTTAAAATACGGACTTGAAGAAGCCCCAAGGGTTTTGGTTCTGGTACCTGATAAAGAGCGCGTGTTGGCGGTAATTGAGCGTTATGAATTGCTAAACAGAAATCAGACTATTCGTATAGTTGGTTTATTTGCAGAAGGTGGGATTGAATCTCAGATGGATGCACTTGCCGATGGTGCTGATATAGTAGTTGCAACTCCCGACAGGGCAAGAGCGATTTATCTTAAGTTAGGATTAAATCTCAATAAAATTCTGATGTTCATAGTGGATGATGCCGCTGAGATTGTAAAACGCGGAATGCAGCTACCCGTTGCAGAGCTTGCCAGAAGTATTGTAAAATGTCAGCATTTGGTATTTAATGAACTTATTCACGACAAATTGCATCTTTTGATCGATCAGTTCATGAATCAGCCTGCATTGATTGAAGTGAATGATCTGGGTGAACCCAAACTGGAAACTATTGATCAGTTGCTCTATAAAGTTCCTGATTTTAAGACCAAAGTGAATCTGCTTAATCTGCTTCTTAAGGACAAAGATGTTTTCGATAAAGTTGTTGTGTTCGTTAATACCAGACTCACGGCAGAAAAGGTATTTAAGAGTCTTTTTAAATATCTGGATCAAGCTATTGCTATTTATAAACCTTTGTTCTTCGATCACCCGGGCTTTGATTTGATTGAAGATTTCAAGAAGACCGAATATGCCCGGATACTGCTTGTTGCAGATGACCTGAAAGAATCGTTTAATCTCGACGGAATTCCCTTTATTTTACACATGGAGATCCCCGCTGAAGTGGAGACTTTTGTCGGCAGGATAGTGAAGAATAAATCTGGAAGTACTACCGAACAGGTAGCTCTAAGCTTTTCAACAGATATCGAGCTTAGTTTGATTAAAAAAATTGAACTGGCTATTGGTCAGGTGCTGACCTTTGCTGAACTGCCCGAAGATCTTGTCATTGAAAAAGATAAACCTAAGAAGGCAGTCAAAAGCAGCAAGGTTAATCCGGAGAACGAAGTGTTAAGTGGAGCAGCATTTCATCCCAAGAAAGAAAGTAATGTCAAAGATTATAATTACAGCTCAAGGGAAAAGGCAAAAATGAAATTTAAGAACAGATAAACGGCCGCACTTCGAAATAATAGAATTGAATTATGAATAAGATTATGCTGATGTTTTTACTGTTATTCAGTTCGGCATTTACTTCAGATCTCCAGGCGCAGAAACATTCTAAAAAGATCTTGATCTTTTACAAGACTGCCGCTTACAAACATGCTTCCATTCCGGCAGGTATTGCAGCAATTAGCAAACTCGGACAGGAATTTAAGTTCCAGACAGATACCAGTTCTGATTCAAACCTATTCACTCCTGAAAATCTTAAAAGCTACGATGCTGTAGTGTTTTTAAGCACTTCGGGCGATATGCTCAATAGTTTGCAGCAAAGCGCATTTGAAAATTACATTCATGCAGGTGGAGGATATATGGGAATACATGGTGCATCTGCCGGTGGATATAACTGGCCCTGGTATGGTAAATTGGTAGGAGCAATATTTAACGGACATCCGGTACAGCAATTTGCCACGTTCAAGGTAATTGACAGGAAAAACAGGGCCAGCAGGCATCTTCCTGCTAGCTGGAACATTAAGGAAGAACTCTATAATTTCAAGAGTATCAGTGCTGATATACGGGTACTTATTACCGTTGATGAAAGTACTTATACGGGAGGGACCAATGGTTCTTACCATCCCATGGCCTGGTATCGGGAGTTTGAAGGTGGAAGATCGTTTTACACAGCCCTCGGTCATGCCGATGAAAAATATACAAACCCATTATTTCTTAGACATATACTCGAAGGTATACGTTATGCAATGGGGCGAAGGTAGTTTGACAGCCCTAACATAGCTTTAAGTCCATAACCCACCATTATCTGAATCCAAATTGGTGTTTTTAATACTGATTTAAGCGTCTCTGGCAATCATTCTTATAATTTCTTCCAATAGGGAGTTCTATATCATCAATTTCAACCTTAGTGGAACTAAAGCTCTGGAGTTTATTTACAGAAATGATGAAGGAGCGGTGTATTCTCAGGAAATCATCTTCAGGCAGTAGTTCTTTAAGTATACTTATTTTTTGTTTAGAAATTAATTCCCTGTCAATGAGTACAACTTTAATATAATCTTTCTGACTTTCGATCCACAGAATTTCCCTTACATCTACTTTAACCATTTTTCGATCAACCTTTAGATAGAGAAAGACATCCTGATTTCTTGAAGGTATAACCCTGGTTTGAATGTTCTGACTGGCTGTAAATCCAAAATGTTCATAAACTTTCTCTATGGATTTAAGGAAGCGATCAAAGGATACAGGTTTAAGTAAATAGTCCAGAGCATTTAGTTCGAAACCTTCCACTGCATAATCGTGGTAAGCCGTAGTAAAAATTACTTTAGGTGGATTTTTCAAACTTTTTAAGAGTTCTGTGCCACTAAGTCCAGGCATTTTAACATCAAGAAACATGAGATCAGCTTTTTTCTGCTGCAGCATTTGAAAAGCCTGAATACCATCTCCACATTTGCCTATAATCTCCATATCACTGAAATTTTTGAGATAGCCTTCAATAACCTCAATAGCCAGAGGTTCATCATCAACAATCACTGTTCTTATTCTCATGAAAAAAAGACATTATGTTTATCTGCTTGAATTTCCAGAATTGCCACAAACATTTCCTCTTCATCAAACAATTTTAAATTGTGTGCATCCGGATATAATATTTCAAGTCGTTTTTTAAGGTTGGCAAGACCAATGTAACCCTTGTTATTAAGCTTAGAAATTTCTTCCGGTTTGCTGTTAGATATTTTAAGCTTCAGAATGTTACTTTTTATAGTCACATCAATATTGATCCAGGCTTCACCAAGCTTTTCGCCAACCCCATGTTTAAATGCATTTTCTACCAATGGAAGTAATAACAGAGGGGCGATTTTTATTTTATCAATAGTCCCGCTGACACTCAGATTTAATTCCAGCCGATCATCATACCGTATCTTTTCTAATGCCATATACCCTTCTATAACTTCTATTTCACGCTTTAATGTAATTGAATCGGTATTGCACTCATAAAGCATATAGCGTAGGATATCAGATAGTCCCATGACAATAAACGGAGATTTTGGGGACATCTGTATTGTCAGAGAATATAGGTTGTTGAGTGTGTTGAATAGAAAATGAGGATGAATCTGTCCTTTTAAAAAATTCAGTTCGGCTTCCATTGCGGCCTGTCTCCGTTCATACCACATCTTAAAAAACTTAATGCTAAGTGCAATCCAGACAATCAGGTTTGAACCTTTAATAGCATTAACAAAATAATAGGGCTTTTGTAACTTGTCAAGAAAATTCCCTTCCATCTTATCCCAGGTAAATTTGATATTCATTTCCTTCTGTATCCTGTATAAATAGGGGTCCACAAAGAAAATATCAATCAACCGCGTTAAAAGACCGGCAAAAAAGATCACAATCAGTAATGAAATAAAAAATCTGACATATTCCCGCTTATTTAAATATTTAGGGATCAGAAAATATGCAAGAAAATAAAAGTAAAGAATATGTACAGGCAGGTAGAAGAGGTTATTTCTTAATGGAATCAGATAATTGGGCTTGTCTGCACCAAAATAAAAAGTAAGCAAACCAAGGGCAATGATCCAAAAAACCAAATGTTCAATGAGCCTCATCAGTTTTGGTCTTTCAAACAGTCTGTGGCAGAGATTCATAGTCAAAAGTACTTCATTCTCAATTCTTTCTTAACAGGATAGTTCGTTTGTCGATGGAAAGCTGAAATCAGTCGATAAACGACATCAAATGATGGCTTAAGAATCTATTTAACAGATAAATGTCTTTTAGCGATCATATCTTGGTTTTAAAAGGGTTTTATCGAGTTTGTAGCGACAATTGTTTTTTCTAAAAAAAGACTCCTGCAGATTTGGTTAAAATTTAAACTATGAAACCAAAAAGAATAATTACCGCAGCTCTTCTTTTTTGTTCAATTCAGCTTGGTATAGCTCAGGAAATCAAAAAAGATAAAAGCAAAGGAAACTGGGTGCTTGAAAGTAATGTCATGAGTCCGAGAGATCAGATAATAAAATTTTACAATTCCAGACAGGAATTGATCTATCAGGAGAAGGTGAACAAAAAGATAAGAATAGAAAAGAAAAGGGTGAGAGACGCACTAGATCGGGCACTTAATTATGCCCTAGCGCATGAAAAGGTACTTGAATCTGGAATGTTAAGTTCCTCGTTCAGAAATATCAGATAATTTTTTTTAGATTTTACCCCAGGATGGCAAAGTCTGGCTTTGAATCTTGAATTTCTTGTTTTATTACCACTAAATTGATGGATATTTGAAGCGTGATTCTATCCTTATATTGATTGTAAATTAAGGGATAGCATGATGAGCAAACAAATTCCAATGAGTAAGAAAAAGATTGTTGTAGCAGTAACAGGAGCAAGTGGCTCAATCTATGCGAAAGTGCTGTTTAATAAATTAAAAGATCTTCAGGATCAGATTTCTGAGATTGGTATCATCATGTCTGATAATGCCAAAGATGTTTGGTTGCATGAACTCGGCAATAAGGACTATTCATCCTATAATTTCAGGTTTTATGATAAACGTGATTTTATGGCACCATTTGCTTCGGGATCAGCGGGCTTTGATACAATGATTGTCTGTCCATGCTCTATGGGTACATTGGGTCGTGTGGCCAGCGGTGTCTCAGACGATCTGATTACCCGTTCTGCAGACGTTATCCTTAAAGAAAGACGCAAGCTAATTCTGGTTGTGCGTGAAACTCCCTACAGCCTGATCCATATCAATAATATGAAAACTGTTAGTGAAGCAGGTGGGCTTATTTGTCCGGCAACACCTTCATTTTACAGCCTTCCCAAGACGATTGAGGAAGTTGCCGGAACTGTGATTAACAGGGTAATAGATTTAGTGGGTTTTGATCATGATTCTTATCAGTGGGGCCAAAATCAGACTGAAAACTAAAATTCGATTATTGAGGTAGGATAATTTGTTTATCTCGAGAGCAGAATTGCGTCCCATTACCAATTTCCTATTTCCAATTCCCCATTTTCTATTCCCAATTTCCCATTTCCCCTCCACATTCCTTATCTTTGCACCTCAATATGAATAAAAAGGTTGCATTTTACACATTAGGCTGTAAGCTGAATTTTTCTGAAAGCTCGGCAATCGCACGTCAGTTTAATGATGCCGGTTTTGATACTGTATCATTTACAGACAAAGCTGATGTATACCTGATCAATACCTGTTCAGTAACAGACCATGCTGATAAAAAATGCCGCAAAGTTGTTAAGGAGGCATTAAAACATTCACCAAATGCTTATATCGCCATTGTTGGTTGTTATGCTCAGCTAAAACCTCAGGAAATTTCTGAAATTCCGGGTGTTGATATTGTGCTGGGTGCAGCCGAGAAATTCAGAATTATTGAATACATCAGCGATTTAACCAAGCAGGAGAAAACGCAGGTATACAACCAGGATATTAGTGAAACCAAAGATTTTATTCCTTCTTATTCAATAGGAGACAGGACCCGTACCTTTCTTAAGGTTCAGGATGGCTGTGATTATACCTGTTCATTCTGTACCATTCCTCTCGCCCGTGGATCGAGCAGAAGTGAGACAATAGAAAACGTTATTGGGCAGGCAAATGAAATCGCCCGTTCGGGTGTAAAGGAAATTGTACTGACTGGTGTAAATCTTGGGGATTTTGGGATTAGAAATGGCCAGAGAGAAGATAAGTTTTTTGATCTGGTCAAAGCACTTGATCAGGTTGAGGGAATTGATAGAATACGGATATCTTCGATTGAACCTAATCTTCTCAGCAATGAGATTATTGAATTTGTATCCTCATCGACTAAATTCGTTCCTCATTTTCATATTCCGCTTCAATCGGGCAGTAATAAAATCTTAGCCCTGATGCGACGCCGTTATAAAAGGGAATTATATGCCGACCGGATTGCAGAAATAAAAAAACTGATGCCTAATTGTTGCATAGGGGTAGACGTTATTGTAGGATTCCCCGGCGAAAGTAAAGAGGACTTCCTGGATACTTATAACTTTCTGAACATGCTTGATGTTTCTTATCTGCATGTATTTACGTATTCGGAACGAGAAAATACACCCGCTGCAGAAATGAAAGGTTCTGTTCCGGGTTCACAAAGAGCAGAAAGGAGTAAAATGCTGCATATTCTTTCTGAGAAAAAAAGACGGGCATTTTATGAAACACAGTTAGGAAAAATGGCAGAAGTCCTTTTTGAGGCCGACCATAAAAATGGTTATATGCATGGCTTTAGCCGTAATTATGTTAAAGTAAAGTCTGCTTATGATCCATTGCTGATCAATGAAATACGCATGGTAAGATTAGAAAATATAGCCCCTGATGGGGATATGGAAATTACCGAATTAGCGTAAACCTTCAGCCATTAATAATTTACTTTCTCTTTCCAGGGACGATTTATTTCTTTAGCTTTTATTAATATTATAAATTATAACAAGATTGTATATTTAGCCTATGTTTCCTACCATAACCTACCTCATTGAATATTTAACAGGTATTACCATACCACTGCCAATTCAAACTTTTGGATTTTTTGTTGCTATAGCTTTTGCAGCGGGTTATTGGGCACTTTCTCAGGAATTTAAAAGAAAGGAAAAACTCGGTCTGGTACTACCCTTTACCCGTGAGGTTAAGGTAGGAGAGCCTGCCAGTACTCAGGAACTGGTATTTAACGGAATATTTGGCTTTTTAGTGGGCTATAAGCTTCTGGATGGTTTATTGAATTATTCGGCATTTGTGGCTAACCCTCAGGCTTTTATTTTATCAGCCAAAGGGAGTTTTCTTGGCGGTTTGTTATTAGGAGCTTTATTTATCTATTGGGCATATTCCGAGAAAAAGAAAGAGCAGTTAAGTCAGCCAAAAATTGTAAAGGAATTGGTTCATCCTTACCAGATTATGGGCACCTTACTGATGTGGGCCGCTATTTGGGGCTTTCTTGGGGCCAAGATCTTTCATAACCTGGAATACTGGGATGACTTTGTTCAGGATCCGATTGGCGGACTTTTATCCTTTAGCGGATTAACCTTTTATGGTGGTTTGATTATGGGTGGAGCCGCGGTAATTTATCATTCTGGCAAATATGGAATAAAATGGATTCACATGCTCGATATAGCAGGCCCGGGAATGATGCTTGCTTATGCAGTTGGAAGGATAGGTTGCCATCTTTCAGGTGATGGGGATTGGGGAATAGAAAATATAGCTCCAAAGCCGTCCTGGCTAAGCTGGGCCCCCGATTGGGCATGGGCATTTAAATACCCTCACAATGTGGTTAATAGTGGTGTTCCAATACCAGGATGTACAGGTCCTTTTTGTAATGAACTTCCAGTACCCGTTTTTCCTACACCATTTTATGAGGTTTTGATGGGGCTGTTCATTTTCGCAGTTTTATGGAGCTTAAGGCATAAAATTAAAACACCGGGTTTGATGTGGTCATTTTATCTTATCTTTAATGGTGTAGAGCGGTTTTTAATCGAAACAATCCGGGTAAATTCTCAATATCATGCTTTTGGTCTTGCTTTTACTCAGGCCGAGTTGATTTCTGCAATTTTAGTAGTGTTAGGTATTGCAGGCGTATTCTGGTCCCTTAAGCATGCTGATAAGTATTCTGCCCCAGTTAAATCCTGATTTATGGAACTTTCAAAACTCACAGATGGTGTAATTTCCTTATCTAGGGAAGTTGGTGATTTTATTCGAAAAGAATCTCTGGTATTTCAGCGTGAACATGTCGAATATAAAGGATTGCATGATATGGTTTCTTATGTTGATAAAACTGCAGAAATAAGTATTGTTAAAGGCCTTAGGTCTTTGCTTCCTGAAGCCGGATTTGTTACTGAAGAAAAAACGACTACCGTTACAGGGGAGAAATATAACTGGATTATTGACCCGCTCGATGGAACTACAAATTTTATTCACGGACTCCCAACTTATTCCATCAGTATTGCATTGCAATGTGATGATGAACTTATTCTCGGAGTAGTTTATGAGATAAACAGAGATGAGTGTTTTTCAGCATGGAAGAATGGAGGAGCTTACCTGAATAATAAACGAATTCTAGTATCAAAGGCATCCCGTATTGAAAATACCTTGCTCGCGACCGGGTTTCCGTATTATGAATTCGGTAAACTTGATGCATACCTCGCAGTTTTAAAGGAATTGATGCAGCGATGTCATGGTGTAAGAAGGATTGGTTCAGCCGCCATTGATCTTGCTTATGTCGCCTGCGGAAGATTCGATGGATATTTCGAATTTAATCTTAACTCATACGATGTGGCTGCCGGAATTGTTCTTGTGAAAGAAGCAGGTGGTCAGGTGTTTGATTTTACCGGTGGGAATAATAGTATTGAACGAAGGGAAATGGTAGCAACCAATGGCTTGATATCTGCTGAATTATTATTGATATTGGAAGAAAAATTTAATTAGTATATTTAAGTATTTAACAAACTTTTAATTCTACTTAAATGCCAATTGCCCATTACCCATTGCTCAGATTCAACATCTCGTTTCTCGCCTCTCATTTCTCGCATCTCGTATCTCATTTCTCGAATCCCGTATCTCATTTCTCGAATCCCGTTTCTCACATCTAAATCCAATCCTCATGTCAACCAAAAGAAAAATCCTTATCGCGCTTTTAGCAGTATTTGTAATCATTCAGTTTTTCAGGCCAGAAAAAAATCAATCTGTAGCCCAAAGCCCCAATGATATTTTTGCGCATTACGAGGCATCTGAGAATACTAAGCAACTCATTCATACAGCTTGTTATGACTGTCATTCAAACAATACAATATATCCATGGTACGCTGAAATACAACCTGTAGCCTGGTGGCTTGCGGATCATGTTAATGATGGGAAATCTGAGCTTAATTTTTCTGAATTTGCAAGTTATACCCCGAAAAAAGGGGATCATAAGCTTGAAGAATTTATTGAAATGATTAAAGAAGGCGAAATGCCGTTAAAATCATATACCCTGATACACGGAGATGCAAAGCTTACGGATGTTCAGCGTGCTGACTTAGCGAAATGGGCAGAAGGAGTAAGGGCACAGATACAACCGAATATAAGGTAATGGGTAGTAATGGGAAATAGGTAATGGGAAATAGGTAATGGGAAATAGGTAATAGTAAGCCCCTCTTCAGATTTAAATCCGTGGAGGGGCTTTTATATTGGGGATATGAATAGTTACAA
>CAZGWG010000023.1:0-27792 GCA_964529165.1 uncultured Sphingobacterium sp.
CCATACTGCGCCGGTAACCAGACCCAGTATACCGAAAACAATGCCCACATTAGCACTTTCTACTGCCATCAGATCATCATTTTCATTGGAAGAACTCAGATAGCGAATACTATATACAAAAGAAATGCTAAGCATAACAATCATAGCAAACCACATCGGTACATGGAAATGAATATTCCGGATAGTTTCGTTTAAGATGGGCTTAGCAGGTACATGGAATAAAAACCCCGCAATAATTGAGTAGAGCACAAGAACTGTGGCAAGGATTTTCCACCAGTTTTTATTCATAATGTATTTGAGTTAATCTTTTCAAAGGTAAAACATTATTTGTAATACTATAAAGGTCTTTTTTTATTGTGATGCACTCTAACAAATAATCAAATGATGAAACCGCACTATCCACTAAATCTAAAAGCCCGGCAGTTAAGCTTAGTAAGCGTTTTATTTTTATCGTACAAAGCCCCCTTTAAATCTCACGGATAATCTCTTATTTTAAAGAAATCAGACCATTTGTTTTCAAAGCTGAAGCAGGACAGAAAAATTCACAAAGCAAAGTCAGTCTTTTCCCGAACCTGTCTGCTCTTTGTATCCCTCTTGTCTGCCGTTTGATTCGGAGGATTTTCAGAGAAATGCCTCAGGGTTCCCGGAAGATTATGAGACCGGATTAGTTCCGGTAATCAGTAGTTCCGATTTGCGGAACAGGCCGTTTCATTTTGCTGAACGGAATAAAAAACCTTTTTTTAGCAGCAATACTCGTTTTATGAAAATTAATTTCACACGGATTAAAAGATGTTTGAACTTATCCTATTAAAAGAGGTAACCCAAAAACAATAGCAGAAATACGGGACCTGTCCTGTTTAATTCTATTGATCCTGGAATTAATCCTTCCAGAGAAAAGGGAATAACAATAAAGAAGTAGTAATTACAATGATGTTGATAGCTAAAAGCACACCGATTTCGTCATAAGAAACCGACCTATCCAAACCATCCATCGCATTTTTGGAGAACTTAATCAGTACAACAAGCAAAGGTATTATTACAGGAAAACTCAAGATTGCCATAAGTCCTCCCGCATTGTTTGCTTTGGAAGCGATTCCGGAGATCATTGTAAAGACAGAAGCGAAACTGATGCTGCCCAATAAAACCGCCAAAAAATAAAACAATGGATCGCCCAGAAGATTCTTAAATACAAGGGTATAAAAAGCCAGGGCGATTGCAGAGAGCAGAAGCATGAGGAAGATATTATAAATTATCTTAGAGATGATAATTGCCTGGGCGCTGGTAATTGTATAGTAATACAACTGCCTTCCTCTGCTTTCCTGGATAAAACTTTTAGTTATTGCATTCACTGAAGCGAAAAGCATAATAATCCAGAAGAGTGCATTCCAGGTTGGCGGACTTGTTATCTCGCGAAAAGCAAGATAACATACGAAAACAGTTGAAACCACGTAGAGTAGAATACCGTTCAAGGCATATTTTGAACGCCATTCGAGCATAATTTCCTTGCGGATCAGAAATTTAACCTGATTCATTAAATCCATTGGAGCAAATATAGAATTTGCTTTTCAGTTTCGGGTATTCATTGCTTTTCAATATTGAATCCAATATTTCTTTGTATTTTGTTTCATGTATTTTTCAATACTTAAAAGCCCTATAGGACATATGGTCATTGAAGCCAATGAACAGGAAATTTGTGCAATAGGTTTCCCCGACAAACTGCCCTTAGAGAATCCGAATAAACTATCTGAATGGGCTAAAGAGCAGTTTGAGGAATATTTTGAAGCAAAAAGAAAGAATTTCGATTTTCCAATGGCTCAACCAGGGACTGAATTTCAACAAAGTGTCTGGGCCGAACTCAGAAAAATAGAGGCTGGTAAACCAATAAGTTATGCTGCCCTGGCAAGAAGAATGGAAAACCCTCTGGCCATTCGTGCCATCGCTTCGGCTAATGGGCGTAATAATCTGATGATTGTAGTTCCCTGTCATAGAGTAATTGGCAGTAATGGTGACCTGGTGGGTTTCTCGGCAGGATTATGGCGCAAAAAATGGCTATTGGAACATGAAGTAAAAATGACTTCAATTGGTCAGTTATTATTGAATTTTTAAAATGGAGATCAATCCCTATCTGGATATTGTGATACGGTGCATTGGAGTGTACCTGTTTATGGTATTGGCTATTCGCTTTTTTGGGAAAAAGGAATTGTCACAACTTTCAACTACTGATCTAGTATTTATTGTTCTGATTAGTAATTCCGTGCAGAACTCAATGGTAGGTTCCAATTCAAGTCTATCCGGAGGGCTTGTTGCTGCAAGTGTTTTATTCAGCTTAAACTATCTGATGAAGCTCTTGATGTACCGATCTCAATCCATAAAAGATTTGATTGAAGGTAAACCTGTCATATTGATCTACCGGGGTAAGATTGACATAGCCCACCTGCATCAGGAAAGCATCAGTATGGATGAACTTGAAGAAGCTGTAAGAGAACATGGTATAGATTCTTACAAACATGTCAAACTTGCTATTCTTGAGGTTGACGGGAATATCAGTGTAGTTGGAGACGAGTACAATAAACTTATCCCATCACAATACAAACATCACAGAAAAAATAAAAATCTTGCAAAAAAGAACTGATTGCGGATTTTATCCGCAATCAAGGCAGCACAAACTTTTGTTAAAAAAGCTGTTCATAAACTAATTAGGAGCCGAAAGCCTCTTCAGGTAATCAAAGCTGTTTCAGGCTACAACCCGCTGTTATTGAGAGTTCCTTCCAGCATCTCTGGGAGCGAGTTCAACATGATAACGCACAAGATCATCTATCGGTGAGCGGATAATTTTGCCCACTTTCATGCCAAATTCTTTTGCAGTTTCTTCGAGCACATTCCTGAAATTGTATCCCACAGAGCCTATACAATTAAATGTATAATCCTTGTAATTAGGATAATGAGACACCAGATTTTTAAAGAAATCAACAAAAGAAGTTTTCACGATATTTCTTGAGTATTCTGCGTGCACATTATTGTCATAAACAAATTTGGCAAAGCTGGCGCAAAAACGATTTGCCAAAGGCTTGGTATAAACATTATCCGTCACTTCATCCGGAGTCAGTTTATAAGTATCCCAAAAACGCTGTCTAACTACTTCAGGCATGTAACCTCTTAAATAATCAGTAAGCAATTTTTTGCCGATATCACAACCACTTCCCTCATCTCCAAGAATATAGGCTGCGGAGTCAATATTTAGCGAAATATCCTTGCCATCGTAAAGACCAGTATTGGTTCCTGTTCCCAGAATAGCTGCAAAACCACTATCTAAGCCCAGCAGGGCACGACCAGCCGCCAGAAGGTCATGTCCAACATAAATACTGGCATTCTTAAAAACAGCCGACATTGCTTCTTCAACAATTCGTACCTTATCTTCTGTAGAGCAACCTGCACCATAATAATTCACTTCATGAATCTCAGAAAGATCCAGATCAGTAGGTAAACCCTTCCTGAGTGAATCTATTATATATTCAGTGCTAACAAAATATGGATTGTATCCTTCTGTATTAAAATAAATTTTTTGACTAGATTTATTCAATAAACACCAATTGGTCTTGGTAGACCCTCCATCTGCAATAATGATCATAGTTCTATAAATATTTTTAAAAAGCTAAATGTATGAATTTATACTAATTGTCTGATAGGCTCCCATTTGAAATTTAAATTGTAGTGCTCATACTGAACTCGATCATAAAATAGATAAAATTACCCAATGCAGGAATTTTGAAATTCAATTAGACCCGTATTTTTTGGCAATACTGTAAAAAATGATGTATTTTAGCAATTGTGGCATTGCATATCATGTTATTATACATTTAAAATGCCGGTCGTCTTTACAGGAACACATACCTGTAACGATGAACATCAACATTATTGGGGCTGCAATTACCGCCCGGGGACTTATCCCGAAATTTTTCACGAATAATTATGGAGAAACATACATATCAAACCGGTATAATAGGAAACTGTGCTTTTATGGCACATATTAACAAGAACACGAACATTGACTGGTTATGCTGGCCGAGATTTGACAGTTCTTTTGTTTTTGGTGGTTTTTTAGATAAAGATAAAGGGGGTGAATTTTCTATTCTACCATCAGGAGAATTTGAATCACATCAATATTATCTGGAGAATACCAATGTACTCTGTACCGAAATAACTTCGGCTGATGGAGTTTACAGGATTACAGATTTTGCGCCACGCTTTAATCAGTTCGATAGATTTTTCAAACCTTTAATGCTGATCAGAAAAATCGAATTAATTAGTGGCACACCTCGTATAAAGATTAAATGCAAGCCAGTTTATGATTACGGCATCAAAACATTAAAAGCTTCACGCGGCAGCAGCCATATAGAATATTATGGTTCGGATGATCGAATCCGGTTAACCACCAATATTCCAATTAACTATATTATAAATGAGCAGCTTTCTGTTTTAAGTGAAACAAAATACCTGGTACTTACCTATGGTGAGCCTCTTGAGGCCCCTCTTGCTACTACGGCAGAGCGTTTTCTTCTCGAAACCATTAACTACTGGAGACTTTGGATTAAGCATTCTTCCATTGCTATATTCCATCAAAAGAATGTGATCAGATCTGCATTGGCTCTTAAGATTCATCAATACGAAGATACGGGGGCAATTATTGCTGCAAGTACCAGCAGTCTTCCCGAGTTTCCGGGCAGCGGACGTAACTGGGATTATCGGTATTGCTGGTTAAGAGATACTTTCTATGTAATCAGTGCATTAAGTCATATCGGGCATTTTGAAGAGATGGAACGGTATTTCAGCTATGTTTCGGATATTTCCTTTTCAGAAAAAGGACGTTATCAGCCATTATACGGAATCACCGGAGAAAAATTTCTGACTGAAACTATTCTGGAGCATTTAGATGGATATCTGGGTAATAAACCTGTTCGAATAGGCAATCAGGCATTTGAGCATATACAAAATGATATTTACGGACAGGTCCTTATTTCCCTTCTGCCATTATATACTGACAATCGTTTTGTAATTTCAGAGAGAAAGGATTCGGCCCACTGGATTAATTATTTATTGTCAAAAGTTGAGCTCACCATAGACGAAAAAGATGCCGGTATCTGGGAGTTCAGAAATATTGCCCATATCCATTGTTACAGTAATCTCTTTCAGTGGGCAGGTTGCTCTGCTGCTGAGAAGATGGCGCGTGCAATTGGAGATGTCGATCTGATTGAGAAGGCAATTTCACTTAAAAACAGAGCTGCTGTACATATTGAGAATTGCTATGACCCTGTTCGTAAAGTCTATACACATGCTGTAGGGAGTCCGCATCTTGATGCAAGTACTCTTCAACTTATCATGATGAATTACCTTGATCCAAGCTCTGACCGTGCAAAAGATCACCTCAAAGTGCTTGAGAAAGAATTAAAAACTGAAAGAGGTTTGTTTCACCGATATTTACATTCAGATGATTTCGGCAAGCCAAAATCTACTTTTCTGATTTGTGCTTTCTGGTATGTTGAAGCCCTGGCCTGTGTTGGTCGTCTAGATGATGCGATAAGAGAATTTGAAAATCTTCTGCAGTATTCAAATCACCTCCTCCTGTTTAGTGAAGATATAGACGAAGAAAGCGGAAGCCAGTGGGGAAATTTCCCACAGGCTTATAGCCATGTGGGTTTGATGAATGCTGCTTACAGAATTGCAATAAAACTTGATCAGCCGGTATTTATCTAGACTTCAAGTCTAATTTTGGTTTTATTTATTCCCCATTCTCAGAGGTAAGGCGATTCAAAAATTGCCTTACCTCTCCGGGATTACGGAGATAAAAGCGGGCGGCCGATAAACTGCTTCCAACCTTGAATGTGTAAGCAGAATCGGGCAGGGCTTTAAAAATATCTTCATCGGTATGATCATCCCCAATTGCCATCACAAAATCATACTCATTCATGAACATAAAGTTTAATGCCGCTTTACCTTTGTTGATCTCAACATTTTTAATCTCAATAACCTTGTTTCCGGGTAAAAGCTGCAAACCTTTATCTTTGGTAAGATAAACAAGGTTGTTTACGAGTTCAGAAACTCTGAGATCGCCAAGGTTTTTCGGAACCTTCCGGAAATGCCATACAAGTGAAAAGCTTTTTTCTTCAATAAACGCACCTGGTGTTCTTTCAACATAAGTATTTAAAATCGGGAAAATTTCCTCTTTCCAGGAATCTGTTAATCCTATGATACTTGTCCAATCACTTCCTTTCTGCTTTTGCCAAACACCATGTTCAGCAATAAGATGAACATTTGTATGGCCAAACCATTCTTCCATTTTAAGATGATCCCGTCCGCTGATCAGAACAATTTCATTCGACTGGTCAACGTCCAGTTTTGCGAGCAATTCATATAGTGATGAATCCGGACTGGCCTTATTTATGTCGCTATTGAAATTAACCAGGGTCCCATCATAATCTAAAAAGATAATGCGCTTTGAAGCATCAGCATACCTGGTGCTTATGGCTTTCGCCACACCCTGGTCAACATGTCTGGATCGCATTGATCTTTGCAATTCCTTAACTTCCTTCAGCTTATCCATATAAATTTTTACCCAATGAAAAACATTAAACTGGGAAACCACCTTCCTCATTTCTGTCATTTTTGCTTCCTGTTCAACCAACGTCATATTTAACGCCTGAACTATCGCTCGGGTAATATCTCCTATGTTATTAGGGTTTACGATCAGGGCATCAATTAGTTCCTTTGATGCACCTGCCATTTCACTCAAAATTAAAACTCCATCGTTACGGGTTCGACTGGCCACATATTCCTTACTGACAAGATTCATCCCGTCACGCATCGGAGTTACAAGTCCGATATCAGCAATCTGATATAATGCCGAAAGTACTTCAATTGGAAATGAACGATAGAAATATAGTACAGGTGACCATTGCATGGTACGATACGAAGCATTAATATTTCCTACTTTTTTATCAATATGGTCCTTCAGTTCTTTATATTGGGGTACGGTATCGCGGGATGGAACCACAACCATATACAGAACAACCTTACCAATATATTCCGGATATAATTCAAGCAAAAGCTCAAAAGCTGCTAACCTTTGCAAAATACCCTTACTGTAATCCAGACGGTCTACTGATAAAACAATCCGGCTATCGCTGAAATTCTCTTTTAACTGGCTGACCTGATCCATTACAATCGCATCATTGGTAAGCGAAGAATATTTATTATAGTCAATCCCCATTGAAAAAGCCTCGGCAACTACCGGGCGGTCATCAACGGTCAAAATATTGGAATTCGAATTAATCGGCAGTATACGAATAGCCGCATTCATAAAATGCTGCACATCATCATAGGTATGGAATCCAACCAGATCAGCACCTAACATACCTTCAAGTAACTCTGCTCTCCAGGGAATAAGCCTGAATAACTCATAGGAAGGAAAAGGGATATGCAGAAAAAAACCTATGGTCAAATCAGGATTTTCTGCCCTGACCATCCCGGGAAGCAATAATAACTGATAATCATGAATCCAGATGGTATCACCAGGTTCGGCAACACTGAGAATGACATCCCTGAACTTTTGATTTACAGATTGATAAAAATCCCAGTTTGATTGCTTATAGTTAACATAGGTTGAAGCATAATAATGAAATATTGGCCATAAAATTTCATTCGAAAAACCTTCATAATATTCACTAATCTCTTCCTGACTTAAAAAAACCGGAAGGAGTTTCATTTCTTGCAGGTTCTGTATAATATCTGCTTGTTTCTCTGGTTCATTTACCTCAATCCCAGGCCATCCAATCCAAATATTTTCACCATCTTTATATATAGAACCTAAACCAGTTGCCAGCCCACCCTCACTTGAAGAATAGGTATATTCCCCGTTCTCATCAGAAATTTTGACCGGCAACCTGTTTGAAACTATTATTGTTTTCCTCATCCTGAACTTTTTTGCTTATATATAATTAATATAACTTGGCTCTGATTCATTACTACGAACCGGATATGATAAATCGTCTGTATTATTCTGAATACGACTGGCCCGAAATGAGCATGATAAGCAGCAAATAATTGCTGTTTTGTTAGTGATTAACGTTTAATATAAGAAAAAATTTCTGATAACAGGGATAAAATATAATTTTAGGCATGAATGAACATAAAATGACCGTTGACCTTCGAAGCGATACTGTTACCAAACCCACTCCTGGAATGCTGGAGGCAATGTATAGTGCAAAGGTTGGAGATGATGTATTTGAGGAAGATGAAACCGTCAATGCATTGCAGGAAAAAACAGCAGCCATTTTTGGGATGGAGGATGCATTGTTTTGTCCTTCCGGGACTATGACCAACCAAATTGCAATTAAGCGATTTACCAATCCGATGGAAGAGGTAATATGTGATGAAACATCACATGTTTATCGTTATGAAGGTGGTGGAATTGCATATAATTCTATGGCTTCTGTCCGTTTGCTATATGGTGACCGGGGAAGACTTAATGCCGACCTGATTGAGCCTCATATCAATCCTGATAATGTTCATTATCCTAAAAGCAGCCTGGTAGTGCTTGAGAACACAGTGAACCGTGGTGGAGGGAGTTTTTATACATTGGATCAGATTGAACCTATATACCATCTTTGCCGTCTGAAAAATATCTACCTGCATCTTGATGGAGCAAGAATCTTTAACGCTTTAGCTGAATCGGGAGATGATCCAAAAGAATACGGAAGAATGTTTGACGGGATATCTGTTTGTTTATCAAAGGGTCTTGGCGCTCCAGTCGGTTCTGTACTCTTAGGAAGCAGAGAAACCATTTATCATGCAAGAAGGATACGGAAAGCATTAGGTGGTGGATGGCGGCAGGCTGGCTACCTTGCAGCAGCCGGAATTTACGCACTGGATCATCATATTGATCGCCTAAAGACAGATCATAAGAATGCTAAAATATTAGCAGCAACATTGGTCAGTTTACCATTCGTCAGGAGTGTTATACCCGCAGACACGAATATTGTAATCTTTGAAATTGACCAAAAGCACAATCCGGATGAATTTGTCGAAAAATTAAATCATCATGGAATAAAGTGCAATACTTTCGGCAAGCAAATGATCCGATTTGTTACGCACCTGGATATTAAGGATGAACAAATTGAATATACCCTTGATGTTTTAAAGAAATTACATCGAGATCGTTGAGATCGAATTAGGCCGATCGGCGTAGCGCTTAAAAACTTACATTTGTACATGGAAAAAATCCTGATAGCCAACCGGGGAGAGATAGCATTGCGTGTAATGCGTTCAGCAAGAGAAATGGGGATCAAAACAGTGGCCGTATTCTCTGAAGCCGACCGTAATGCACTGCATGTCAGATATGCCGATGAAGCTGTTTGTATTGGTCCGGCTCCATCCTCCCTATCTTACCTCTTGGGAGAACGAATTATAGAAGCCTGTCTCAAAACAGGAGCGCAGGGCATTCACCCGGGCTATGGTTTTCTTTCTGAGAATGCCGCCTTTGCCAGAATGGTAAATGATGCAGGCTTGATACTTATCGGGCCATCTCCTGAAGCGATGGAGATCATGGGCAATAAATTATCGGCCAAGGCCGCGGCAATGAAATACAATATCCCAATGGTTCCAGGCACGGAGGAGGCCGTAACGGATATTCAAATCGCTCAGAGAAGGGCTCAAGAGATTGGCTTTCCTATACTGATCAAAGCGGCTGCCGGTGGTGGTGGCAAGGGAATGCGTATAGTAGAAAAACCTGCTGATTTTGTTGAGCAAATGGATTTGGCAGTATCTGAAGCATTATCAGCATTTGGAGATGGGTCCGTTTTTATTGAACGTTATGTTTCATCGCCAAGACATATAGAAATCCAGGTTCTGGGTGATAATCATGGCAATATTGTTCATTTGTTTGAACGCGACTGCTCAGTTCAAAGGAGGCATCAAAAAGTTATTGAAGAGGCTCCATCCTCTGTTCTGAGTGAGGAATTAAGGCAAAAAATGGGTGAAAGTGCTGTAAATGCAGCCAAATCATGTCATTATACCGGAGCCGGAACTGTTGAATTTATTCTGGATGAGAATCTCGATTATTTCTTTCTGGAAATGAACACCCGTTTACAGGTTGAACACCCGGTGACAGAAATGATTACAGGCATTGACCTGGTTAAAGAGCAAATCAAAGTAGCCAGAGGTGAGAAATTAAGCTTTAAACAGGAGGATCTGAAGATAAAGGGCCATGCTATCGAAGTAAGAGTTTATGCCGAAGATCCTGCAAACAATTTCCTTCCCGATATTGGCAAGCTCCAGACCTATATTACTCCAAAAGGACCCGGAGTGAGAGTAGATGATGGTTTTGAGCAGGGCATGGAAATACCGATCTATTATGACCCGATGATTGCCAAACTGGTTTGCTACGGCAAAGACCGGACTGAAGCCATAGAACGGATGATCAGGGCTATCGATGAATACCGCATCACAGGAATTCAAACGACACTGGCTTTCGGAAAATTTGTTATGCAGCATGAAGCATTTGTATCAGGTAAATTTGACACGCATTTCGTTAGCAAATACTTCCTTCCTGAATTTCTTGACAATGGGAATGAAGAGGAAGCTTTGATTGCTGCCCTTATTGCTGCCAAATTCATGATGGAAGAGAGCAATATAAGCACAAATAGTGATCAGGCTCCTGCAGTATCTCCCTGGGTAAGGAACAGAAAATCGCACTAATTTTTAGAATAAATTATGTTCACCGGCATTATAGAAACAATAGGCAAGGTTTCCAGTCTTAAAAAAGACCAGGACAACCTCCAAATAATCATTGAATCAGACCTTTCAAATGAATTAAAAATAGATCAGTCTGTTTCTCATAATGGTGTCTGCTTAACAGTAGTTGCACTTGCTGAAGGTACCCATACCGTGACGGCAATATCAGAAACACTAAACAAGTCGAATCTCGGCAGGCTTAAAGAAGGAGATCTTGTTAATCTGGAAAGATGTATGCAAATGAATGGAAGACTAGACGGGCATATTGTTCAGGGACATGTAGACCAGACAGGCATTTGTACTGAAGTAATAGAAAAGAATGGTAGCTGGGAATATACCATTAGCTATGATGCTGCAACCGAAAACATTACAGTGGAAAAAGGTTCTATCTGTGTAAACGGTATAAGTTTGACAGTTGTCAACTCCAAGGAAGATTCTTTTTCTGTTGCAATAATACCGTATACCTATGAGCATACCAATATGAAGAAACTTAATGCAGGTGATACTGTCAATCTTGAATTTGATATTATTGGAAAATATGTTGCCCGTTTAAGTCGTCAGCATCTTTAAAATATATCACATAAATGATCGGATACCATAATAAATAATCTTTCACGATTGCTTCATACAAAACTTCATGCTGATAAAGAAAAGAATAGCGTGGAGAGTTCAGCAAATGCCCGATTCCTTTCATAAGGATCCTTGCCTCAAATCAAATCCAATCTAATTTCTTAGTAAATCCTTCAAATTCAAAAAATTAGTGGCAGCATAATTGCTTTAAGTAGTATTATTAAATTTACTATAATTAGAAATACTATGGATAAGCTGAAAAAATTTGAGTTAATGGAGAAAATTACGAATGAACTGGAAGATTTGAAAAACAGTCAGACTGCAATCGTTCAAAAGATAGGTAAGATTGAAATTGACAATTTTGACCTGGGGAATAAAACCCTTGAGCGAATCCTTCCGGAAATGCACCAGAATGTTGCTGATAATCTAGATAAAATCGCAGAAATCCTAATCAGCTTTGAAGAATCCAAAGATGTTTATGGAAAGAAAAATAACATTGAAGAACTGAAAGAACAGGAAGCGATCCGAGAAGCCATGGAAGGTGGCGCAAAAAACTAATAAAAAATCAATGGGATGATTGGGGCTGGGAATTGAGGGAATGGAAATGGGAAAGAGGGAATAGGCAATGGGGATCCAATAGCTGTCGGGTAAGAGATTGACTAATTATAACATTTTATACCCCGAAACTGATTTATTTGCTCAATTGTAATGCCCTGTAATTTGAATACTCTACATAGGCCTTCTGCTCAGCAGGAGGCTTTGAGTTGATATACCTTTTATAATAGTTTAAGGCCGTTTTAGGCTGCTTGAGTTTCTGATCGTAAATTGTAGCGATTGTATAAAGAGTGAGCGGTTTATTATCGAAAAAAAGACTCTTATGATAGGCATCAAGCGACTGTCTTGTCAATTGATTTTTCTCCAGTACATCCCCCATCTGGGCATAATAGCCTGCTGTATTTAGCGATATTGATTCATTTATTGTTTTATTGAGATAATCAACTGATTTGTTGTAATTCTTTAGAGCCTTATAACTCATCGCAATAAAATAGAGAGTCGACTCAGTCTTCATATCATTTGCTTCCATACCTTGCAGGATATCAATTGCCTGCTGGTACTTTCCAACTGAATAATAAGCCTCCCCCAGCATTTTTAAAATGTTTGCGCTACGATCTCCATCCCTGATAATAATACTGCAAATCTCCGCTACTACATTCCAGTCTTTCATTGCATAGGCTAGTTCAGCCTTTCCTCTCAAAAGAATCAGATTCGTAGAATCTGCTTTGATAGCTTCATCAAGTACCTTAGCTGCAGATCCGAACTGTTTTAGGTCCTTCAGAACTTTGGAATAACTGTAGGCAATATCTCCGTCGGAGGAATTTAGGCTATTAGCTTTTTGCAGATAGACGCTTGCATACATCAGTCCCTCAGAAGATTCGATCATATCACTCAACTGCTTGTAAACTGAGAAATTGGTGCTATCGCTGGCTAAAATCTGATTATAATACTCCTTTGCTTTTATAAAATTACCCTTACGCTGGCTGATTCCTGCCATACTGAAGAGTGCTGAAATTTCTGCAGGTTCCTGCTCCAGAATACGCAGATAATAGATTTCTGACTCCGATAACTTACCTGCCATTCTCAAACTGTAACCAATTCGGGACAGTATTTTCTTATCAGAAATAGGTTCAGGATTATTCTTTTTCAGGATTTCTGCCGCTTCATCATAACGCTGATTCTGTAGAAGCTCAAGTATCAGTAAATTATCTGACTCTATATTCTGGGCAGCCCCTTTCAGTGAAAGAAGTAAAACGATTAAGGATAGGATGATTCTCATAGAAAAACCTCCAAGAATGGTTTAATTATTGATCTGATTGAACAAAGAGCCAGGAGCCAAGATTCAGGGTAATCAATACTAATTTCAAATTAGCTATGCTTCACAAGGCGATTAACAAAATTACTCAATCGCCTTCCCTTTCATTGCCGAAGAAATTGCGGTATTCATCAATCTCTCTGCAAAAGGTCTTGTAAACTCATTAAGTTCATCTATACTCTTATGGATCAGATCTTTATCACCCGAACCTAAAGCAGTTTTAAGATTTCCGACTAGTTCTTGAGTAGCATCTGCTTCCTGTTGAGAAACCTGTTCGCTGTTCTTTTCCAGGAAACGTTCTACAGTATAAACCATCTGTTCACCTTCTGTACGCGCTTCTATCAGCATTCGCCTGCTTACATCATCTTTAGCATTCTCAATGCTGTCTATCAACATTTTCTCAACTTGCTCATCAGTAAGACCATAGGTTGGTTTCACTTCTACTTCCTGCTTCACTCCGGATCGCAATTCAACTGCCTCAACAGTTAGAATTCCGTCTGCATTCAATCTGAAATTGATATCTACCTTTGGAAAACCTGCTGGCATTGCCGGTATTCCTTTCAGATCAAATTCAGCCAACTTTCTGTTCTCAGCCACCAGATCCCGTTCACCCTGAAAAACAGAGATTTTCATATTTACCTGCCCATCAATGGAGGTTGTATATTGCCTGCCTGCTTTGGAGGGCACTTTTGCATTTCTTGGAATAATTACATCCATAAGTCCTCCCATCGTTTCAATTCCCAATGAAAGCGGAGTAACATCCAATAATAAAATATCTTTTCTGTTCCCCGCCAGGATATCCGACTGAATTGCAGCGCCTAATGCCACTACCTCATCAGGATTGATCTGATCATGAACTTCCTTCCCAAAAAATGCAGCAACCATCTGTTTCACCAATGGCGTTCGCGTTGACCCACCAACCATAACCACTTCCTGAATATCCTTTGCATTTAAACCGGCATCTTTCAATGCATTGCTGCAACATTGTATGGTTTGTTCAACTCTGGAAAGAATAAGCTCTTCAAATTTTTGTTTAGTTATGGCACATGGGATATCGTCTATCTGGCTATTAAATATATTTTGAGTACTGAGTGCCTTTTTGGCTTCTTCAGCTTTCAAGCGAAGTGCCTGATTTAAGGAAGATATCTTTGCCCGATCTCCCAATTGGTTTTGATCGATCCAGTAATTGACAATTGCCCTGTCGAAATCATCTCCACCTAAGAATGTATCTCCATTTGTTGAAAGAACCTCAAATATTCCGTTCTGTATTTTTAAGATAGAAACATCGAAAGTTCCGCCACCCAGATCATAAACAGCGATGATCTTTTCTTCTTCCGGATTAAGCCCGATACCGTAAGCTAGACTCGCGGCCGTTGGCTCGTTGACAATACGTAAGACATCAAGACCGGCAAGTTTACCTGCATCGCGGGTAGCCTGACGCTGGCTATCATTAAAATAAGCAGGGACAGTAATTACCGCACGGTTAACTGCAGTTTTCAGTGCATGTTCAGCCCTATCCTTCAATTCTTTCAGAATCATGCCCGAAAGCTCAATTGGAGTAAAATACTTATCCCCGGCCTTAATCTTTACCAGGCTTTCTGTATCATCATCAATAATTTTATATGAAAATAAATTACTGTGTTCCTGAATATCTTTAAAAGAGCGGCCTAAAAGCCGTTTTACCGAAAAGATGGTATTTTGAGGATCAGATATTAAAAATTCCTTTGCTTCATTTCCTACAATTAATCCTCCATCTGACTGGAAATGAACCACTGAAGGGACAAGGACACCTTTACCTGTATCATTTATTACCTGCGGCTGTCCCTCAGGATTAATAAATGCGACCAGACTATTGGTTGTACCCAGGTCAATCCCAACAATTATTTCCTCTTTCTGAACAGAACCGGTTGCAATATTAATAGAAACTTTAGCCATAATTGCTTATCAACAAGCCGCAAAGGTATGCAGTTTAGCCACAATAAGGAACTATTCCATTCATTTTGAGATATTATTACAATCTAATTAGTTTTTAGGAAAGTATAGCGCAGTTTTTAATCTAAATAATCGTATTTTTAATAGAACCAAGCTGCCGGATCATGAAATCACTTCTTTTAAATTACCTGCAATACAATCATTGGGCGAATGAAAAAATGTGCAATTATCTGTCGGGGGTAGAGGAGGCGGAGATTGTTGAGAATAAAAAAGCAGAATATGAGACTATTAAAAAAGTGATTCTCCACATTGCAGATGCTGAGCAAACATGGCTTGCACGATTGAACCAAAACAATATTCCCCACATGCATAATCTGGATGCTGCGCGTAGTTTTTCGGATATTTGTAATACAATCAAAAATAATTCGGCAGATTTCATCGATTTTATATCTGGAAAAGATGATCAATTCTTCCTGTCAGAAACAGAATATATCAATCTAAAGGGCAAAACTTTTAGCCAGAATAATGCTGAAATCATCCTGCACTGTATGAACCATTCTACTTTTCACCGCGGGCAGGTAATGTGTATGCTCAGACATGTAGGGTATACTGACCAATCGGCCAGCGATTTTATTATGTTTTTAAGAGGAAAAGGTTAATTACGGGGCTGACGGGGTTTTAAACCCTGTCAGCCTTACCGTCAAGAATAAGCAATCTGATCCAAATGAATGTCATATTCACATTCAACAGATTTTTCCTCGCGTCAAATATTCTATAAATTATATTGTGAGGGTATTGCTCGTCAAAAATGACAGTAAGCTATCGGTTAAACACCAACCTTTTCCCAAAAACACCTTCAATAATTTTACCATTTTCATATACCAGATTACCTGATACAATGGTACTCACTACTGAAGAAGCGAATGTTTGCCCCTCGAATGGGCTCCAGCCGCATTTAGAGAGCACATTCTCCCGGTTAACGGTTGACCGTTTATTGAGGTCAACCAAGACCAGGTCAGCCCAATAACCTTCTCGAATAAATCCCCGGTTCTCTACCTGAAAACAAACCGCCGGACTATGAGCCATTTTTTCAACGATTTTTTCCAATGATATTTTTCCCTGTTTATAAAACTCAAGCATTGCTATTAGTGCATGCTGCACCAGCGGTCCGCCAGAGGGTGCTTTAGCATACGGCTGTGATTTTTCTTCGATTGTGTGAGGTGCATGATCTGTAGCAATAACATCGATACGATCATCCAATACTGCCTTAAATATTTCATCACGGTCGGCGGCTGTTTTAATAGCCGGGTTCCATTTGATCCAGTTCCCCTTTTTTGAATAGTCGGCATCTGAAAACCAAAGGTGATGAATACAGGCTTCAGAAGTAATTCGTTTTTTCTCAAGAGGAATCGAGTTATCAAAAAGAAATGTCTCAATGGCCGTTGAAATGTGGAGAATATGTAAACGGGTATTGTATTTTTTTGCAAGTCCGACAGCCAAGGAGCTTGAAATAAAGCAGGCCTCTGCATTCCGGATCAAGGGGTGCATTTCTGGAGTTAAATTATCCCCATATTGAAGTTTGAACCGCTCAGTATTTGCCCTGATAGTTGCTTCATCTTCACAGTGAGTGGCAACCAGCATGGCTGTCCGGCTAAAGATTCCATCCAGGGTCTTTTCATTATCCACCAGCATATTACCTGTAGAAGAACCCATAAATACCTTAATCCCGCAGACACTTTTAGGATCTGTTTTTAACACTTCTTCGAGATTATCATTTCCTGCTCCCATAAAGAAAGAATAATTGGCAGCGGAGGTTTGCTTTGCTATCTGATATTTATCTTCAAGCAATTGCTGCGTCAAGGTATTGGGAACAGTATTAGGCATTTCCATGAAGGAGGTAATTCCACCTGCAATTGCGGCTCTGCTTTCTGTAAAAATATCTCCTTTATGGGTCAATCCTGGTTCTCTGAAATGAACTTGATCGTCAATACAACCCGGGAAAAGATGTAAACCTTCAGCATTAATCACCTTTTCTGCAGCAATATTAAGACTAGATCCTATCTGTTCAATAAGTCCGTTTTTAATGAACACATCCCCGACAAATGTCCGACCTTCGTTTACAATTGCTGCAGATTTTATGATTATTGAAGACATTCCTTAAGCTTTAGATATTTATTTAAAAACAAATTTCGGAATAATTTTGCTTAGTTCTTTGTCAGCATAGGTCTAAATAAATAATGAATCTTAGAGAGCAACAAAATAATGGAACAAGGAACAAAACAAGGTTCGTGAATCACTAACCTGAGATTGGTAGTTTTTCAAACAACTGACAACTAAATCAGGCAAGCACTAATCTAAATTCCAAATCCCTACCTTTGCAGGATGTCATTATCCTTTGAAAATTTCAAGCTGAACAGGCAGATCCTGAATGCTGTTGCGGATGCAGGCTATACCCTGCCAACTCCGATACAGGAAAAAGCGATCATGCCGATCTTATCCGGACAGGATATTATGGGGATTGCACAAACGGGTACCGGCAAAACCGCTGCTTTTGTTTTACCTATCCTGATGAAGCTGAAATATGCCCAGGGAAATGACCCAAGAGCTCTGATCATAGCCCCTACCCGTGAACTGGCTATGCAGATTGAAGAGAATGTGAGAACCTTCGCTAAATATACAGATCTGCGAACTGTTGTACTTTATGGAGGGCTAGGTCCAAAAACTCAGATTGCCGAATTAAAAAAGGGAGTAGATCTCATTATATCCACTCCCGGCCGCTTTCTTGATCTGTATCTTGAAGGAAATATCAATACTCAAAATCTGAAATTCCTGGTGATGGATGAAGCCGATAAAATGATGGACATGGGTTTTATCGGTTCAATTCACCGGATCCTTGAAGTAGTACCAAGGAAACGTCAGAACCTGTTGTTTTCAGCTACTATGAGTGAACTGGTTCATAAAATCTCCGGCGATTTTCTGAAACACCCAACGGTAATTGAGGTTGCCGAGCAAGCAACGCCAGCTGCAACGGTAAGCCAGGTTCTGTACAAAGTTCCAAACCTGAAAACCAAGCTAAACTTATTACAGCATTTACTCAAGGATACAGAAGATTTTAGCCGACTGATTGTTTTCTGTAAAACAAAAACAGTAGCTGACAATATCTTTCATTTCCTGGAACGGAGATATGGCGTTGATCAAGTACGGGTTATTCATGCCAATAAAGGACAAAATACCCGAATCAATTCGATCAATGCCTTTAAAGAGGGAGAAATAAGGATTCTGGTTGCAACTGATGTGGCTTCCCGCGGACTTGATGTCAGCAATGTAAGCCATGTCATTAATTTTGATGTTCCGATTATTATTGAAGATTATGTTCACCGGATTGGCCGTACCGGAAGGGCCCTTCAAACCGGCGATGCAATCACTTTCTGCAGCCCTTCTGAGGAGTATTATGTTGAAAAAATTGAGAAGTTGATCAGGCAGACCATTCCGGTAGCTGAAATGCCAGAAACAGTCTTTATCGATGACACCCCTTATGAGGAACGCCAAAATATTGCCAAGGAAATCGATCTGCAAAAACGGAGAGAAGATCCGGAATTCAAGGGAGCCTTTCATGAGAAAAAAGCTAAAAATTCAAAGGGAATAAAATCAGCCAAAGCGGAACCGAAAGCCAAGGTTAGAAATAATAAACCAGGGGCAGCCCGCAGAAAGAAAAGCGTCAAGTTTGACTCTGTTCATAAAAAGGACCGAAAAAAATGAAATTGCGTTTAACACCGCTCAACATAGTTACTTCCCTCTTACTTGTAAGCATTACCTACTTACTCATCTTTAAGGATGAGAACGGATTTCATAACTTAGGAAGTATTCCTTTAATTATTTTGCTAATCCTCAGTTTTATTGCAGATCAGGTATTCCGCAGATTCATACCTGAGCTAAAACGCATTTGGTTAATTGAACTTCTATTTCTCATCTTTGTGGCCGTATTGATAGTGCTGATTAAATTGTATATTTTCAACTGAGAGTTGGGAATGGGTTTGAAAATGCAGAAGGAGACTCAGCTTGGCAAAATTTAGAGATATCTCATCAACGATAACAAATTATTAAAGGCATAAAAATACATTCTAAAATTAACATATAATATTAAGCATATACAACTCAATCCTAAAAAGTACCTGTAATGAAAAAAGCCGAAATAAAACTTACCATAGAACTAGACGATCAAAATGTACCTGAAAATATTCTTTGGGAATCAACTGACTCTCAGAACAAAGAAGCCTTACCTGTTAAATCAATGATGCTAGCTTTATGGGATCATAATTATAAGAACTCACTTCGAATTGACCTATGGACGAAAGACATGCCCGTAGACGAAATGAAACGTTTCTTTTATGAAACATTACAAACAATGGGCGATAGTTTTCTGCGAGCTACCGGAGAAGAGGCGATTGTAGAAGATCTTCGTGATTATTGTGCGCATTTTGCTGAAAAAATGGAGTTGACTGAAGGTAACAATCCACAATCAGCTCTAAAAGGCTAATTAAAACTGCCATGACCTTTAAGAACTACATTGGAATTATAGCTTCACTTCTGGTTATTGCCGGAGGAATGATGCCTATGCTTCATATACCAATTATAGGCAACTGGAATTACTGGGATATCGATACAGTGCTGGCATCCATTATTTATTCGCTTGCAGTTCTTTCTTTAATTGCCGCTTCAGGCAATAAAAGAGGTTTGTTACGCTTTTGCGGATGGACCTTACTTCTGGTTCTGGCCTTTACTTTTGGTGCTGTTTATTTTAAGGTCAGTAATTATTTTAGCTTCATTCCATTGAAAAAACTGGCGGCTGTTGCCGGCAGGATGATCAAATACAAATGGATTGGCTGGGCATTAATCGCTACAGGCGCTATATTAATGATACTTTTTTCAGGGAAGAATAAAAAATCACAAATTCATTGATAATTAGTAAATTAGGTATAGAAATTAAATTGTTTTTTAACCTAATCCTAAGAAAATGAATCAAATTCTTTCTCACGGTCTATTAAGGGTAATTTTTGCAATCCCGTTTGCAGTATTTGGAGTAATGCATCTGATGTCGGCAGACAAAATGCAGGGAATGGTGCCAGCATATGTTCCTGGCGGAATAATCTGGGTTTACATTACCGGTATTTTATTAATTCTGGGTGCCGCCGGTTTCCTAATCAACAAATCGGTTCAGCTTGCAGGTTATTTATTAGGAGGATTAATGCTTGTATTTATTCTGACTATTCATTTGCCGATGGTATTGGGTGGTGATCAGAATGGAATGGGTGGCCTATTAAAGGACCTTGCCTTGATGGCTGGAGCACTTTATATAGGTAATTCTTCTCCAAAATAAAGATATAATTTCATTTTTTGAGGTCTAAGTCATTTCCTGATATTTAAATAATGAGCACTGTGCCCATCAGGACAGTGAAATCTTTCCGTAACTGGAAATATTTCTTCAATCTGATTCCGGTAATACTGGTCGTAGTGGGGAATCTTGCGGGAGGATGGCTAACGCTTCTTAATTTTATCTTCTCTTTTTTTGTACTTGGAATTGCTGAGATCCTGCTTCCTGAGGACCATACGAACGACGATTGGATAAAGGACGACCTTCCAGATATTCTAATGGTTTTTTCACTTGCCGGACAAATTTCAGCAATTCTGAGTCTCATATATGGTGTTTCTGGAGGTATTATCCATGGAGTATGGGTAATTACGGCTGCACTCTCAACAGCCGGTTCTTCAGGCACTCTGGGTATTGTTGTAGCTCATGAACTCATTCACAGAAAGCACAGGATCTGGAATACTGCAGGGCGTTTTCTTTTGTTCACGGTTTTCAACCCATATTTCTATATCCATCACCTGCGCATTCATCATAAATATGTTGGTACAGATCAAGATCCGGTAACAGCAAAGTTTGGTGAAAGCTATTATCATTTTGCTATACGCTCAATAGGAGTTCAGCTCAAACAGTCACTGCAAATGGAAAAACAGCGTTGTAAGACTAAAAAACTGGCCCCTTACGGATTAAATAATTACTTGGTCTGTTGTATATCAGGATACCTTATAATCCTGGCACTTTCCACAATCATTTGGTCTTGGGAAGTATCGGGAGCATTACTGCTACAAGCCATTTTTGCGAACCTTCTGCTCGAATATACAAATTATATTGAGCATTATGGTTTAAGCAGGAAGGACACTGAACGAGCAAGTAAGAAACACTCCTGGCAGAGTGATAAAGTTATCAGCCGCTTTCTGCTCGTCGACCTTAGCCGTCATTCAGACCATCATTTCCATGCTTCAAAGCCCTTTAATCAACTCTTATCATATCCTGAAAGTCCGGTGCTTCCGGGAGGTTATGCCAGTATGTTATTCCCATCTCTGATTCCTCCTTTGTGGTTTATGCTGGTAAATAAAAGGATTCCGGAGCCTCCGTCCCAAAAGTCCTTATTTCATGAATGTCTTTTCTGCAGCAGGTATTTTAGAAGACTAATTTCAGGTCATTTCCTGCCTGGCCACATGTCACTGCAGACTTGATCGGCCTTCATTTCCCAAACGTAATTTCCTTCTGGAAAAGCCGTGCATATTTACGCTTGTCAAATTTATAGAGTTTGGCAGCCCTGTATGATACACCTTTCTGTTTCTCATCAAGTTCTTTGAGAATACCATAGTTCAGCATCTTTTTCCTAAAATTACGTTTATCAAGCTTCTTGCTTAAAATAACTTCATAAAGATGCTGTAATTGTGTTAGGGTAAATTTCTCAGGAAGTAATTCAAAGGCTATGGGCTGATAGCTGATCTTATGCCTTATTTTTTCAAAGCCTTTGGAAAATATCTTTTCATGATCGAATGCAAGTTTCGGCAAATCATTTACCGGCGTCCAAACAGCTTTGGAAGCATAATTACTCACTGGTTTTAGATCCTTGCTGCCGCTTAATCGGATCATTGCATAATATGCGACAGTGATTACTCTACCCTGTGGATGTCTATTTACATCCCCAAAGGTGTAAAACTGATCCATATAGATTCCTCTGAGTCCAGTTAGCTCATAAAGGATACGTTCAGCAGCATGATCAATACTCTCATCCTGTTCAACAATATAGCCGGGCAGTGCCCACCAATTTTTGAATGGTTCTTCATTTCGTTCAATCAGAAGAATCTTCAATTCTCCTTCATCGAAACCAAATATTACACAATCAATAGAAAATACAGAATCGAACTTAGGCAGGATTGTTCCCAAAATGCAAAATTTAAAAACTAAATATATAAGGTTTAGTCATAACTGTGTGAAAAAATATTCAAAAATTACTTAGTGTAAATAATACACACTATATTCGTGCATATTATTCAAAATCAGATTTGTCAGGAATAAAAAAAATAGGAGTTTTTACTTCAGGTGGTGACGCACCGGGAATGAATGCATGTATCAGAGCAGTTGTTCGTACTGCAGTATTCATGGGTATTGAAGTAGTAGGAATCCGTAAAGGATATCAGGGTATGCTGGATAGTGACTTTTGGGACATGAATGCACGTTCAGTCGGAAATATCATTCATCTTGGAGGTACTATTCTTAAAACAGCCCGTTGTCTGGACTATCAAACGGATGAAGGAACAGAAAAAGCATATAAAAATCTGAAAGCAAAGGGTATTGATGCATTAGTTGCGATCGGAGGTGATGGAACAGCTAGGGGGGCACAACGTCTTTCTTCACGTTTTGATATTCCTGTCATGTGTATTCCCGGCACAATAGATAATGATCTTTATGGTTCGGATTTTACACTTGGGTTCGATACTGCAACTAATACGGTTATTGAAGCAATTGATAAAATCAGAGATACTGCAGCATCGCATAACAGACTATTTTTTGTAGAAGTAATGGGACGTGATTCAGGCTGCATTGCCTTGCGATCAGGGATTGCGGGAGGTGCGGAAGCTGTACTTCTACCAGAACGTGAAACCGCAATTGATGAACTCATTGAAAAGCTATCTCAGGATGCCAGAAATAAAAAAACATCCAGCATCGTAATTGTGGCTGAGGGAGATAAAAGTGGCGGGGCGTATCATCTTGCCAAACTTGTGTCAGAAAAATTTGATTTTTACGACGTCAAAGTCACTATATTAGGACACTTGCAGCGTGGGGGCAGCCCCAGTAGTTTTGACCGGGTCCTTGCAAGCCGCTTAGGTTTTGCCGCTGTAAAAGGGTTAGTAGCTGGACAAAGCATGCAAATGGTAGGACTTCGGGGGAATTCAGTTGTAACAACACCTCTCGAGGAAGCATTAAATTATTCTCATTTTAAGCTTGAGGAAGATTTGATGGAAATGGTAAGTGTATTATCTATTTAATATATGATTGCAGTAGTTTATAGTGGATCAAGGTATGCAAATTGGAAACTGGCAGAAAAGGGGGTAACCATTTCGGAATTCAAAACACCTGGAATAAATCCTTTTTTCAATGATGAACATCACATTGCACAACTTCTGAACAAGAACATCCAACTAATAAACAATGCAGAAAAAATTAAATGGGTTTATTTTTTCGGAGCAGGGGCATCTTCAAACGAACGAAAAGAAATTGTTGCTAATGCCCTTGGACGTTTTTTCAGATTCAGTAAAGTTATTGTAGACCATGATCTGAAAGCTGCAGCACTTGCAGCAAGTGGTGATGAACCTGGTATACTAGGTATTATGGGCAGTGGTTCTAATGCCGCTTATTTTGATGGCAAGAAAATAATAGAGAATAATTACGGTTTGGGTTATATTTTGGGTGATGAAGGATCATCCAATTGGCTGGGTCGAAAACTTCTGAAGTCATATTTAAATGATCTTCTTCCTGAAGATTTGGAACTAAAATTCAAAAAGAAATATGACCTCGACCGTACTCAGATACTCGATAAGGTATACCGGCAAGCTCAGCCATCATTGTTTTTGAGCTCTTTTGCCGATTTTTTAATGGAGAATAAAGAGGACGCTTTTGTAAATAAGTTGGTTATTAATGGTTTTGACCTTTATTTCAAAACTTATATTATACCACTTAAAGAACAATATCCTACTGTTCCTTTACATATGATTGGTTCGGTCGCTGCTGGATTTCAAGAGTATCTGCATGAAGCTGCACAAAATAATAACTTGAAAGTTAGCTCCGTTATTAAAGAGCCTATATATAACTTATTGAAATATTATTTGAACAAAAATTAATAATAAACCCCGCAGATATTTTACAGAGTCATCATCATGAAAACTTTGAGGATAGCTATTTTAGAGGATTCAATTATACTAAAACAACGAAAAATGAATCAATCATGATTTAGAAAGTACCTTTATAGGTACGCATATCAATCAGGAGCACCCTGCCTATAGGCAGGCAGGTTCATCACTATTAAACAACAAAAAAATAAACAGATGAAAATTGGAATCAATGGATTTGGCAGAATAGGCCGTTTGGCTTTCAGAGCTGCAATTGAACGTGAAGGTATTGAAGTGGTTGGTATAAACGACCTTGTTGAGCCAGATTATATGGCTTATATGCTCAAATATGATTCGACCCATGGTAAATTCAAGGGAACAATCAGTGTTGAAGGTGGACATTTAGTAGTAAACGGAAAAACGATCAGGGTTACTGCTGAAAAAGATCCTGCAAACCTTAAATGGAATGAAGTTGGTGCTGAAGTAATTATTGAATCAACAGGTTTATTTCTTACTCAGGTTGACGCACAAAAACATATCCAGGCAGGTGCTAAAAAAGTTGTATTGTCTGCTCCTGCTAAAGATGATACGCCAACATTTGTCATGGGTGTCAATCACAAGGATCTGAAAGCTGAGCAAACAATTGTATCTAACGCATCCTGTACCACCAATTGCCTTGCTCCATTGGCAAAAGTATTGAATGATGAGTTCGGTATCCTGGAAGGATTAATGACCACCGTTCATGCTGCAACAGCTACTCAAAAAACTGTTGATGGTCCTTCGGCAAAAGATTGGAGAGGTGGAAGAGGTGCTTATCAGAATATCATTCCTTCTTCGACTGGTGCAGCCAAAGCTGTAACCCTTGTTATTCCTGAATTAAAAGGTAAACTAACCGGAATGTCTTTCAGAGTTCCTGTTGCCGACGTTTCTGTAGTAGATCTTACTGTCCGCTTGGATAAACCAGCATCTTACGACCAGATTAAAAAAGCAATGAAATCAGCATCTGAAGGCGATTTGAAAGGAATTTTAGGGTATACAGAAGAAGATGTTGTTTCCACTGATTTCCTTGGTGATGCACGTACTTCAATTTTTGATGCTAAAGCAGGAATTGCGCTGAATGATAATTTCGTTAAAGTCGTTGCATGGTATGATAATGAATGGGGATATTCTAACAAACTGATCGATCTTGTTCAGCATATCGCAAGTGTGAAATAATATTTTAATAGCTTTTTATACTAACCACGGCCCTGCTTTATATTTAGAGCAGGGTTTTTTATTTCAAGAATTACCGTTTACTAAATGATATTGACCGTTCACGAATTTTTCGATTTTTAATCTTTATTTTCGTAACGCTGACAGGGTTTAAAACCCTGTCAGCGTTAAAGGGAAAATGAATCAGATATCATGGGGAATAATCGGTTGCGGCGATGTAACTGAAGTTAAAAGCGGACCAGCGTTTAGAAGAGTGACTGACTCTGAATTAGTCGCTGTTATGCGCCGCAATAAAACTCTAGCAGAAGATTATGCCAAAAGGCATCATGTAGAAAAATGGTATTCTGACGCTGATGCACTAATCAATGATCATGATGTCAATGCCATTTATATTGCTACTCCTCCAGATTCTCATGAGGATTATACTATTAAAGCTTTCAAAGCAGGTAAACCTGTTTATGTTGAAAAACCAATGGCCCTAAATTCTTCAGAGGCTCGAAGGATGCTGGAAGCTTCGGAAAAATATTCCTGCAAACTCAGTATTGCTCATTATCGAAGAGCACAGCCCAGGTTTTTAGAAATCAAGAGAATAATCAGTGAGAATATTCTGGGTAACATCTTATCTGCACAAATCAGACTATGCCAGTCGCCGGCTCCTGGTGTTGCAGATAGCTGGAGGGTAAACCCTGCTATTTCGGGTGGAGGTTTATTTCATGACCTGGCTCCTCACCAACTAGACCTGATGCTTTATTTTTTCGGAGAACCAGAATCCGTAAAAGGAAGTTCCTCTAACATAGGTAAGAATTATCAAGCCGACGATTATGTAACAACAGATATTATTTTCGGGAATAACATACTGTTCAATGGTGTCTGGGATTATAACGTCACACCTGATAAGGAGTATGATTTATGTGAAATCAGAGGAACGAAAGGTATGCTCCGCTTCCCAATATTTAAAGATGGATGTCAGCTTATTACAGAAGCGCAAACTAAAGAACTGCATTTTGATCCGATTCCACACGTACAGCAGCCTATGATCGAACAGGTTGTGAACTATTTTCTTGACAAGGGCCCCAACCCTTGTAATGCATCAGAAGCCCTGATTGTGATGGAAATAATGGACCAGGTGACTTCCAAAATCTGCTAATCCAGACACTTAACTTAATTTACCTTTTTCCAAACCAAACCGGCCAGAGGCGGAAGGTTCATTAGTCCTGACTGAGATTTTCCATGCCAGAATATTTCTTCGGAAATAACATTCTGATCCGCAAATAAACCAGACCCATAAAAACGTAAATCATCTGAATTCAATAATAGCTTCCATTTCCCCTCGGCAGGAAGTCCGATACGCCATACTTTCCTCGGCACAGGTGTCATATTCAAAACAATCAGAAGATCATCAGCAGAATTATAGCCTTTTCTTGAATAAACCAGTACAGAGTTTTCTGCATCCCCGCCTTCAATCCATTCAAATCCGTCAGACTCAAAGCTCTTTTCATATAAAGCAGGTTCTGACCGATATATCCTATTTAATACGGAAACTATCTCTTTAACACCCTGGTGCGGAGCATATTCAAGCAAATGCCAGTCGAGCGATTGATTAAAATTCCACTCACCGGATTGAGCAAATTCGTTACCCATAAAAAGACATTTTGTTCCAGGGTGTGTGAACATGTATAGGTACAATAACCTCAGATTAGCAAATTTCTGCCATTCATCACCAGGCATCCTCCCAAGCAAGGAACCTTTGCCATGAACCACTTCATCATGAGAAAAAGGCAGCATAAAATTTTCGGTGAATGCATAAACCGTACTAAAAGTGATACCTTGATGGTTATACTTCCTATGGACCGGATCCCGTCCAAAATAGGCGAGTGTATCATGCATCCAGCCCATCATCCATTTCATCCCAAAACCCAATCCTCCCATGAAAGTAGGCCTACTTACACCAGTGAATGCCGTTGATTCTTCCGCAATAGTTTGTACATCGGGAAAATGAGAATAAACAGCTTCATTAAATTCCTTGATAAAACTAATTGCCTCAATATTTTCACGTCCGCCCACATCATTCGGTATCCATTCTCCCTCTTTTCTAGAATAATCAAGGTACAGCATTGATGCCACAGCATCTACACGTAATCCATCCGCATGATAACGGTCAAGCCAGAAAATAGCATTGCTGATCAGAAATGACTTCACTTCATTCCTGCCATAAT